>NZ_JBEZKA010000012.1:0-242951 GCF_040651435.1 Streptomyces sp. NPDC048479
AGCCGACCGAGCAGCCGTACGGCGTCCGCGACTGCGCCTTCCGCGATCCCGCGGGCAACCTGGTCCGCATCCAGGAGCTGCGCTGAGCCGTCCGGTCATCGATCCGGCCATGATGGCCGGTGTCGCGACCACCTGCGAAGAATGCGGCGGCCGGCGCTTCCAGGCAGCTGTCCTCGACCACCCCTTCGGAGCCCGCGCCATCGCAGAGGTGCTCGCGATGTCGGCCGCCGAGGCCGAGGCGCGCACGCCGACTGCCCACAACGGCGGCGTCGACATCCTCGCCGAGCCGGCCACCGGCCTCCATCCTGCCGCCGTCGAGCAGTCGCTCGGCCTGCTCGGCCTGCTCGACCGGCTCGTCGGCTCCGGCGAGCCGGTCATCGCCATCGAGCACCTCGCCGCCTACTTCAGCATGCAACCCAGGTGCTCGCGGACATCGATGAAAAGGAGTTCTCTCATGTGTCACCCATCGTGGGGCCGCGCACGCACCGCGGCGCAGCGCCTGAGCGACCTCGCGCGGCTGCGCCGAGTCCGTGACCGGATCGACCGGGAGTACGCGCAGCCGCTGAACGTCGAGGCGCTCGCCCGCGGCGTGAACATGTCGGCCGGGCACCTCAGCCGCCAGTTCCGGCTGGCCTACGGGGAGTCGCCGTACGCCTATCTGATGACGCGTCGCATCGAGCGCGCGACGGCGCTGCTGCGTCGTGGAGACCTCGGCGTCACCGAGGTCTGCTTCATCGGTCGGCTGCTCATCGCTGGGCACCTTCAGCACCCGCTTCACCGAGCTGGTCGGCATGCCGACCAGCGCCTACCGGCGCCGCGCAACGGGCGCTGCGGCGGGGATGCCGCCGTGTGTGGCGAAACAGGTGACAAGACCGATCAGGAATCAAGAAGCGCCGGTCGCCGAGCCGCAACTAGCGTGATGGCCATGGCATCCATCGAATCCGTAACCCTCGACGTGGCCGACCCCACGGCCGCCAACCACTTCTACACCGCCGCCTTCGGTTTGGACACGCAGATACGCCTGCGGGCCTCGGAGGCACCCACAACCGGCTTCCGTGGGTTCACGCTGGCGCTCACGGTGTCCCAGCCGGCCACCGTCAACAGCCTCATCGACGCCGCCCTCGACGCCGGCGCCACGTCGCTGAAGCCTGCCGCGAAGTCGCTGTGGGGCTACGGCGGTGTCGTACAGGCCCCGGACGGGACGATCTGGAAGGTCGCGACCTCGGCGAAGAAGGACACCGGCCCTGCCACCCGGCGGGTCGACGAGATTGTGCTCCTGCTGGGAGTCGCGGACGTGGCCGCGAGCAAGAGGTTCTACGTCGACCAAGGCCTTGCCGTGGCGAAGAGCTTCGGCCGCATGTACGTCGAGTTCGCTGCTGGGTCGAGTCCCGTCAAGCTGGCGCTGTACAGACGCCGTGCCCTTGCCAAGGACGTCGGCGTCTCTCCCGACGGCACCGGATCGCACCGGCTCATGATCGGCGGCGATGCCGGGCCTTTCACCGACCCGGACGGGTTTGCATGGGAGGCCGCATCGCTGGCAGCCACGCCCTGATGTGTCGCTGCTGCCTGCCCTGCCTGGTCGCCCATCACGAGACAGCCGCCGGGCTCGGGGCGGTGCCGGGTGCCGAGCTGATGCGCCCGCCGTGGCCGACCACCATCGTCACTCGGACCGAGTGCACCGCGCCCCTCGCCGGCCATGGGGTTCGGGTACTGCCGCCGCCGAGCTGCTGAGCCAGGCCGGGTTGGTTATGCACGCGCACCTGCTGCGCGAGCCCGACGATGCCGAGAAGGTGCCGCGGGCCCACCTGCCGGCTCGCAAATCGGCCGACGTGCTCAGCCGCCGATCGCTGTGCTGACCAGCGCTTCGAGTTGGGTGGAGTTGGCAGAGGGGCGGGTGCTGCGTTTGGCGCGGCATATGGCGACGGCGCCTTCGACCGCGGCGACGATGCCCCGTCAAGCCTCTTGGGTATAGAGAGGCCTGTGCCGCGTCTCCTTGTACCGCGTACTCAAGTCGACGCGGGGGACCGACAGCGATAGACCTGCCCCATGACCTCACCTTTTGGAGAGCTGCTCCCCGGTACGCAACGAGCCCTTCTGCATCGCATCGCCGTCGCTCAGTCCGAAGGGCGCGCCCCCTCGGTCGTCGCCGCTGTGGCGCGCGAGGGACACCTGGTCTGGACGGGTTCCCGTAGCTCGGTCGACGGACATGCCCCGGACGCCGACACCCAGTACCGCATTGGCTCGATCACCAAGACCTTCACGGCCGTCCTGGTGCTGAGGCTGCGCGACGAGGGGCTGCTGGACCTGAACGACCTTCTGGAGAAGCATCTCCCCGGCACGGGAGTGGGGGATGTGACCGTCGCTCAGCTCCTCGGCCACAGCGCCGGTCTGGGCGCGGAATCCCCGGCGCCGTGGTGGGAGCGGACGCCGGGCTCGCTCCGCCCCGAACTCTCCGATGTCCTCGGTGAACAGCCGCGGATGCATCCCGTCGGCCGCCGCCACCACTACTCCAACCCTGGCTATACACTGCTCGGTTCGCTGATCGAGGCGGTACGCGGGGCGTCCTGGGAGGAGGTCCTGCAGCGCGAGATCCTGGAACCGCTCGCCATGGACCGTACAAGCGCACAGACTCGGGCCCCGTATGCCGGCGGCTGGGCGGTGCACCCTTGGGCCGATGTGATACTCCCCGAGCCTTCCGAGGATCTCGGTCTGATGGCTCCGGCCGGACAGCTCTGGTCGACCGCCGCCGATCTCTGCAGGTTCGCCGCATTCCTTGCCGAGGGTGACGACCGCGTGCTGAGCGCCGCGTCCGTGCGGGAGATGCGGACGCCGTCCGTGCCGGCGGAGGTGGGCGAGTGGGACAGCGCCTACGGCCTGGGGATGCAGGTCCAGCGGAGGGACGGGCGCACTCTGGTCGGGCACACGGGTTCGCTGCCCGGCTTTGTCGCCGGGCTCTGGGTGAGCGTGGACGACGGGGTGGCCGCCGTCGCGCTCGCCAATGCCACCTCGGGGCCGCTTACCGCGGTGGTCGCCGCCGATCTCGTGCGGATCGTGGCCGAGGCCGAGCCGCGTATCCCTGAGCCCTGGCTGCCGCTGCCCGAGGTCGATCAGTCGCTCCTTGAGCTGACCGGGCCCTGGTACTGGGGGACATACTCCTTCGGTCTGCGCCTTGGCGCCGACCGTGGTGTGGAACTGCAGCCGCTCCGCGGCACCGGCCGCGGTTCGCACTTCGTTGCAGAGGCGGACGGGACCTGGACGGGCCTTGACGGTTACTACGCGGGGGAGACATTGCGGGCGGTGCGGCGGGACGACGGGTCGGTGAGCCATCTCGACCTGGGGTCGTTCGTTTTCACACGTGCACCGTACGAGCCGGGCGAGGCGGTGCCCGGCGGCGTGGACAAGGAGGGCTGGCGCGGACTCCGAAGCTGAAGCGGATGTCCGCGTGGAACGGATGTGGACTGAAACGGATGAGGACGTGAAACGGAGGTGATGTTTCACGTGAAACGGGCGCGAGGCTGACCCCGGACAGCCGTCAGGCAGTCAACTCCCGCTCCAGCGGCGTACGGAAGCGGGGCGTGATCCGTGCCTCTCCCACCCACGCCGACAGTCGTGAGGCCTCCGCTTCGATCGCGGCGGCGGCCTCACGGCCCGGGTCGGTCAGCAGTCGCCAGACGATCTCGCCGTCCGCGCGCTGGGTCCAGCCGCCGATGATCTCTCCGTTCCACCACACGGTGGGGCCGATATTGCCCGAGCGGTCGAAGAGAGCGGCGCGATGGTCAACGCTGAGATGAAAGCCGCGGTCGGCCCAGGCCATGGCACTCGGATCGAGCGCGGGGAGCAGTGCGGCCCAGGACTCCACGGGCGGTTCGGGCACGGTGTCGCCGGGCGCCACATAGCCCGTGCCCGCATCGAGGCCGACCTCCTCGGCGCCGACGGCAGCCAGCGCTGTGCGTACATCGCCGAGGGTCCACCCCGTCCACCATTTGAGGTCGGCCTCGGTGGCCGGTCCGTACGAGAGCAGCCAGCGCCTGGCCAGTTCGGCCCGTGCCTCGGCGGGCGGCAACGGAGGCCATGGCTCGCTCGCCGTCCACCGGAACTGGCTGGAGGTCCAGGATCCGCGCGGCCGGTCCCGCCGGATGCGGCCGTCGGCGGCGAGTACGCGGATCACCCGGCTGGCCACGCCCTGTACCGTCTCGTACTTCTTGCCGGGGAAGACGGTGATCTTCGTCCGAAGGGCCGGGACGTCGGTGGAGAGCTGGCCGCCGGTCGCGGAGCCGCGTGCGGCGAGAGCGGCCAGGACCGCCTCCTCGGCTTCGGCGAGCCACTGTTCGTCCAGCCCGTTCCCGTCCTCCGCCAGATGACTGATGAGTGTCCTGCGCTCCTTGGCGGCGATGGAACGCGCGGTGGACGCATCGACATACGGGGCGAGTTCGGCTGAGACGGCGAAGAGCGTGCGCCGCATGGAGAGCAGCCGGACCAGCGTCACGTCCTCGTACAGGGACTGCTCCACGGCTTGGACGCCCGGATCGGTGAGGCGTGCGCAGGCGGAGAGGAAGACGGTCGAGGCGTCGGTGGCGTGCAGTGCGACGATCGCGTCGGCGACCGCCACCGGTGTGTCACCCCGTACGGACGGGGCCAGCAGATGGCGGCGGCCGAGCCGGATGCGGCGCTGCTCGTCACTGATCCGGTGCACGATGAATTCCCTTGGTCAGAGCGGGAGTTTGAACCCCACATGGGAGGCGGTGAAGCCGAGCCGCTCATAGAAGCGGCGCGCATCGGTGCGGCTGACGTCCGACGTCAGCTGCACCAACTGGCAGTCCTGACGTCGCGATTCGTCGATGGCCCATTCGATGAGCCGGGTGCCGAGTCCGCTGCCGCGCTCGTCGGCGTGGATGCGGACGCCCTCGATGATCGAGCGGGTGGAGCCGCGGCGGGACAGCCCGGGGATGATCGTGAGCTGGAGCGTGCCGACGACCCGGTCCTCGCGTACAGCGACGGCCTGGTACTGATTCGGGTCCTGGGCAAGCCGTTCGAAGGCGGCGGTGTACGGGGCGAGGTCCTCCGGCGATTCGCGCTGAGCGCCCAGCGGGTCGTCGGCGAGCATCGCCACGATCGCCGGGATGTCTTCGACTGCCGCCGGCCGTATTTCCAGATCGCTCATGATCGGCAGACTACGCGGGGACCCGCAGTTCCTCGACAGTCCTGACCAGGGGAGCCAGCTCGGGGTTCTTGGCTGCCTCATCGAGCGCCTCGCGCAGAGCCGTGTCGTTGGTGGGCCGCGCCTCGGCGAGCAACTGCAGACCGGCCTCGGTGACGTCGGTGTAGATGCCGCGCCGGTCGGTGTCGCAGAGATAGCGGGTCAGCAGGCCGCGGTCCTCGAGGCGGGTGACCAGGCGGGTGGTGGCGCTCTGGCTGAGGACGACGGCGTCGGCGACCTGCTTCATCTGCAGATGGCCGCCGGGGCCGCTGTGCTGGCGGCTCAGGACGTCGAGCAGTGAGTACTCGCGCATGCTCAGGCCGTGCCGGGACTCGAGGGCGCGCTCGATATGGGCCTCGATCTTCCCGTGGAGCAGGGAGAGAGCGCACCAGCTCTGAGAGAGAGCGATGAGTGCGGGATCGGTCGCGGTCATGTGTCTTCCTCCTCCGGGCCGGAGCGGCTTCTCACCAGAATAGACGACGAGTGCAATAGCCCGCGCTTGCAATTAGCCCGCGTATGCAATTATTGTCGACGCTCGTAAGGCGCAGATGCAATCGTCTCGGAAGGTGTTGTTCCATGCCACTCGCGCTCCTCGCACTCGCCATTGGGGCCTTCGGTATCGGCACCACCGAGTTCGTGATCATGGGGTTGCTGCCCGAGGTCGCCACGGACTTCGGGGTGTCGATCCCCACAGCCGGGTTCCTGGTTACCGGCTATGCGCTCGGTGTCGTACTCGGCGCCCCGCTGATGACCGTCCTCGGCACCCGGATCTCCCGCAAGCGCATGCTGATGCTGCTGATGGGACTCTTCATTGCGGGCAACCTGCTCTCCGCGGTCGCCCCGGTGTTCGGCGTGATGCTCGCCGGCCGGGTAGTCGCCTCGCTGGCGCACGGCGCGTTCTTCGGTATCGGCTCGGTCGTCGCGGCGGATCTCGTCGCCCCCGAGAAGAAGGCCGGCGCCATCGCGATGATGTTCACCGGTCTGACAGTGGCCAATGTCGTGGGCGTCCCGCTGGGCACCTTCGTAGGCCAGAGCATCGGATGGAGGGTGACCTTCGCCTTCGTCGCCGGGCTCGGTGTCATCGGCCTCGTCGGCATCGCGAAGCTCGTACCCCACATGCCGAAGGTCGAGGGTGTACGGCTGCGCCACGAGCTGGCCGCCTTCCGCAATGCGCAGGTGCTGCTCGCCATGGCGATGACGGTCCTCGGCTTCGGCGGAGTCTTCGCCGCCATCACCTACATCACGCCGATGATGACCGAGGTCACCGGCTTCGCCGATGGCTCCGTCACCTGGCTGCTCGTCCTCTTCGGCCTCGGCATGGTCGGTGGCAACCTCGTCGGCGGCAAGTTCGCGGACCGTGCCCTGATGCCGATGCTGTATGTGTCGCTGGGTGCCCTTGCGGTCGTGCTCGCCCTGTTCACGCTCACCGCCCACAACAGGATCGCGGCGGCCGTGACCATCGTGCTGATCGGGGCCCTGGGATTCGCGACCGTCCCGCCCTTGCAGAAGCGGGTCCTGGACCAGGCTGCCGGAGCCCCCACGCTGGCCTCTGCCGTCAACATCGGCGCCTTCAACCTCGGCAACGCGCTCTCGGCCTGGCTGGGCGGCATGGTCATCGCGGCCGGCCTCGGCTACACCGCCCCCAACTGGGTCGGCGCCGCCCTCGCCGCCTCGGCTCTCGCTCTCGCCGTCCTCTCACGCCGTCTCGAGCGCCGCACCGACACCAGTCAGGTCATCGCCGCCTCCAGCCCCGACGCGGCGCTGGCCACCGCAGCCCACCACTGAAGGTGGATCTGCCCGACCGGCTAGCCCGCCGCGACCGTCAAAGGTGCAAAGCGGCGGGTCCAGTCCCCCGGAAGGCTCGGGATGCCGTACGTCATCACCGCGTTGAAGGCGATCGGCTCCAGGCCGTGCTTCTTCACCCAGGTGAGCAGTGCCTCATGGCGTAGGTCGATATCCGTACGGAGCGGCCGGTCCGTGCCCGCCGCCAGCGAGGCGATCAGCGCTTGCGCCGTCTCCGTGTCCCGGGCGATCAGTGGTCCGACGACCTGAGTCTCCATGTTCGGCCAGGCCGCCGCGTAGCCCGTCAGGACGCCGTCCTCCTCCGCCACCCGGAGCTGGTCCGCGAAGGCGGGCAGGCGGGTGATCATATGGGTGCGGTCCAGGCCGAAGACCTCGGTGTCGAGGCGCAGGACGGCAGGGAGGTCCTCGGCGGTCGCCGGGCGGGTGAACACTTCGGCGGCCGGGCCCGAGGCATGGAAGTGGCCGCGGACCATTTCGGCGCGGCCAGTGTTCATGAAGCCCAGCTCCTCGTAGAGCGGCTGTCCGTTCGGGGTGGCGTGCAGGGTGACCGGGGTCTCCGCGGTCACCTCGAGCACATGCTTCATCAGGCGCCGTCCGACGCCCTGGCGGGCGAACCGTTCGGCGACGAGCACCATCCCGATCGCGGCGAGCCCAGGGCCGTACGAAGTCAGTACGCAGGCGGTCATCAGTCCCTTGCCGGCCGGGTCGTCGATGCCGTACCCCGTCCCTGCCGTCAGCAGCAGGCCCCATTTGTGCTCCTCGCGAGGCCAGCCGCGGTCCTCGGACAGATCGGCGCACGAAATGAGGTCATCCGTGGTCAGACGGCGAATGGGCAGCTCGGAGAGCGGTGTCGACATAGAGGTCAGGCTGTCTGACGCGGTGATCGTTCGTCCAGTGCTTTCGGTGAAGTGGCCAAGACGCGCGACCGCCGGCCGCGCCGCGTGAGTCCCCACGGCTTGAGGACGGAGATGACGGTCATGAAGACGTATGTGGTCAGGGAGACGGCCGGGCCCATCACCAGGTCGAGCGGCTCGGCCAAGGGAGCGCCGGACGAGATGGTGTCGACCGCGCTGTTGACCCCAGGGCGCAGAGCGAAGAGTGACGCGGTGATGGTGGCGAGGGTCAGCCAGAACTTCGTATAGACCCAGCGGTGTCTGGCAAGGCCCCATTTGGTGCGGAGCGACAGCAGCAGACCACTGATCAGGGTCAGCATCGCGACCGGGATCACCAGCCAGTCTGTGAAGACCTTCATTGAGCGGCACGTGGCCTCGGTCATCGGCCCCGACTCGGTGGTGGCGGCGGTGACGGCAAGCGCGAGCAGACCGAGCGTGAGCCCGAGCCAGCCGGCGGATGCGGCTACATGGACGACGAGGAGGGCCCGGCGAGTGGGGCGCCTGAGTGGTTTCACGTGAAACACGGTGCCGGGTGGGCCGGACCGTCGCGTCTGACAGCGGGAGTAATCGCGAGTACTAGCCTCGGCGTACATGGAGGGAACACGCAGGCTGCACATATTCGATCTCGACGGCACACTGATCCGCGGATCGGCGGCGCCCGTGGAGATATCCCGGCAGCTGGGGCTGCTGGAAGAGATCGGCGAGCTGGAGCGGGACATCATCGCCCGCAGGATCGACCCGCCGGAGTATGCGGTGCGTGTGCACGCTCTGTGGGCCGATCTCACCGAGGCGCATGTGGCGGCCGCTTTTGAGACGGCGCCCTGGCTCGACGGTATCCAGGAGGTGTGGCGGGAGATCCGTAAAGGCGGCGACTACTGCGCCGTCATTTCACTCTCGCCCTCCTTCTTCGTGGAGCGGCTGCTGGGCTGGGGAGCTCATGCGGCGCATGGCTCACTCTTTCCCGAGCTGCCCTTCACCCGGCCCGTGGACCCCGCGGGCATTCTCAACGCGGCCGCGAAAGTGGAGATCGCTGATCGGCTTTGTGCAGACTTCGGGGTTGGCCTGGACGCATGTGTTGCATACGGTGATTCCATGTCCGACGCGGAGATCTTCGCGTCGGTGCCCACAACGGTGGCGGTGAATGCCGACCACCATCTGTCGGGTCTGGCTACACACACCTATATGGGGGACGATCTGCGCGAGGTCTATGAACTGGTGCGATTTCGCAGATAGTTCACCAGCTCCGGGGGTCCGGGAGACCCGGCACATGGACATGGGGGCATTGGAGCCTAACGGGAAAGCGGGTTCGGATGCCCGGACTTTCCGCTCTTTGTCCAATGCGGTCCCGCCACCTGGCATGCTGCGACGACGGGCGCTGCGGTCAATGTCACATTCCGGGCTTACCTCTCCCTGATCGGCGCGTGGCCGAGGTTAGTGTGGGCCGGCAGCAGTCTTGAGGCAACGGGGAATTGAGGCACGTTCCGGACCAGCGGAAGTGCGTGGACCGACCGAAAGATGTTCGAGGCGAGGCAGACAATGGACGCTCCGACCACCACGTCGGCCGACAACGGCACTGCAGGTGACAGCGGCGGAGGCGGATGGTTCACCCCTCGTAAGCAGCCGGCCCAGGGCCGGGCCGCCCCCGCTCCCGCCCCCGGCGAGGGGGCGTCTGCGGGTGATGGCGGGCAGGAGCGAATAGCCGCCCCGCGGCGCCCCGTCGCCTCCATACGCCCGGTGGGCTCCGGTCCGTCCCGTACCGCGCCGTCGCCCGCGGCTGAAACTCAGACAGCCCATGTGGCCGCTGCCGCCGCCCCCATGGCCGCCGCCCCGCTCGATGAGACTGCTCTCGACGAGGTCCCCGTCGACGACCTCCCGATCGAGCACGACCCGATCGAGCGCGCCCCGGACGAGCGCCCCCCGCTCGACAACGCCCACGAGGCCCAAGAGGCCCACACAGTGCATGAAACCCCCGGCCGCCACGAGGCCCCCACCCCTCATGAACCACCACCCGCCGCCCCCGCGGTCCCCGCTTCCCCCGACGCCATTCTCATCCGCCGCACCATGGCGGAGATCGAGCCCGTCGCCGACAAGGTCACCTCGTACTTCTACGCCCTGCTCTTCGTCCGCCATCCCGAGCTGCGTGGCCTCTTCCCCGCCGCCATGGACTCTCAGCGTGACCGGCTCCTCAAAGCCCTGCTCACCGCCGCCGATCACATGGACAACGCGGCCGTGCTCACCGACTACCTCCAGCACCTGGGCCGCGGCCACCGCAAGTACGGCACCCAGGCCGCGCACTACCCAGCCGTCGGAGAAGCGCTGATCGGCGCGCTGAGCCGGTACGCCACGACGACCTGGGACGAGGAGACCGAGGCCGCCTGGGTCCGTACGTACATCACGATCTCCCAGATCATGATCGACGCGGCCTCCGAGAACGAGCGGCACGCTCCCGCCTGGTGGCACGGCGAGGTGGTGTCGCACGACCTCAGAACTCCTGACATCGCGATCATCACCGTTCGCCCCGACCAGCCGTACGCCTTCCTGGCCGGCCAGTACACAAGCGTGGAAACGCCCTGGTGGCCGCGGATCTGGCGGCACTACTCCTTCGCCGGAGCGCCCCGCTCCGACGGTCTGCTCTCATTCCATGTCAAGGCGGTCCCGGCCGGCTGGGTCTCCAACGCCCTGGTCCACCACGCCCGCCCCGGGGACATCCTGCGCCTCGGGCCGCCCGCCGGCTCGATGACCGTCGACCACACCACCGACAACGGTCTGCTCTGTCTGGGCGGCGGTACCGGTATCGCTCCCATCAAGGCGCTGGTCGAGGATGTCGCTGAGCACGGCGAGCGGCGTCCGGTACAGGTCTTCTACGGAGCGCGCACCGATTTCGACCTCTACGACATCGACACGATGCTGCGGCTCCAGCAGACGCACCCCTGGCTCTCGGTCCGCCCGGTGGTCGACGGCCGGTCGCAGTTCCCGGACGCCGTACGGGAGTTCGGCCCGTGGTACGAGTACGACGCCTATCTCTCCGGACCGCCCGGAATGATCCGCAGCAGTGTCAACGCGCTGCGCGGCATCGGCATCCCGTCCGACCGGATCCGCCACGACTCCCTCGAAGAACTCGTGGCGGCCGGCGACTAGCGGCGTGCTGGGTGGCGTACTAGCCCAGGTCGGGTGCGTGCATCGCGCGTACGCCCTCGATATTGCCGTCCAGGTAGTGCCGCAGTGACAGCGGTACGAGATGGACGGCCGCGATCCCGACCCGGCTGAACGGCACCCGTACGATTTCGTACTCCCCGCAGGGCTCGTCGATCTCCGGGCCGTGCCGCCGCGCCGGGTCCATGGACTCCAGTCGGCAGACGAAGAAGTGCTGCACCTTCACCCCCGTCACACCGCCGTCCGTGATGTGTTCGACAGTGTCGACGAAGCAGGGCACCACATCGGTGATCTTGGCGCCGAGCTCTTCGTCCACCTCCCGGTGGAGCGCGTCGACGACAGTGGCGTCCTCGGGCTCGACCCCGCCACCGGGCGTGAGCCAGTAAGGATCCACTCCGGGTTTGGTGCGCTTGATCAGGACGAGGTCGCTGCCGTCCAGCAGGATGGCGCGTGCGGTGCGCTTGACCACAGGTCGTTCGGTCATGGCAAGAGAGTGGCCCACTCCACCCGTTCTGAAACTCCTGTCCGCCTTGCGGTCACCAGTCGACGGCTGCGCGCAGCAGCCACTCGTGCGCCCGCGCGATGTGCGGAAGGGGGAGTGTGCCGGTGCGTACGACCAGAAAGTACGTACGCAGCGGGGGCACCGGCGGGTCGAGCAGCGCCACCACCCGGCCGCGCTGCAAGGCGTCCTCGCAGAGATAGCGCGGCAGCACGGCGAGCCCGGCGCCCGAGGCCGCGGCCTCCAGGACCGCCCGCAGATCGGGCGCGATGACGGCGCCCGCGGCGGCCGGCCGGGAGTCGAAGACGGCGGACCAGTAGCGCGAGACCAGCGGCAGGGACTCGTGGACCTCCACGACCGGAAGCTGCTCGAGCACCACATGCCCCTTGCACAGGACGCCGGGCCCCAGCCGCGCCGCCCAGCGCGGCGAGGCGACGAGTACGTGCTCCTCGTCGCAGAGCGGAGTCGCGGTGAGCAGCCCGCCGCGTGGACGGGCCGTGGTGATGGCCAGATCGTGGTGTCCGGCGGCCAGCCCCTCCAGTGTTTCTTCGGAGTTTCCGAACGAGGCGCGCAGCGCCAGTCCCCGGGAGATCAGCGGGGTGAGGGCGGGCAGGGCGCGCAGCGAGGTGAACTCCGGGAGACCGGCGAGATGCAGGGTTCGTACGCCCGCCTCCTCGTCGAGCCCGGTCTCGGCGATCTCCACCAAGGCGTCCAGATGCGGCGCGGCCCGGTGCGCGAGCTCGTCGCCGATGGTCGTGGGGGTCACTCCGCGCGCCTGGCGCAGGAACAGCGGGCGGCCAAGCTGCCGCTCCAACGTGCGGATCTGGCCGGTCACCGCGGGCTGGGAGAGGCCGAGCAGCGCCGCGGCGCGGGTGAATGAGCCGGCCCGGTGCACCGTGACGAATGTGCGTAACAGGGCCAGATCCATGCCATGCCCTCCCGACCCGACGATACGCGCCCGACGATGCAGCCTGACTGCGTCCACCGGGCAATGCCCGCGGACCCGGCCAACTATAAATAAGTCGATAGGTCGCTGTCGCTACTGTGATTGGACACTGACACAGAGTCAACTAGCCTTGGTCACGCGGTTCTTGACGCGTGGAACCGAGGGCGGTCCGAGCCATGAGGGGGGAGGCTCGGGCCGCCCGTTGTACGTACAGCCTCTCAGCGCGCCGACGTACACCGGCGTACGCCCCCGGGCCCCCGGGCTACGGCCCCGGCCTACGGAGTCGAGTCCGCCGCCTCGTCCAGCGCCCGCAGCACATCTGCCACCAGGTCCTCGGCGTCCTCTGCGCCCGCCGAGAAGCGGATGAAGCCATCCGGCACGGCGTCGCCGCCCCAGCGTCCGCGCCGTTCCGCAGTGGAGCGCACGCCACCGAAGCTCGTCGCGTCGTCCACCAGCCGCAGACTGTCCATGAAGCGTTCCGCGTGGCCGCGGTCCGGCAGGACGAACGAGACCACACAGCCGAAGCGCCGCATCTGCAGCGAGGCTGTTTTGTGCGAAGGGTCCGTCGCCAGGCCCGGATAGCGCAGACCGGTCACCTCGCCACGCCCGCTCAGCGTCTCCGCGAGCGCCAGCGCGTTCGCGCACTGCCGCTCGATCCGCAGCTGCAGCGTGGCCAGCGAGCGGTGCGCGAGCCACGCTTCCATCGGGCCCGGGATCGCTCCTACGACCTTGCGCCACTGCCGTACACCCGCGGCCAACTCCGTATCACGGCAGGTCACATGGCCGAGCAGGATGTCGCCGTGACCTGTCATGCCCTTGGTGTCGCTGGCCACCGAGAAGTCGGCGCCCAGCTCCAGCGGGCGCTGGCCGAGCGGCGTCGCCAGGGTGTTGTCGACCGCGACCAGAGCACCGGCCGTGTGCGCAGCCTCCGCGAGCCGCCGCACATCGCACACATCGAGCCCCGGATTGGACGGTGTCTCGATCCACAGCAGCCGGGCGCCGTCCAGGACGGACAGCTGCGCGTCGTCGCCGGTCGGCGCGGTGCGCACCTCGACGCCGTACGCCTCGAGCCGCTCGCGCACCAGCGGCAGCGCCTGATAGCCGTCGACCGGCAGCACGACTGCGTCACCGGCCTTGAGCTGCGAGAAGAGCACGGCCGAGACCGCTGCCATGCCCGAGGCGAAGGTCACGGTCTCGACGGACTCCCCCGGCGCCTCCAGCTCGCCGATCGCCCGCTCGAGATGCGTCCAGGTGGGGTTGGTGTCACGGCCGTAGGTGTACGGCCCGGTGGCTTCGCCCGGCAGATGGAAGTGGGCCGCGAAGACCGGACCCGGCAGGGTCGGTTCGTACTTCACCGGCTCGGGCAGCCCCGCTCGTACCGCCCTGGTGCCATCCCCTGTCTTCGATGGGAAGGTCGTATGTCCCGCGCTCATGCAGCTCGCTCCTCGACAGCCGTGCGTACCGCGTCGAGCAGGCCCTCGCTCGCCGCCTCCACCATGTTCAGGCACTCCTCGAAGCCGTCCATGCCGCCGTAGTACGGATCCGGAACATCCAGATCCGCGACGGCCGATGGATCGTACGCCCGCAGCAGACGTACCTTCGCGGCGTCCACGGCTGTCGGCGCGAGCCGCCGCAGCTCCCGCAGATGCCCCTCGTCCAGCGCGATCACCAGATCGAGGAGAGGGAACCAGGCGGCGCGAAACTGGCGCGCGCTGTGCCTGGACTCGTAGCCGCCTGCCTCCAGCACGGCGACGGTGCGCCGGTCGGCACCGTCGCCCTCGTGCCAGCCATCCGTGCCGGCACTGTCCACCTCCACCACCCCGTCGAGTCCGGCGTCCGCCACTCGCGCGCGGAAGACGGACTCGGCCATGGGCGAGCGGCAGATGTTGCCGGTGCAGACAAAACAGATGCGATACGCAGAATTCACGCGGTACTCAGTCCTTGTCGGGCAGGGCGACATTCATCGCCCATGAAACGACGGAGATGATCAGGCCACCGAGCACGGCCGTCCAGAAGCCCTCGACATGGAAGTTCAGATCGAACTGGTCGGCCAGCCAAGAGGTCAGCAGCAGCATCAGGGCATTGATCACCAGCGTGATCAGCCCCAGCGTGAGGATGAACAGCGGCAACGTGAGCAGCTTCACCACCGGCTTGACAAGGAAATTGACCAGCCCGAAGAGCAGGGCCACCAGAACCAGCGTCCATGCCTTCCTGCCGGTGCTGTCACCGGTCAGGGTGATGTCCTGCAGCAGCCATATCGCGATCAGCAGGGCTGCCGCGTTGGCGATCGTCTTGACTACGAAATTCTTCATGTGTCTGATCGTGGCAGACGTGATCGGACCAAGGCAGGGGCGGGCGGACGATGAAGGCATTCCGACTGGACGAGCTGGAGGCGGAGCGCGCCGCCAATGACGGTGCGTATCTGCAGTTCCTGCGCGAACGGAACATGTCGGTCGGCCTGTACGCACTGGACGCAGGCGAGCTCGACCCGCAGCTGCCCCACCGCCAGGACGAGGTGTACTTCGTCGTCAGTGGCCGGGCCGCCATCACCGTCGGGATGGAAACGACGCAAGTCGGACGGGGCAGCGTGGTCTATGTCCCGGCCGGAGTGGCGCACAAGTTCCACCACGTCACCGAGGATCTGCGGGTCATGGTGGTCTTCTCTCCGCCTGAGAGCTGAGCGTGACCCTGTCCTGTCCCTAGGGGTTCGGTCAGGGGAGTTCAAGGGCCGGCGAGCCCCCGCTGCCGCCCTCTCCCGCCTAGCATCGAAGCCAGGAACTCAGAGAAACGAGGTAAGGACGATGGCTGTGCGAGAGATGTTCGCGGGGATGCCGTGGTGGGTGAAGTGGGTTGCGGTGCCCGTTATCACCCTTGTTGTGTTCGGTGGGCTGATTGCCAGCGTCGTCGGCTTTGTGATCGGGCTGCTCTTCAAGGCTCTGGTCTTCGTCGCTCTCGTCGGCGGACTCATCTTTGTCGTACGGAAGTTCATGGCGTCCTCGAGTTCGAACAGCGACTGGTAGAGCGACCGGTGCCCTTGGTCAGCGTCTGCTGAGCCGGCGCGACGAGCGGATCCGCCGAACATCGGGACCGCAATCGCGGTCATGGCCGGATCCTGTCGCCGTGATGGCCATTTCCCTCCCTTCGCCTGGAAGAACGATTACTGCCTGAGATCGAACAGCTACGTAGCGGTATGGCTGGGCTGCTAAGTTCGCTAACCTTCTCTATCAGTATCTGAAAAATCACTCCTTGTGATCTTCCAGCGCTTCCAGCACCATTGCGTCAAGAGGGCCATGGGGTGCCAATCCTGGCCGTTTTCAGCAGGTTTCATCTCTGCTTCAGCCACTGCGGGGTACACGATGCGTGAGTCGGTCCATGCCGAGGTCCTCATGAGTTTCCTTGTCTCAGAGGAGCTCTCCTTCCGGATCCAGGTGGAGCTCCGATACGAGACGGAGGACCCCTACGCGGTACGGATGACCTTCCATCTACCCGGAGACGCCCCCGTGACCTGGGCATTCGGCCGTGAGTTGCTGCTCGACGGCATCAACGGGCCGAGTGGGGACGGCGATGTGCACATTGCGCCGACCGGTCCCGCAGGGCTGTCCGACGTCGGCATCAGGCTCCAGGTCGGCCGCGACCGGGCGCTGTTCCGGTCGAGCGCGGCGCCACTGGTGGGCTTCCTCGACCGCACCGACAAGCTGGTGCCGCTGGGGCAGGAGCGCACACTGGGCGAATTCGAGGGCAGTCTGGAAGAGGCGCTCGGGCGCATCCTCGCCGAGGAGAACGCCGGTTGAGCGGTGGCCGGAGTGCCGATGAGCTACTTCTTGCGGCGGCGGCCCTTCCCGCTGCGCACCGGCGGCACCGGTGATCCCGGCGGACCGCTCACCGCGCCTGACGCTCCCGCCGTACTCGGCCGGTCCGCGGACACCACCATCGCGGCGAGCGCGGTGGTCACCGGAACCGAAGCAACCAGACCGATCGACCCCACCAGGGTCCGAACGATCTCCACTGCCACCAACTCACTGCTGGCCACCGTGCCCACACTGCTCTGCGCGATCGAGAAGAGCAGCAGCAGCGGCAACGCCGCGCCCGCGTAAGCGAGTACGAGCGTGTTCACGACCGACGCGATATGGTCCCGGCCGATCCGGATGGCTGCCCGGTAGAGCCCGCGCGGCCCCAAGCCCGGATCCGCCTGGTGCAGCTCCCAGACCGCCGAGGTCTGGGTCACTGTCACATCGTCGAGCACACCGAGCGAACCGATGATGACGCTGGCCAGCAGCAGACCGCTCAAGTCGATGTTCGGAAACAGGCCATGGATCAGGCCGGTGCTGTCGTCGGTGTTGCCGGTCAGTCTCGCCCAGCCGATGAAGAGCGAACCGAGCAGTCCGATCAGCAGCAGCGAGATCAGCGTGCCGAGGACCGCGACCGACGTACGTGCGGTGAGTCCGTGGCACAGATAGAGAGCGATCAGCATGATGGCGCTCGCCCCGATCACCGCGACGATCAGGGGATTTGAGCCCTGCAGGATCGCCGGCAGGATGAACAGGGTCAGTACGGCAAACGAGGCGGCGAGCGCGATCAGCGCCATCACACCGCGCATCCGTCCCACCAGCACCACCACGAGCGCGAAGATCCCGGCCAGCAGCACCATCGGGAACTTACGGTCCACATCGGTCACGGAGTACTGAAGATCGCGGGGCGCATCGGGTGCGTACGCCACCACCACCCCCTGGCCCTTGCTCAACTGCCGTGGAGCGTCCGGCTGGACGATCTCGGTGAAGGTACGGCCCTTGTCCTTACCGCTGGTGACCTCGATCGTCGCCTTCGCGCAGCTGCCCCGCTGGGAATTGACCGCCTCGCGCCCCTCGGGCGTCGAGGTGTCACCGGTCGGCGGCACCTGCGCCGCATTCACGTCCTTGCAGTTGACCTTCGCGACCGTCACCACCTTGCCCTGCTCGGTCTGCCGGTCGAAGCCGACACCGCTGCGCTGATGGTCGGGAGCGCCGCCCGGCCAGAGTACGAACAGCCCGACCAAAACCGCCGTGGAGAAGGGAATCAGCACCGCGGCGATGACCTTGCGAAGGTGCTTGGAGACGGGCGCGGCCGGCCCGTGGCTGTGCGCATGGCCGTGTGCTTCGGGTGTCTGCTGCGAGGAGGTCACCGGCCGATCATCGCAAGAACGGGAGAGGCCCACTGTTCAGCACGCCAGAAATGACGCTAGCGTGGTGGCACCTTTGCACACGCGGGAGCTCGGAGCACCGGGCTGAGAGGGCGCTGACCTTCGTACGAGTCGTGACGAATCGTACGGAAGCCGCTGCGTCGACCGCCGAACCTGTTACCGGGTAATGCCGGCGTAGGGAGTAGGTCTCATGACCGTTCAGGATGCACGCACGCCTGCCGCCGACCAGGCGGAGCGCAAGCCCGGCTGGCACAAGGGGTACGTCGAGGGTTCGCGCCCCGACCTCCGGGTGCCGGTCCGGCAAGTGCACCTCACCAATGGCAAGGACGTGACGCTGTACGACACGTCCGGCCCGTACACCGATCCCACCGTCGAGACCGACGTCCGCCGCGGCCTGCCGCCGCTGCGGGAGAACTGGATCATCGGCCGCGGCGACACCGAGGAGTATGCCGGCCGCCCGGTCCGTCCCGAGGACGACGGGATCAAGCACACCTCGCCGCGCGGGGGACTGCGCAACCTCGACGCCGTCTTCCCCGGCCGCCCGCGCCAGCCCCGCCGGGGCCGCGACGGCCAGGCGGTGACACAGCTCGCGTACGCCCGCCGCGGTGAGATCACCCCGGAGATGGAGTACGTCGCGATCCGTGAGAACGTCTCCGCCGAGGTCGTCCGTGAAGAGATCGCGGCGGGCCGGGCCGTCCTGCCCGTCAACGTCAACCACCCCGAGATCGAGCCGATGATCATCGGCAAGCGATTCCTGGTGAAGGTCAACGCCAACATCGGCAACTCCGCGGTCACCTCCTCCATCGAGGAGGAGGTGGACAAGATGACCTGGGCCACCAAGTGGGGCGCGGACACGGTCATGGACCTCTCCACCGGCCGCAACATCCACACCACCCGCGAGTGGGTGCTGCGCAACTCCCCGGTCCCGATCGGCACCGTGCCCCTCTACCAGGCGCTCGAGAAGGTCGACGGCAAGGCCGAGGAGCTGACCTGGGAGGTCTACAAGGACACGGTCATCGAGCAGGCCGAGCAGGGCGTCGACTACATGACCGTCCACGCGGGCGTGCTGCTGCGGTACGTGCCGCTCACCGCCCGCCGCAAGACGGGCATCGTTTCCCGCGGTGGCTCGATCATGGCGGCCTGGTGTCTGGCGCACCACAAGGAATCGTTCCTGTACGAGAACTTCGAGGAGCTCTGCGAGATCCTCGCCTCCTACGACGTGACGTACTCCCTCGGCGACGGACTGCGCCCCGGCTCGATCGCGGACGCCAATGACGAGGCGCAGTTCGCGGAGCTGCGTACGCTCGGCGAGCTCAACACCATCGCCAAGCGTCACAACGTGCAGACGATGATCGAGGGCCCGGGCCATGTCCCGATGCACAAGATCAAGGAGAACATCGACCTTCAGCAGGAGATCTGCGAGGAGGCCCCCTTCTACACGCTCGGCCCGCTGACGACGGACGTGGCGCCCGCGTACGACCACATCACCTCCGGTATCGGCGCCGCGATGATCGCCTGGTGGGGAACGGCGATGCTCTGCTACGTCACGCCCAAGGAGCACTTGGGCCTGCCGGACCGCGACGATGTGAAGACCGGTGTCATCACCTACAAGATCGCGGCGCATGCGGCGGACCTCGCGAAGGGCCACCCGGGAGCGCAGGAGTGGGACGACGCGCTCTCCGACGCGCGCTTCGAGTTCCGGTGGGAGGACCAGTTCAATCTGGCCCTCGACCCGGACACGGCACGGGAGTTCCACGACGAGACGCTGCCGGCCGAGCCGGCGAAGACCGCACACTTCTGCTCGATGTGTGGTCCGAAGTTCTGCTCGATGAAGATCTCCCAGGACATCCGGCGGCAGCACGGTGCCTTGCAGGAGGAGATCGAGGCGGGCATGGACGAGAAGTCCAAGGAGTTCGCCGCGGCCGGCAACCGGGTCTATCTGCCGATCGCGGAGTGAACTCCCGGCCACGGGCGCCGGCCGGGGTCACTCCGGCTGGTGCTCGGGGCCGCCGAAGTCCGGACTGGTGAAGTCCGGACTGGTGAAGGTGGGTCTCTGGCCCGTCGTCGAGCCCTCGCTCGGGCTGGAGTAGTCCGGGCCGCTGTAGCCGACTTTCGGGATACGGCTCACATGGCTCGGCGGGTCCGCGGACGACGGGTCGGCGCTGGGATCGGCCAGCGCTGCCCGCAGAAACGGCAGCAGGCCGCGTTCCAGCACCGCATGACGCCAGGCCTCCCTGGCGCGGGCCACCTCGTCCGGCTCGCCCGCCGACTCTTCGGCCGGGACCTGGGTCGCGCCGTTGCGCAGAGCGGTGAGCAGCAGTGCGACCGCGGCGACCAGGATTCCGGCCGCCGTGACCGCGCCGAAGAACCACCCGGCGGTGAGCAGGCTGTCCGCGAAGGACGGCGTGGGGCTGAGCATCTTCAGGATGTAGCCGACCAGCAGAAAGATCGCCGCAGCCGTTCCCGCGAGCACCGGCGCCAGTACGGCGATGACGGCGGCGAATCCGGCGCCGCTCTCGTCTGCCTCGCCCGCGGCCGGGGCCAGCACGGAATTGTGCACGGACGCGGCGGCCGTGGGCGCGCGCAGGTCCTCGCGGACCTTCACATAGTGCTCGTACTCGGCTGCGGCCGCTGTGGTGATGAGTGCTGTCGCGTTCAGGGCCATGGTGCGGAGTTGCTCGGCGTTCAGGCGCTGCCCCACGGCAGCGAGATCCGGACGGTCATGGGCGTTGCGCAGCGCGTCATCGAGGATTCGCTCGTACTCGGCACGATCCTCGGTCAGCAGGTGCGGAGCGCTGTTCATGTGCATCCCCCGATGCTCCGTAGGGCCGGATTGCCCGCATCGACCGGGCGGTTGGGCAGAAACGGAGGAGAGCCTGCTACGGATAAGCCGATGGTAGAGCGGTTACGGCACGGGGTGACAGGGGGTTTCCGTAAATCCCCTGTCGAGGGTTGGCTCAGTCAGGCAGCGGGAGTTCGACCACAAGCAGCTTTCCGGCCATGGTCACGCCGCCGTCCATGGCGATCGCGAGCCCGTCGGCGTACACATGCGGGCCTTCGACAACCGGACGCGCGCCGTCCTCACCGTCCTCGGTGCCCACCTCGCCGAGCAGATACGGAATGGGGCTGTGGCCGTGCACAACGCGTCGGCCGCCGTAGGCGGAGAGCAGTTCGCGTACGGCCTGCGGGCCACCGTCGTCGCGGAAGGCGAAGCGCCTGGTGAACTTGCGGAACAGGTCCCAGCACTCGTCGGCGTCATTGCGGGTCAGGGTCTCGCGGACGGTGTCGTTGACCGCTTCGATCGAGTCGCCGTACTCGAGATAGGCCGTGGTGTCGGAGTGCATCAGCAGATGCTCGTCCTCCAGCTCGATGGCGTCGAGGCGCGCCATCCACTGCAGATGGACGTCCTGCAGACGGTCCATATCGGACTTCTGGCCGCCATTGAGCAGCCAGGCGGCCTGGAAAGTGGCGGTTCCGGCCCCGGAGTTGACGGGGGTGTCGCCGAACCGCTTGGCGCCGAGCAGCAGCAGTTCGTGGTTGCCCATCAGGGCCTTGCAGTAGCCGCCGGCGGCCGCGGCCTCGGCGGAGAGCCGCATGACGAGGTCGATGACGCCGATGCCGTCGGGGCCCCGGTCGGTGAAGTCGCCGAGGAACCAGAGCCGGGCGTTGCCCGCGGCCCACTGGCCGTCCGCGTCGATGAGGCCCTGTTCGGTGAGGGCCGCGTGGAGTTCGTCGAGATACCCGTGGACGTCGCCGACGACGTAGAGCGGGCCGAGCCCGTCGGCCGCGGGCGTCTCGGACGGGTTGATCTGCACCTGGACGGTGTCGCCGGGGCCGCTGCGGCTGATCACCGGGAGGTCACGCGCGGTGGGGGTGTAGCCCTCCGGGGTCTCGCTCTCCGGGACGGCGTTGCCGGGATGGCCGGACTCCGTGGACTGCTGCACTTGAGACCGCTGTGGCTGTGGCTGTGATTGCTGTGCCTGTGCCTGCGGCTCCTGCGGCTGCGGTGCGTGCTGCTCTGGCGCCTCGGACTGTGGTTCCTGCTGCTGCGGCGCCGAGGACTGCGGTGCATGCTGCTGCGGCGCCGCGGATGGCGCTTCCTGCTGCTGCGGTGCAGCGGTCTGTGGTTCCTGTGACTGCACGGGAACCTGCGCATACGGCGGTACACGGAAATCGCGCAACGTCGCCGTCCGCACCACGGGTCCTTGACCGGCCCCCTGAGTCATCGACCCCTCCACCACCGTCGCGCCGCCGTTCACCTCTCGGCCCAGCCTGGTCGGGGTGGTCCGCGGTGTCGTGCGCCCATCATAGGAATGAGCTCCGCGCTGTGTGACGCACCAGGGGTGGTGAATCCGTTTCGCACCCCTGGTGCGCCGACTGTTTCGTACCGATTAGGAAGGTCTAGTCCGGAGAAGGGGATCGCGGGGCGCTCACAGTCGTTCGCTGAGGGCGGCGCTGTGATGACGTCCGTACGATCAGTTCGGTCGGTATTACCTGCCCGACCGGCCGGTCCTCGTCGACTCCTTCGATGGCGTCGATGAGGAGCTGGACGACCGCCGTGCCGATCCGGCGCGGTTTGAGCGAGAGCGTGGTGATGGGCGGTTCGGTGGTGGCGTACACGGTCGACTCGCTGCAGCAGACGAGCAGCAGATCGTCGGGGACGCGCAGGCCGTACCGCCGGGCGGCGGCGAGGAGATCGGTGCCGTTGGGGTCGAAGAGCCCGTAGACGGCGTCGGGCCGGTCGGGGCGGGCGAGCAGCCGGTCGGCCGCGACGGCTCCGGCGCACGGGTCGTGGGCCGGATAGGACTCGTAGACCGGGTCCTGGCGGACGCGCTCGCACCAGCTGAGATACGCGGTGGTGGACAGTCGTGTGTAGGTGTCGGTGGTGGTGCCGGTGAGCAGGCCGATACGGCGGGCGCCGGCGGCGGCGAGATGGTCGAGCAGATCGAGTACGGCGGCTTCGTGGTCGTTGTCGACCCAGGCGGTGACCGGGAGCGTGCCGGCCGGACGGCCGTCGGAGACGACGGGAAGGCCCTGGCGGACAAGTTCGGTGACGACCGGGTCGTGGTCGGACGGATCGATGACGACGGTGCCGTCGAGGGCGACGTTCGACCAGACGTCATGGCGTGAGGTGGCGGGCAGGATGACGAGGGCGTAGCCGCGGGCGAGCGCGGCGGAGGTCGCGGCTCTCGCCATTTCGGCGAAGTACGCGAACTCGGTGAAGGTGAAAGGTTCATCCCCGTACGTCGTCACCGTCAGGCCGATAAGGCCCGACTTTCCGGTACGGAGCGTGCGGGCCGCGGCGGACGGGCGATAGCCCAGCCGGTCGGCGACCTCGCGGACATGTCGGCGGGTGGCGTCCGGGAGCCGGCCCTTGCCGTTGAGTGCGTCGGAGACTGTCGTGATGGAGACACCGGCGGCGGCGGCCACATCTCGGATGCCCGCCCGACTCTGCCGGCTGCCCCGGCGTGATGTCTCCGTCCGGCTCACCTGGTGCTTCCCTGCTGCTGTCATGGCGAGCCGATAGTAGGGCTCGCGCGGGCGGTTGAGCCGGTCGCATATTCACTCGTTGACAGGCACGTTTCTGCATGGCCGTTCATCATCAATCACCTTGGAAATCAAGGCAGTTGGGTGGCGCGCCCACGGCGTCTCGCGCGTCCAGCCGCATGGGCCTGTCGAATGGTTGATGTTTCGAAGAGGTCTCAACTCACCACTACGGGGGATGCGCGCCACGGAGTGAGCTACCGGCGCGCGCGATATGGAGGAGCGCCCCTCCTTTTTCCCGGGGCCCCCATTCGCAGCGGACGTGAATCCTCATAAGGTGAGCAGTATTGGAGTACTGCTGTGTACAGATGGTCGAGGAGGACCCGCGGTGAGCGAGACGAGCCCCAAGCTGCGCGCCGAGCTGGACGGCATCCCCACGTACAAGCCCGGCAAGCCGGCTGCTTCGGGCGGCCCGGTCGCGTACAAGCTGTCGTCCAATGAGAACCCGTATCCGCCGCTGACCGGTGTGGTGGAGAGCGCGATCGCCGCTGCCCACAGCTTCAACCGTTATCCGGACATGGCCTGCACCGGGCTGATGAACGAGCTCGCGGACCGTTTCGGGGTGCCCGTGACGCATCTGGCCACCGGCACCGGCTCGGTCGGCGTCGCCCAGTCGTTGCTGCAGTGCACCTCGGGCCCCGGCGACGAGGTTATCTTTGCCTGGCGGTCCTTCGAGGCGTACCCGATCATCACGCAGATCAGCGGGGCCAAGCCGGTGCAGGTGCCGCTGACCGCGGGTGATGTGCATGATCTGGACGCGATGGCCGGTGCGATCACCGACCGGACCCGGCTGATCTTCGTCTGCAACCCCAACAACCCGACCGGCACGGTGGTGCGCCGGGCCGAACTGGAGCGCTTCCTCGACCGGGTGCCATCCGACGTCCTGGTGGTGCTGGATGAGGCGTACATCGAGTTCGTCCGTGATGTCGACGTCCCGAACGGCATCGAGATCTACCGCGACCGCCCCAATGTGGCGGTGCTGCGTACGTTCTCCAAGGCGTACGGACTTGCCGGGCTGCGGGTCGGCTTTGCGATCGCCCATGAGCCGGTGGCCGCAGCGCTGCGCAAGACCGCGGTCCCCTTCGGTGTCTCGCAGCTCGCGCAGGACGCAGCGGTAGCCTCGCTGCGCGCCGAGGACGAACTGCTCGGCCGGGTCGGCTCGCTGGTCTCCGAGCGCGTACGGGTGCACGAGAGCCTGGTCAAGCAGGGCTGGACGGTGCCGGAGACCCAGGCGAACTTCGTCTGGCTGCGGCTCGGCGACCGTACGCTCGACTTCGCGGCGGCGTGCGAGAAGGCCGGTGTCGTGGTCAGGCCCTTCGCGGGTGAGGGCGTGCGGGTCACCATTGGTGAGACCGAGGCCAACGACCTCTTCCTGCACGTCACCGAGGCATTCCGCAAGGAGTTCTAGGTCTCGACCCTCTCCACGCGGATCGGGTCGCCGGCGCGGACCGTCGCCAGCAGGCGGGGATCGCCGTCGATCCGGCCGAGGACATTGCACGGGCCTGCGAGCCGGCATTCGTCGCCGCGCGAGATCGGTGTGGGGCCGTAGGGCAGCGCGAGTGCGTCGCCCTCGGTCCAGAAAGCGACCGTGCCCGGTTCCACCACCTGCCGGGCGGCTGCCTCCAGGGCGGGGGAGATGGTCGTGTCGAAGTAGACCTCTTCGCCCCAGGTGTGGGCGGTGGAGGCGAGTGGCAGAGCCCCCATGAGCGCCTCGCTCGTGGGGGTTTCTTCGAGGGTCGCGGTCAGGTGGCCGGCGGGCCAGGAGATCCGTATCTGCATTCGCCGGATTCAACAAGACGTTGAAGGACTTGGGAAGAGGTACCCCCGGTCGAAGGCGTGAATGTCGCATGAGCCATAATGCTTGTGAATGTGAACGCGTTCACAAGCGTGCCTCGTTTCTCCCGTCATTAGCGGGATTAAAGGGGCAGACTGCCGCAGTCACCATGGCGATGTAAGGAGAAGACGACGTGGACGTAGCTCTGGCGCCGGAGACCTTGGCGCGATGGCAGTTCGGCATCACCACCGTCTACCACTTCCTCTTCGTCCCTCTGACGATCTCGCTCGCCGCGCTCACCGCCGGCCTGCAGACCGCCTGGGTGCGCACCGAGAAGGAGAAGTACCTCAGGGCCACCAAGTTCTGGGGCAAGCTCTTCCTGATCAACATCGCCATGGGTGTGGTCACCGGCCTCGTCCAGGAGTTCCAGTTCGGCATGAACTGGTCCGACTACTCGCGCTTCGTCGGTGACGTCTTCGGTGCCCCGCTCGCCTTCGAGGCGCTGTTCGCGTTCTTCTTCGAGTCCACCTTCATCGGGCTGTGGATCTTCGGCTGGGACAAGCTGCCGAAGAAGATCCATCTGGCCTGCATCTGGATGGTCTCGATCGGCACCGTCCTCTCGGCGTACTTCATCCTGGCTGCCAACTCCTGGATGCAGCACCCGGTCGGCTACCGGATCAACAAGGAGCGGGGCCGGGCAGAGCTCACCGACTTCTGGCATGTACTCACGCAGAACACCGCGCTCACCCAGTTCTTCCACACCATCACGGCCGCCTTCCTCGTCGGCGGCGCCTTCATGGTCGGCATCGCTGCCTTCCACCTGGCGCGCAAGAAGCACATTCCTGTGATGCGCACCTCGCTGCGGCTCGGGCTCGTCACCGTCGTGATCGCCGGACTGCTCACCGCTGTCAGCGGTGACCTGCTCGGCAAGGTCATGTTCAAGCAGCAGCCGATGAAGATGGCCGCAGCCGAGGCGCTGTGGGACGGCGAGGCGCCCGCGCCCTTCTCGGTGTTCGCGTACGGCGACGTCGAAAAAGGCCACAACACGGTCGCGATCGAGATCCCGGGACTGCTGTCCTTCCTGGCCAACGACGACTTCTCCTCGTACGTCCCCGGCATCAACGACGTCAACAAGTCCGAGCAGGAGAAGTTCGGCCCCGGCGACTACCGGCCCAATATCCCCGTCGCCTACTGGGGCTTCCGCTGGATGATCGGCTTCGGGATGACGTCCTTCGCCATCGGCCTGCTCGGGCTCTGGCTCACCCGCAAGAAGTTCATGCTGCCGCCGGGCCTGCGGACGGGCGCGGACGAAGTGCCGCAGCTGGTGCTCTTCAAGAACAAGGCGCTGAATCCCAGGCTGACCAAGTGGTACTGGATCGTCGCGCTCTGGACGATGCTCTTCCCGTTGATCGCCAACTCCTGGGGCTGGATCTTCACCGAGATGGGGCGTCAGCCGTGGGTCGTGTACGGCGTGCTCCGTACCCGCGACGCCGTCTCCCCCAGTGCCTCGCAGGGTGAGGTGCTCACCTCGATGATTGTCTTCACCCTGCTCTACGCGGTGCTCGCCGTCATCGAGGTCAAGCTGCTTCTGAAGTACGTCAAGGCCGGACCGCCCGAGCTCACCGAGGCCGACCTCAACCCGCCCACCAAGATCGGCGGCGACGACCGTGACGCCGACCGCCCGATGGCCTTCTCGTACTGAGGCCCTGAGGAGCTGCTGAGGCATGGAACTTCACGACGTCTGGTTTGTACTCATCGCCTTCCTCTGGATCGGCTACTTCTTCCTCGATGGCTTCGACTTCGGGGTCGGCGTCCTGACCAAGCTGCTGGCCCGGGACCGGACCGAGCGGCGGGTCCTGATCAACACCATCGGACCCGTCTGGGACGGCAACGAGGTCTGGCTGGTGACGGCAGGCGGTGCGACTTTCGCCGCCTTCCCCGAGTGGTACGCCACCCTCTTCTCCGGCTTCTATCTGCCGCTGCTGCTGATCCTGTTCTGCCTGATCGTGCGCGGAGTCGCCTTCGAGTACCGGCACAAGCGGGACGAGGAGAGGTGGCAGACCAACTGGGAGCACGCGATCTTCTGGACCTCACTGCTGCCGGCCCTGCTGTGGGGCGTCGCGTTCGGCAACATCGTGCGCGGCGTGAAGATCGATGGGCAGAAGGAGTACGTCGGCAACCTCTTCGATCTGCTCAACCCGTACGCGATCCTGGGCGGGCTGGTGACGCTGACGCTGTTCACCTTCCATGGTGCGGTGTTCGCGGCGCTGAAGACGGTGGGGGACATCAGGGTCCGGGCCCGGGGGCTGGCGCTGAAGCTGGGGCTGCTCACCGCCGTGCTGGCGCTCGGCTTCCTGATCTGGACCCAGGTCTCGCGCGGTGACGGCAAGAGCCTGATCGCGATGATCGTCGCGGTGGTGGCGCTGGTCGGAGCGGTCGGGGCCATCAAGGTGGGACGCGAAGGCTGGTCGTTCGCGCTGTCGGGCGTGACGATCGCTGCCGCGGTCGCGATGCTGTTCCTGACGCTCTTCCCGAACGTCATGCCGTCCTCGCTCAATGAGGAGTGGAACCTTACGGTCACCAACGCCTCGTCGAGTCCGTACACGCTGAAGATCATGACCTGGTGCGCGGGCATCGCTGCGCCGCTGGTGATGCTCTACCAGGGCTGGACGTACTGGGTATTCCGCAAGCGGATCGGCACGCAGCACATCGCCGATGTTCATTAGTGGGGGATGTTTCACGTGAAACCGATCGACCCGCGTCTGCTCCGGTACGCCCGGGCCACCCGCCTCTTCTTGACCGCGGTGGTGCTCCTCGGCCTTGCCGGGGCGGCGCTGGTCGTCGCCCAGGCGATGCTCATCGCCGACGTGGTGGTGGGCGCGTTTGAGCGGGGGCTCTCCACCTCTGCTCTGGGGACGCCGCTGGCACTCCTGGCGGCGGTCGCGGTCGGACGGGCTGTCATCTCCTGGCTGACCGAACTGGCCGCGCACCGGGCGAGTGCGGCGGTCAAGTCGGAGCTGCGGGGGCGGCTGCTGGAGCGGGCCGCTCACCTGGGGCCCGAGTGGCTGAGTGGACAGCGGACCGGTTCGCTGGTCGCGCTCGCCACGCGCGGTGTCGACGCTCTGGACGACTACTTCTCGCGCTATCTGCCGCAGTTGGGGCTCGCTGTCGTGGTGCCCGCGGCGGTGCTGGCGCGGATCGTGACCGAGGACTGGGTCTCGGCGGCGGTCATTGTGCTGACCCTGCCGCTGATTCCGCTGTTCATGGTTCTCATCGGCTGGGCCACCCAAGCCCGGATGGACCGCCAGTGGCGGCTGCTGTCCCGGCTGTCGGGGCACTTCCTGGACGTGGTCGCCGGTCTGCCGACCCTGAAGGTCTTCGGGCGGGCGAAGGCCCAGGCCGAGTCGATCCGATCGATCACCTCGGAGTACCGGAAGGCGACGCTGCGGACGCTGCGGATCGCGTTTCTCTCGTCGTTCGCGCTGGAGCTGCTGTCGACGCTCTCGGTGGCGCTGGTGGCCGTCGGTATCGGTATGCGGCTGGTGCACGGGGACTTGGATCTTTACACGGGCCTGGTGATTCTGATCCTCGCGCCCGAGGCGTATCTGCCGATCCGGCAGGTGGGCGCGCAGTACCACGCGGCGGCGGAGGGGCTTTCGGCCGCGGAGGAGATTTTCCAGGTCCTGGAGACCGAGCCGCGGGCGGGCGGTACAAGGGAGGTGCCGGGCACACTCCGGTTGGAGCTCGACGGAGTGACCGTCCGTCACGCGGGGCGTGGCGAGGCGTCGTTGGATGCGGCCTCACTGGTGGTGGAGCCCGGCGACACGGTCGCGCTGGTCGGACCGAGCGGCGTCGGGAAGTCGACGCTGCTGGATGTGCTGCTCGGCTTCGTGGAGCCGGCCGAGGGGCGGGTGCGCGTCGGCGGTACCGATCTGGCGACGCTCGACCTGGACCGGTGGCGCGAGCAGATCGCTTGGGTGCCGCAGCGGCCGTATCTCTTCGCGGGGACGATCGCGGAGAACGTACGGCTGGCGCGACCGGACGCCGATGACGCCGCGGTGCGGGAAGCGCTGCGGAACGCTGGTGCGTACGACTTTGTGGCCGGGCTCCCCCAGGGTGTGGACAGCCTGCTCGGCGAGGACGGCACCGGACTCTCGGCCGGCCAGCGGCAGCGTCTCGCGCTGGCCCGGGCGTTCCTCGCGGACCGGCCACTGCTGCTGCTCGACGAGCCGACGGCCGCGCTGGACGGCGAGACGGAAGCAGGCATCGTCGACGCGGTGCGACGGCTGGCGGAGGGGCGGACGGTGCTGCTGGTCGTCCACCGGCCGGCCCTGCTGGCGGTGGCGGACCGGGTGGTCACGCTCTCCCGCCGCGCATCGCTGATTCCAGGGCCCGCGAGGTCGGGAGTTACGGCGTACGGAGGTACTCAGCCATCGAGTTCGGCGGACACTCCGACGGCAGCGAGCACAGAAGGGGACAGAGAGCAGCCCACCGAGGCCGTTGGCACCGCAGGGCCGTCGCAGTCGGCGCGCACACGGTCGCCGCTGGCACGAGTACGAAGCGCTGCCGGGGAGCTGCGGGGCCGGCTCGGGCTCGCGCTGCTGCTGGGCAGCCTTGCTCTGGGTTCCGCCGTAGGGCTTATGGCCGTTTCCGGTTGGCTCATTTCGCGCGCGTCCGAGCATCCGCCGGTGCTCTATCTGATGGTGGCTGTGACGGCGACCCGCGCCTTCGGCATCGGGCGGGCCGTCTTCCGGTACGCCGAGCGTCTGGTGTCGCACGACGCCGTGCTGCGGATGCTCGCCGAGATGCGGGTCGCGGTCTATCGCAGGCTGGAGCGGGTCGCGCCCGCCGGGCTGCGGCAGTCCCGGCGCGGGGATCTGCTGTCGCGGCTCGTCGCCGATGTGGATGCCCTGCAGGACTACTGGCTGCGCTGGCTGCTGCCTGCCGGAGTGGCCGTCGTCGTCGGCGCGGGGGCAGTCGGCTTCACGGCGTGGCTGCTGCCCGAGGCCGGGGCCGTGCTCGCCGTCGGTCTGCTCCTCGCCGGTGTGGCCGTACCGCTGATCAGCGGCGCTTTCGCACAGCGGGCCGAACGTCAACTCGCGCCCGCACGCGGGGTACTGGCCATCCGTGTCGTCGAACTGCTCGGCGGCACCGCCGAACTGACCGTCGCCGGAGCCCTGAAGGGACGGGTGGAGAGGACGCGGGAAGCCGACCGGCAGCTGACACGCATCGCCTCCCGGGGCGCGGTCGCCACCGCACTCGGCGGCGGCCTCTCCGCGCTGGCCTGCGGGCTGACCGTCGTGTGCGCCGCCTACGCCGGAGTGCAGGCGGTGCGTGACGGGCGGCTGGACGGGGTGTCCCTGGCGGTGGTGGTGCTCACTCCCCTCGCCGCTTTCGAGGCGGTCACCGGGCTTCCGGCGGCTGTGCAGTTCCGGCAGCGGGTCAGGCGGAGCGCCGAGCGGGTGTTCGAGGTGCTGGACGCGCCCGTCCCCGTACACGAGCCGGACCGGGCGGCGGCTCCGCCGGCGACGGCGTTCCCGCTCCAGGTGCGAGGACTCGGCGCCGGGTACGCCGGACAGGAGCGGGACGCGCTCCGGGGATTCGATCTGACGCTCACCGCGGGGAGGCGCATCGCCGTCGTCGGCACCTCGGGTTCGGGAAAGACCACCCTCGCGCAGGTGCTGCTCCGCTTCCTGGACGTGAGGGAAGGGACGTACACGATCGGCGGCGTGGACGCGGCCGCCCTCGACGGGGACGCGGTCCGGCGGTTCGTCGGGCTGTGCGCGCAGGACGCCCACATCTTCGACAGTTCCGTACGGGAGAACCTCCGGCTCGCGCGTACGGAGGCGACGGAGGACGAGCTTCGGCAGGCGCTCGCCAAGGCGAGGCTGCTGGAGTGGGTCGACGTGCTGCCCGACGGTCTCGACACTCTCGTCGGCGAGCACGGGGCGCAGCTGTCGGGCGGTCAGCGGCAGCGGCTGGCACTGGCCCGCGCGCTCCTCGCCGACTTCCCCGTACTCGTACTCGACGAGCCGGCCGAGCACCTCGACCTGGCGACGGCCGACGCGCTGACGGCGGATCTGCTGGTGGCGACGGAAGGCCGGACGACAGTGCTGATCACGCACCGGCTGCAAGGGCTCGACGCCGTCGACGAGATCGTCGTCCTGGAGGCAGGCCGGACCGTGCAGCGCGGCTCGTACGCAGAACTCGCCACCGCCGAGGGGCCCCTGCGCCGGATGCTGGAGCGCGAGCGGGCCGCGGACCTGCTCGGTACCCGGCTCTCGACAGCCGAGTACCCCGTTTAGTACCCGGCTCTCGTCGCCGGACAGGACCTGCTCCTCTCAAGGGCGTGACAGCGCCCGAACCGAAGGGCCCGCTGGAAGCCGCGACAGGACGAAGGGGGGTACGAGGGTGTACGGAGAGGCGTCCCAGTAGGCCAGGTGGAGTCACGACACCTCACCGGTACCCGAAATCGCCGCGGTGCCGGGCGACGATCCGTGGATGTGCTTGAGACACCGCGACCGGCCATTGCTCGTCCTGGCGGTGCTGTGCGCGCTCCTCGGTACGGCGGTACCCGCCGCCATGGCGTCCGACGGGCCCGTTATCGGTACCGGTGCCGAGGTGGCGCGACTGTTCGAGGACGCGGCGAAAGCCACCGCGAAGTACGAACAAGGCAGGCGTGCCGCTGACGCGCAGCGCACCGCGGCGGCCCGGCTCCAGGGACAGCTGGCACTGCAGCGGAACGAACTCACCACGATCCACGACGCCATCGGCGGTGTCGCCCGCGCCCAGTACCGGACCGGCGGCCCGCTTGCCGTCACCGCTCAGCTGCTGTTCGCCGACAACCCCGAGGAGCTGATGCGCGGACAGCGGCTCGCCTGGCAGGCGGAGACGGCAGTGAACCAGCTGCTCGGCCGGGCCAGGCAGGCCGAGCGGCGGCTCACCGTGACCGAGGGGAATGCCCGGACGGCCCGGCGCGAGCTCGAGGTACGCCAGGCACAGCTGGCAACCATCAAGCAGGGCATCAACTCGAAGCTGGAAGAGGCACAGTGGGAGCTGGAGGGGGAGGCGGACCGCAGCGTGGCGGCGGGCAAGTGCGCGGGCGTCGCCCGGCTCGGGAAGCGCGGAAGCGCGCCGGCAGGCACGGCATGGGTGACGCCGGTGGAGAAGTACGAACTGTCCGCCGGGTTCGACAGCGCGGGTGAGCACTGGGCCCATCGGCACACCGGGCAGGACTTCGCGGTGGACATCGGCACCCCGGTGCGGTCGGTCGGCGCGGGCCGGGTGGTGTCTGTCTCGTGCGGCGGTGGATTCGGCATCGAGATCGTCGTCCAGCACCCGGGCGGCTACTACTCGCAGTACGCGCATCTGGCGACGACCACCGTCGACCAGGGCGCGCAGGTACGCGCCGGGCAGTGGATCGGGCAGTCCGGCACCACGGGCAATTCGACAGGGCCGCACCTGCACTTCGAGGTGCGGCTCACGCCGTATCTGGGCTCCGGAGTGGATCCGCTGCCCTGGCTCCGCGAACGCGGGGTCCCAGTCGAGTAGTTCTCGTTCCTCAGAGCTCGTTCTTCAGAGCTCTTCGCTGCTTTCCGCACGCCGGGCGAGGATCTGCTCGATGACAACCGCGACGCCGTCCTCGTTGTTGGCGACGGTCCGGCCGGAGGCCGCGGCGAGCACGTCCGGATGGGCGTTGCCCATCGCGTACGAGGTGCCCGCCCAGGTCAGCATCTCCACGTCGTTGGGCATGTCCCCGAAGGCGACGACCTCGTCGGAGGAGATCCCGCGCCGGGCGCAGCACAGCGCCAGGGTGCTGGCCTTGCTCACACCGAGGCCGCTGACCTCGAGCAGCGCGGTCGGGCTGGAGCGGGTGAAGGATGCCAGGTCACCGGCGGCTGTACGGGCCAGCGTGAGGAAGCCGTCGGGTGTCAGCTCGGGGTGGTGCGCGAGCAGCTTGATCACCGGGGCGCCCTCGCCCAGCCGCTCCTCGTGAAGCAGCTTCTCCGCGGTGGCGACAGTCGCGACCGGGTCGACATGGAACGGCGGATAGTCCGGCTCGTAGTGGATGCCGGTCGTCGTCTCGACCGCGAAAGAGGTACCGGGGGCGGCGTCGCGCAGGATCCTCACGACATCGAGGGCGGTCTCCCGCTCCAGCGCGCGGACCTCCAGCAGCTTCCCCCCGGCGTGCAGATCCACGACCGCCGCGCCGTTGGCGCAGATCGCGAGCCCATGGCCGTGGACATGGTCACTGACGACGTCCATCCAGCGGGCCGGGCGGCCTGTGACGAAGAAGACCTCGATCCCGGCCTCCTCGGCGGCGGCCAGGGCGGCGATCGTACGGTCCGAGACGGACTTGTCGTCGCGCAGCAGAGTGCCGTCCAGATCGGTGGCGATCAGCCGGGGGGTGGCGGGCAGCGGGCTGGGATCGGTAGCTGAGGTCACAGATCCATTCTCCCGTACGCGGGCGCACGGGCGTGCGACGGGTCGCACATTTGAGTGTGCTCGGGCCGCTGCGGAGCCACGTACTCTCGAAGGCATGCGTTTGAGTACCGTGATCCTCCCCGTCCGCCGTTGGCACGAAGGTGGCCGCGACGAGTGGCTCCGAGCCGAGCAGCTCGGTTTTCACACCGCGTACACCTACGACCACCTGTCGTGGCGTACCTTCCGTGACGGCCCCTGGTACGGCGCGGTCCCGACGCTGACCGCCGCGGCCGCCGCCACCGAGCGGCTGCGCCTCGGCACGCTGGTCACCTCACCGAACTTCCGCCACCCGGTGACCCTTGCCAAGGACCTGATCTCGCTGGACGACATCTCCGGCGGGCGGATCACGCTCGGCATCGGCGCGGGCGGCAATGGCTTCGACGCCACGGCGCTGGGCCAGGAGGCATGGACGCCGCGCGAACGTGCCGACCGGTTCGGGGAGTTCGTGCCGCTGCTCGACCGGCTGCTGACCGAGAGCTCCGTGACGTACGACGGGACCTTCTACTCGGCGGTGGAGGCCCGCAACATTCCCGGCTGCGTCCAGCGGCCCCGGCTGCCCTTCGCGGTCGCCGCCACCGGGCCGCGCGGACTGAAGCTCGCGGCGAAGCACGGGCAGGCGTGGGTGACCACAGGTGACCCGAAGCTCTTCGAGACGGGTACGCCCGAGCAGTCCGTCGAGGCCATCCGCGGGCAGATCGACAAGCTTGGCAAGGCGTGCGCGGACATCGGCCGTGACGTGGCCGAGCTGGACAAGATCCTTCTCACCGGCTTCACGCCGGAGGCCGGCCGGCCGCTGGAGTCCCTCGACGCCTTTGTGGACTTCGCGGGCAAGCACTTCGAGCTCGGCTTCACGGAGCTCGTGATCCACGCCCCGATCCCGGACTCGGACTTCGCAGCGGACCAGGCGGTCTTCGAGCAGATCGCCACGGAGGGGCTTGCCCAGCTGAGTCGCTGACCCGCAGGAGGGCCTCCGCAGGAGGGCCCCGCAGAGGATCTAGCGGTCTGGGAAGCGCAGAAACTCCGGCGGTACGGCAGCGGTGAGCCAGACGCCGTTGGCGCTGACGTGGAAAAGGTGGCCCGCTTCATACATCGCGCCGGCATGCACGGAGAGGACGACGGGGCGGCCGCGGCGGGCGCCGACGCGGGTCGCGGTCTCGCGGTCGGGCGAGAGATGGACATGGTGGCGGTTCATGGCGCGCAGTCCCCCGGCGCGGATCGCGTCCAGGCTGCGGGCGACGGTGCCGTGATAGAGATACGCGGGCGGCTCGGCCGGAGGCAGGTCCAGGTCGACCTCGACGGAGTGGCCCTGGTTGGCGCGGATGCGGGTGCCGTCGATCGTGAACCGCTGCTTGTCGTTGACGGCGACGACATGGTCGAGCTCGGCGCGGGTGATCCGGAAGCCGTGCTCGGCCGCCGCCCGCATCAGCTCGTCGACGGCCACCCAGCCGTTCTCGTCGAGGACGATGCCGATCCGCTCCGGCTGGTGGCGCAGATGCTTCGAGAGGTACTTCGACACCTTCACGGTGCGTCGCTCATCGGGCTCATCGGGCCCATCAGGTCGTTCGGGTCTTGCGTTCATCCCGTCAGCGTGCCCGTCCGCTTGCCGACAGCGCCACTGAAAATATCGCTCCACATCGAAAATGTCGCTCCACAGGTTTGATCCACAGCCAACTGTAGTTATCCACAGGGGAATTGGCGATTCTGTGGACAACTCATGGGTCATTTAAGGGCTTTGGTCAAGTTGACGGGAATCGCCTTCGGTTGAGATGAGGGCGTCCAAGGTCCTGGCATGAAGCTCCCGTTCGGTCGCTGCGGTGATGAAGGCGGCCGCGTTCTCCTTGCCAACCAGGGCCTGGACCGAGCGAATTGTCTCCGGCGGCAACGTCACAGGACGGAACTCACTCTCCACCTGCCGCGGTCCTTCCGCACTCAGGTGCTGCTGAAGATGGCGGGTGGCGAACGTCCGCATGGCCCGAGCCAGTTCGGCATCGATCGCCTGTTGTGCGAGTGGGCGCAGCCGCCGGACCAGGGACGCCGCCTCAGCCGCATCCGCGTCGGTCGGCGGCCGATGCCCCAGATAGCGGGCGAAGACATGCTCGGTGGTGAACTCCAGGAAACGGGAGGCGATGTGCTCGACCTGCCCGCGAAGTTCCCGCAGATGACCGGAGATTGCCGGGAGCGGCACCCCGGCGGCATACAACTCTGCGGCGACCGCCAGCTCCTGGGGGCTCGGCACCAGGAATTCGTCGTCACGGCCGGGGATGCGCTCCAGCACCCCCAGGTCCACCGCTTCCGCGACGGCAGCCTCGTCCGGCTTCCCGCCGAACTTGCCGTCCAGCTCCGCGCGGGAGATCCGGGCCGCCTCCTCGTCCGTCCACGGTCCCTGCACCTCGGCGACCAGACCCAGCACCCCGCCGAGCCCGCGCCCGGCGTCCCAGGCCTCGAGCAGCTCCTTGATCGAGGCCAGGGTGTAGCCGCGGTCGAGCAGATCGGCGATCTGCCGCAGCCGGGCGAGATGGGCGGACCCGTACACATTGGCCCGCCCGCGCCGCTGCGGTTTCGGCAGCAGCCCGCGGTCCTGGTAGGCGCGGATCGTACGGACGGTGGCGCCACTGTGGTGCGCCAGGTCCTCGATCCGGTACTCGGCGGCCGACTGGGCGACTGACTGCTCGGACAAGTCCGCTCCCTCGATGACAGGCCGCCTACGACAAGGCGGCGCGGCCCACCGCTCCCGCCGCGGCACGGGCCGCGGGCGAGGTCGCGAGATAGTCGACGGCCTTGCGCAGCGAGCCCTCCTGCGAGGGATGGTACGACCGCCGGAAGTATCGAGGTATGGCCGCGCCCAGCTCGCGCCACGTGGGCAGCAGTCCTTTGCCGACCGCGCGGTTGTGCTCGCGCAGGGAGTAACGCAGCCGGCCGGCGAGCTGGGGGTCGTGCCGGATCAGGTAGGCGGTGCCCCACACCCAGAGCCAGGCCAGCACGGGCGCGGTGACGGCCATGCCCTCGATGCGGCGGGCATGGCGTGGCAGTCCCTCGCCACCGCAGTGCTGGTACATCTCGAAGGCGACTGCCCGGTGCTCGACCTCCTCCGCGCCGTGCCAGCGCAGCAGATCGAGCATGATCTTGTCGGCGTTCGCCCGGTCGAGCCCTTCGGCGTGCAGCACCCAGTTGCCCAGGACCGCCGTGAACTGCTCGATCGCGGCGATGACCGACAGGCGGAAGCGCAGCCACTCCTGGGTCGGTACCGGCGCCCCGAACGGCGGCTTCTCGCCGAGGAGTTTCTCGAAGAGGAGGTCGACGTACTTGGTGAATGCCTCAGTGTCGAGCCGCTGCGCGGCCAGGTGGTCCAGCACATACGCATGCTGCACGCTGTGCGTGGCCTCCTGGCCCATGAAGCCTTTGACGTCTTTCAGCAGCTCCGGGTCGTCGACCAGGGGCAGCGCTTCCTTGAAGACCTTGACGAACCACCGCTCGCCGGACGGCAGCAGAAGATGCAGCACATTGATGACATGCGTGGCGGTGGGCTCGTCCGGTATCCAGTGCAGCGGCGTCCCGTCCCAGTCGAACGAGACCCGGCGCGGCGCGATGGCGTAGTGGCCGGTGTGCTCCTCGGTGCTCACAGCGGCGGCTCCAATCGGGCGATCGCACGCAGCGTCCTGGGCGTGAAGCGGGATATGAACAGGGCTCCACGGGCCTCGGGCGTCACCGGCACCACCGCCTGGTTCTTCACGACAGCGCGAAGGATCGCGTCGGCGACCTTCTCCGGCGGGTAGTTGCGCAGCCCGTACAGCCGGGCGGTCTTCTTCTGGCGCCGCTTCTCCTCAGCCGCGTCGACGCCCGCGAAGCGCGCCGTGGACGTGATGTTGGTGTTGACGAAGCCGGGACAGATCGCCGAGACCCCGATCCCCTGTCCGGCCAGTTCCGCCCGCAGACACTCGCTGAGCATGAGCACCGCGGCCTTGGAGGTGCTGTATGCGGGCAGGGTCTTCGAAGGCAGATAGGCGGCAGCGGACGCGGTGTTGACGATATGGCCGCCCTGGCCGCGCTCGGCCATCTGCCTGCCGAAAAGCCGGCAGCCGTGGATGACGCCCCACAGATTGACGTCGAGGACCTTCTTCCAGTCCTCGGCGCTGGTCTGGAGGAAGGAGCCCGAGAGACCTATGCCGGCGTTGTTGACCAGGACGTCCACGACGCCGTACTCGGTGGCGACCCTCTCGGCGAGCTTCTCCATCGCCTGCTCGTCGCTGACGTCCACCGTTTCGCCCCAGGTCTGGGGGGAGCCGATCAGCCGCGACATCTCCGCGGTCCTGGCCGCGCCCTCCGCGTCCCGGTCCACGGCCACGATCCGCGCCCCCGCCTCGGCGAACGCGAAGGCCGTGGCCCGCCCGATGCCGCTGGCCGCACCCGTCACCAGGACGAGCTGCCCGGCGAACCGCTCGGCGTACGGACCCCGGGCTACGGTGTCCAGCGCGGCCACTCCGGCCACTCCGGCCGCGCTGTCCTCGTTGGCCGTGACGAACTCACTGATCCAGGCCGAGAGCTGATCGGGCCGGGTGCGGGGTACCCAGTGCTTCGCCGGCAGCGAGCGACGCGTCAACTGCGGGGCCCATTCGCCCAGTTCGTCGTAGAGCCGCTCGGACAGGAACATATCGCCGGTCGGCGTGATCAACTGAACGGGTGTGTGTGCGTACGCGTCGGAGCGCGGGCGGCGCAGCCGGGTACGGACGTTGTCGCGGTAGAGCCAGGCGCCGTGCGCCGCGTCCTGCGGCAGCGAGGCCGTCGGGTAGTCGCCGCCGGGCACCTTCTCCACCCGCTGCAGGATCTTCGGCCACAGCTTGCCCAGCGGGCCGCGCCAGGCGAGCTCCGGCAGCACCGGCGTATGCAGCATGTACACGTACCAGGACTTGGCACCCTGTCCGAGCAACTGGCCGATCCTGCGGGGTGTGGGCCGGCTCATCCGCTTCTTGATCCAGTGCCCGAAGTGGTCCAGGGACGGTCCTGACATCGAGGTGAAGGAGGCGATACGGCCTTCGGTGCGCTTGACCGTGACGAACTCCCAGGACTGCACAGAACCCCAGTCGTGTCCGACCAGATGCACCGGCTTGTCCGGACTCACCGCGTCCGCGACTGCCAGAAAGTCGTCCGTCAGCTTCTCCAGCGTGAAGCCGCCGCGCAGCGGGGCCGGAGCTGTCGAGCGGCCGTGCCCCCGGACGTCGTACAGCACTACATGCAGCCGGTAGCGGTCCACCAGCCGCTCCGCGACCTGAGACCACACCTCCTTGCTGTCCGGATAGCCGTGCACCAGCAGCACGGTCGGCTGCGAGGCGTCCCCCAGCTCGGCGACGCACAGCTCGATTCCGCCCGTACGGACCCAGCGCTCCCGCGCCCCCTTGAGACTCACGCTTCCTCCTTGACGTTCGCATTTCCGCCCGCTCGGCGCAGAGGCCCGGCGATCGCGGCTCTCGCGGCGACCATGGCCATCGTGGTCTTCTGCGGCCCGGCGGCCCCCTGTGCGTCGCTCACGCGGTCCTCTCCTCCGCCCAGCGCCGCACATGCGGCAGATCGTCGTCCAGCCAGAACGCGCTCTGCTGCGGGTCCTTGGAGTCGGTGATCACCAGGATCTCCTCGAACTTCGCGCCCGTACCCCTGAATCCGAGGTGCGGCTCGACAGCCCACAGCCCCGGTCGGGGCGGGTGGTCGGAGAACCTGTACGGGCTCCACAGCGGTGACCAGCCGTCCCGGTGACCGCGCACCGCATCGACGGCAAGCCCCTTCAGCGACTGTGTGCCGAACCCGAAGAGATGCGGCGAGATGCGGCGCTCCTTCACCCGGTCGATCTTGTGGGCGATGACTCCGAAGGGATACGCGCGGTGCCGGTTGGCGTACCCCTGCCGGACCATCAGCCGGTCCACGTCCTCGTAGATCTCGCGCAGCGAACGCCGCACCCGCACCTCGCGCAGGATCAGCTCGCGGTGCGCCTCCAGATCGGCGAGTAGTTTGTTGTGCACGGGGCTCGGGCCGAGGCAGCCGGAGTATCCGATGTCCGCGGTGTAGCCCTTGTGGACCGGGGCCATGTCGAGGATGAAGGGCATGCCCGCCTCGAGCACCCGGTTGGTCGGGAAGAACTGGAGCGGTATCCGGAAGTTGACGAAGGCCGTACGGTCCCCGAACCAGGCGAAGGGCAGGTGGAACCAGTCGCGCACACCCCGCTCACGGAGCCACTCACGCTGCATCCGCGCCGCCCGGCGCTCCGTCACGCCGGGCTTGAGCTGCGCCGCGACCGCCTCCGCGCATGCGTACGCGAGGCGCTGCACTTCCTTGAACCCCCGCAGTTCCGCGGTCAGTTCGCTTGCCACTGCTGAGGCCATGCCACCGTCCGTCCCGAGTGCGGTACGTGTCCGTAACTTGACACTGATGAATGTGACAATGCTCGGCGGCTGCGTCAAGGGTCGTGCGTCAGCCTGTGGAAAACCCGTCTGTGGAAAACCCGTCCGAAGGTCATGGGCCCCGAGACGGGCTGTCCACTTTCGTCGTAGGCCCCTACGGGTCCGTACCTCTCGAGTCGGACACCGATCCAGCCGCCAGGTCTGACGCCCGATGTGTCGCGCGCCACTACCTTCGAAATGTGACTGTGATCGCGACCGAAAGCCTGAGCAAGCGGTTCCCCAGGGTGACCGCTCTTGACCGGCTCTCCTTGGACATCGGACCCGGTGTGACCGGCCTGGTGGGCGCCAACGGAGCCGGCAAGTCCACGTTGATCAAGATCCTGCTGGGTCTGTCCCCCGCTACGGAAGGCCGGGCCGCGGTGCTCGGACTCGACGTCGCCACCAGCGGCGGCGCCATCCGCGAGCAGGTGGGGTACATGCCCGAGCACGACTGCCTGCCGCCCGATGTCTCGGCCACCGAGTTCGTCGTCCACATGGCGCGCATGTCCGGGCTGCCGCCCACGGCCGCCCGCGAGCGCACCGCAGACACCCTGCGCCATGTCGGTCTGTACGAGGAGCGGTACCGCCCCATCGGTGGCTACTCGACCGGTATGAAGCAGCGCGTCAAGCTCGCGCAGGCCCTGGTCCACGACCCGAAGCTGGTCCTCCTGGACGAGCCGACCAACGGTCTCGACCCGGTCGGCCGCGACGAGATGCTGGGCCTGATCCGCCGCGTCCACACCGACTTCGGCATCTCGGTCCTGGTCACCTCGCATCTCCTCGGCGAGCTTGAGCGCACCTGTGACCACGTTGTCGTCATCGACGGCGGCTCGCTGCTGCGCTCCAGTTCCACCAGCGACTTCACCCAGATCACCACGACCCTCGCGGTCGAGGTCACCGACACGGACACGCATCCCGACGGCACCGCGGTGCTCCGTGAGGCGCTCGCCGCCGCCGGAATCACGCTCCACGCGCGCGTGGAGGACGGTCTGCCCGGCGCGGGCCACATCCTGCTCCTCGAGGCGACGGGGGAGGAGACGTACGACGTGGTGCGCGACACCGTCGCCGGGCTCGGCCTCGGTCTCGTACGGATGGAACAGCGCCGCCACCACATCGCGGAGGTCTTCCGCCCCGAGGCACAGAGTGATCAGGGCGCGCAGGGCGCCCAGGAGCAGGAGGTGCAGGTTCGATGAGCACCGAGACCAACATCGTGACCGGGGCCGAGACCACCCGGATCCACAACATCGGCTACCGGAACTACGACGGGCCGCGGCTCGGCCGCGCGTACGCACGCCGCTCCCTCTACTCGCAGTCCCTGCGCGGGGCTTACGGACTTGGGCGCTCGGCCAAGTCCAAGGTGCTGCCGATGATTCTTTTCGCGGTGATGTGCCTGCCCGCGGCGATCATCGTCGCGGTCGCGGTCGCCACCAAACTCAAGGACCTTCCTCTCGACTACACGCGCTACGCGATCGTCACCCAGGCGGTCATCGGCCTCTTCCTGGCCGCGCAGGCACCGCAGTCCGTCTCCCGTGATCTGCGCTTCAAGACCGTGCCGCTGTACTTCTCGCGCCCGATCGAGCGCATCGACTACGTCCTCGCCAAGTACGGGGCAATGGCCTCGGCCCTCTTCGTACTCACGGCGGCACCGCTGGTCATCCTCTACATCGGCTCGCTGCTCGCCAAGATGGACTTCGTGGACCAGACGAAGGGATTCGCGCAGGGGATGCTTTCCGTCGCGCTTCTCTCCGTCCTCTTCGGCGGCCTCGGCCTGGTGATGGCCGCGCTCACGCCGCGCCGCGGCTTCGGCGTCGCCGCCGTGATCGCCACGCTGACCATCACGTACGGCGCCGTCTCCACTGTCCAGGCCATCGCCTGGGAGACCGGCTCGCCCGATGTGATCAAGTGGTTCGGCCTCTTCTCGCCGGTCACGCTCATCGACGGCGTACAGACTGCCTTCCTCGGCGCCACTTCCGCCTTCCCCGGCAAGGCGGGGCCGGAAGCCGGCGCGGGCATGGTCTATCTGCTCGTCGTCCTCGCGCTCGTCTTCGGCTCGTACGCCGTCCTGATGCGCCGCTACCGGAAGGTCGGGCTGTGACCACCATCAACATCGAGCACACCTCGCGGTGGTTCGGCAATGTCGTGGCCGTCAACGACGTGACCATGACGATCGGCCCCGGCGTCACGGGTCTGCTCGGTCCCAACGGCGCGGGCAAGTCCACGCTCATCAACATGATGGGTGGTTTCCTCAACCCGTCCACGGGAAGCGTCACGCTCGACGGTCGGACGATCTGGCGCAACGAGTCCGTCTACCGGCAGATCGGCGTCGTACCGGAGCGGGAGGCGATGTACGACTTCCTCACCGGCCGCGAATTCGTCGTCGCCAACGCCGAATTGCACGGACTGGGCAGGAAGGAGGCCCAACGCGCGCTGGCCACCGTGGAGATGGAGTACGCGCAGGACCGCAAGATCGCGACGTACAGCAAGGGCATGCGGCAGCGCGTGAAGATGGCCTCGGCCCTCGTCCACGAGCCGTCCGTACTCCTCCTTGACGAGCCCTTCAACGGCATGGACCCGCGCCAGCGCATGCAGCTGATGGACCTGCTGCGGCGGATGGGAGCGGAGGGCCGCACCGTGCTCTTCTCCTCCCACATCCTGGAGGAGGTCGAGCAACTCGCCTCCCATATCGAGGTGATCGTGGCCGGACGGCATGCTGCGTCCGGCGACTTCCGCAAGATCCGCCGCCTGATGACGGACCGGCCGCACCGCTATCTCGTACGGTCCAGCGACGACCGGGCGCTCGCCGCGGCCCTGATCGCCGACCCGTCGACGGCCGGCATCGAGGTCGACCTGACCGAGGGTGCGCTGCGCATCCAGGCCGTCGACTTCGGTCGGTTCACCCAACTGCTGCCGCGGGTCGCCCGCGAGCACTCCATCCGGCTGCTCACGGTCTCGCCGTCGGACGAGTCCCTCGAGTCGGTCTTCTCCTACCTCGTAGCGGCCTGAAAGGAGCTGTGACGTCCATGTACAACCCCACAGTCGCCCGGCTCACCTATCGGGCCGTGCTCGGCAAGCGGCGGGCAGCGATTCTGTTCGTACTGCCCGGTCTGCTGCTGCTCATCGCGGCGGCGGTACGCAGCTTCAACGGCCTGGACGACCAGGTCGCCGCCGATGTCCTGGGCGGGTTCGCCATCGCGACGATGGTGCCGCTGATCGGGGTGATCGCGGGCACCGGGGCGATCGGGCCCGAGATCGACGACGGCTCGATCGTCTACCTGCTGGCCAAGCCGGTGAAGCGGTCGACGATCGTCTTCACCAAGCTGATCGTCGCGATCGCGATCACAATGGCATTCTCGGCGGTCCCCACCTTTGTCGCGGGGTTCATCCTCAACGGCAATGGCCAGCAGGTCGCGGTGGCGTACACGGTGGCGGCGCTGGTCGCCTCGATCGCCTACAGCGCGCTGTTCCTGCTGCTCGGGACGGTCAGCCGGCACGCGGTGGTCATAGGGCTCGTCTACGCGCTGGTCTGGGAGACGCTGTTGGGCAGCCTGGTCCCGGGCGCGCGCACGCTGAGTGTGCAGCAGTGGTCCCTGTCGCTCGCCGAGAAGATCGGCGGCGAGGGCCTGATCGGCTCGGACGTGGGCCTGCCGCTGGCGGTTGCACTGCTGGTGGGGGTCACGGTGGTGGCGACCTGGTATGCGGGGCAGAAGCTGCGGGTGCTGAAGCTCGCCGGCGAGGAGTGACCGTAGAGCATCGCGTTTGTAAGTCAACCCCCGTCCGCTGGGCGGGGGTTGACGCATATCTGCGTAACTGTGCGTTTATCGGTTCGTTGTCCACTGTGCGTGGCGGCCGCGCGCACCTCGGGCTCTACACCCGCCGCACGGTGCTCAATGTCGCGATGCTGCTTCGCGACAGCGACATCGCCCGCTGCGTCCGCACGTACCTCCTCGACGCCGAGGAGGCCGGTGGCCGGCGCCAGGACTACGCCTCCCTACGGCAGTCAATGTCGTACGGCTCGCCGACGAGACGTACGCGCGATGATCGAGGGGTGACCGCAGCGACAGACCGTACCGGCCGGGGCGAACCTTCCCGGCCGGTACGGAGCTGGATCCGTTCCTCACCCGGCACCCACATCTGGCTGCTGATCATTGCCATGACCAGCGTCGTCATCGCCTTCTCCACCGAGGGACTTGAGCGTTTCCTGCTCCACCGCACCAGCAGCAATATCCATGAACTGGCCGCCCATCCCCTCCAGTCCCTCCTGACCAGCTCGTTCTGGATCGAGAACCCCTCTTCCTTGCTCCTCTACGCGGTTCTCTTCGAGGTCTTTCACGCGCCGGTCGAGCGCTGGCTCGGCACTCTGCGCTGGCTGTTCACCGTGGCCACCGCGCATATCTGCGCCACCCTCATCAGCCAGAAGGTCGTCAAGATGAGCATCGAGAACCACGAGGTGCCGCGGCGGATGGCGCATGTGGTGGACATCGGGGTGAGTTACGGGCTCGCCGCGTCGGTCGGCATCCTCACCTACCGCATTCCGCGGCCCTGGCGCTGGTTCTATCTCGCCGGTGCGCTCGCCTTCTTCGGTCTGCCGCTCGCCACCGTCGGCACCTACACCGACCTCGGCCATGTGATCGCCCTCGCCATCGGCCTGGTCTGCCGGCCGCTGACGTGCGACGGCAAGGACGGACCGAGCCGTACGTCCGGACCGTAATTCGGTGGCATCGAACCGCTGTCCGGGGCACAGTAGTTGAGCCGGAGCACGCCAGTGCGGCCGGCGTCACCTACCGGGAGAGGAGCGCGGCGATGACCGAGAGTACGAGTGCGAGTCCGTCGAGCTCCCGTCAGGGCAGCCCCGGGCAGGCAGCGGAGTAGCCACCGACCACTCCGCCGAGCCGCCCGGGGGCACTGTCCGGGGGCGGCCGCTTCGAGCGCGCATCCGCGCGGGCCGCCCCCTCCCGGAGGATTGGCCGAGTGGTAAGGCAGCGGCTTGCTAAGCCGTCGTCGGGGCCGTGAACCCCGCGCGCGTTCGATCCGCGCATCCTCCGCGCAGTCACGCAGTCACGCAGTCACGCAGTCACGCGGTCCGGCAGTCGCGCGGTCCGGCAGTCGCCCGGTCCGGCAGTCACGCAGTACCCACGGGAAGAGCCAGCCGACAGCAGGCGCCGGCCGCACTCTCGAAAAGTGTTGGGGCATGTGAATGCCCGTGTGGGTTCGACCCCCACCTCTTCCGCCTCAGCCGAGCAAGTGCTCCAGCACCACCGCGATGCCGTCGTGCTCGTTCGACGCCGTGATCTCGTGCGCCACGGCCTTCAGTTCGTCGTGCGCGTTGGCCATCGCCACACCGTGCGAGGCCCAGCCGAACATCGGGATGTCGTTCGGCATATCACCGAACGCGATCGTCTCCGAGGCCCGCAGCCCCAGCCGCCGCGCCGCCAGCGAGAGGCCCGTCGCCTTGCTCAGCCCCAGCGGCAGTATCTCGACGACGCCGGGCCCCGCCACCACCACATCCACCAGGTTGCCGACCGTCGCTCTGGAAGCCTGTGCCAGCGCGTCGTCACCGAGCTCCGGATGCTGGAGGAACACCTTGTTCAGCGGCGCGGACCACAGCTCGGCCGGGTCCTCGAACGCCACCACCGGCAGCGGGCCTTCCTGCACCCGATAGCCAGGACCGACCAGCACCTCGCCGTCGAGCCCGTCGCGGCTGGCGGCCACCGCGAGCGGCCCGACTTCCGCCTCGATCTTGGAGAGCGCGAGTCCGGCCAGCTGCCGGTCCAGCGTCACCGAGGTCAGCAGCCGGTGCTCACCCGCGTGGTACACCTGCCCGCCCTGGCCGCAGACCGCGAGGCCGTCGTACCCCAGGTCGTCGAGGATGTGCCGGGTCCACGGCACAGCCCGCCCGGTGACGATGATGTGCGCGGCGCCCGCCGCGGTGGCCGCGGCGAGCGCGTCGCGCGTGCGCTCCGAGACCGTGTCGTCGCCACGCAGCAGCGTGCCGTCGAGATCGGTCGCGACAAGCTTGTACGGAAAGGGGGCAGGGCTCACTTGGAGATCGGCTCCAGGATCTCTCGTCCCCCCAGGTACGGACGGAGCACCTCGGGCACCCGCACCGAACCGTCGGCCAGCTGGTGGTTCTCCAGGATCGCCACGATCGTGCGCGGTACGGCGCAGAGCGTGCCGTTCAGCGTCGCCAGCGGCTGCACCTTCTTGCCGTCACGCATCCGGACCGAAAGCCGTCGGGCCTGGAAACTGTCGCAGTTCGACGCGGAGGTCAGCTCGCGGTACTTGCCCTGGGTCGGGATCCACGCCTCGCAGTCGTACTTGCGCGAGGCCGAGGCACCCAGGTCGCCGGTGGCCACATCGATCACCTGGAAGGGCAGCTCGAGGCCGGTCAGCCACTGCTTCTCCCAGTCCAGCAGACGCTTGTGCTCGGCTTCCGCGTCCTCGGGAGCGACGTACGAGAACATCTCGACCTTGTCGAACTGGTGCACCCGGAAGATGCCCCGGGTGTCCTTGCCGTACGTGCCGGCCTCGCGGCGGAAGCACGGCGAGAAGCCCGCGTACCGCAGCGGCAGCTTGTCGGCCTCGATGATCTCGTCCATGTGGTACGCGGCGAGCGGGACCTCGGAGGTGCCGACCAGGTAGTAGTCGTCCTTCTCCAGGTGGTACACGTTCTCCGAAGCCTGGCCGAGGAAACCCGTGCCCTCCATGGCGCGCGGGCGGACCAGCGCCGGGGTCAGCATCGGGATGAAGCCGGCCTCGGTGGCCTGCGCGATCGCGGCGTTGACCAGCGCGAGCTCAAGCAGCGCGCCGACGCCCGTCAGGTAGTAGAAGCGCGAGCCCGACACCTTCGCGCCGCGCTCGACATCGATGGCGCCGAGCGCCTCGCCGAGCTCAAGGTGGTCCTTGGGCGAGAAGCCCTCGGCGCCGAAGTCGCGGATCGTGCCGTGCGTCTCGAGGACGACGAAGTCCTCCTCGCCGCCGACCGGGACGTCCTCGTGGACGATGTTCCCGAGCTGGAGCAGCAGCCGCCTGGTCTCTTCGTCGGCTTCGTTCTGTGCGGCGTCGGCCGCCTTCACGTCGGCCTTCAGCTGCTCGGCCCTCTTCAGCAGCTCGGCGCGCTCGTCCGGAGTGGCCTTGGGGATGAGCTTGCCGAGCGACTTCTGCTCGGAGCGCAGCTCGTCGAAGCGAAGGCCGGACGACCTGCGCCGCTCATCGGCAGAGAGCAGGGCGTCGACGAGGTCGACGTCCTCTCCACGGGCGCGCTGGGAGGCGCGAACACGGTCGGGGTCCTCACGAAGCAGGCGAAGGTCAATCACCCCACCAGGCTACCGGTGCGGACTCGCGCCACCTCACTCGATATAGCCTTGCGTGCCACTTTGCCCGAATTGCCGGAATTTAGAAAGGTGCGGGTAAATCACCGGCGTAAGCGTCAATAAACAGGACGCTATTCGCTGAAATGGGGCACCCGGTGGGCGCCCGCATTGACCTGCTCCCCTTGCCCTGTCCGGGATTTGGACATCCCTTGTCCACAGGGGCGCGGGCCTTCGTAAAGTTATCCACAGCCTGTGTGGGGGATCTGTGGACTACGGAAGAGATCGTTCCGAAAGCCCTGCGTGGGTCGAAGGATTCCTCACCCAAACCCACCCCACACACTCATTCGGGTGGGAATTCCTCGCTCCAAAGGGTTGATCAATGGAATTGAGGTGACACGGCGCAACCTGCCGTTCTGTGGAGGGAAGTGGGGTGAGTGAGCCGATATGTCGACCATGTCGCCCTCTGTTGTCGACTTGTCCCCAGGTCGAGAAGCATGCCTGTGGATAACTTCTGTGGACAACGAAAATGTGCAGGTAGGACCGGCTGCTCCGATCCCTCAGCACCGACCGTTCAGGCCCGGCCGTCCTGGCAGCGCGCCAGCCAGTCCGACGCGGCCGTGAACTCGGCGTCCGACGTCCCCGCGCGCAGCGCCCGTACGTCCTCCACCGCAACACCCGCCCGCGGATACGAACCGAGGAACCGTACCTTCGGGCAGATCCGCTTCAGCCCCATCAGCGCCTCGCCCACCCGCCGGTCCGAGATATGGCCCTCGGCATCCACGGCAAAGCAGTAGTTCCCGATGCCCGCTCCGGTCGGCCGGGACTGGATCAGCATCAGGTTGACCCCGCGCACCGCGAATTCCTGGAGCAGCTCCAGCAGTGCACCCGGGTGGTCGTCGCCCAGCCAGATGACCACCGAGGTCTTGTCCGCGCCGGTCGGCGCCGCGGGCCTGGCGGGCCGGCCCACCAGCACGAAACGCGTCTCCGCGTTCTCCGCGTCATGGATCTCGCTGACCAGCGGCTCGAGTCCGTACGTCGCGGCCGCGAACTCGCCCGCGAAGGCCGCGTCGTACCGCCCCTCCTGCACCAGCCGCGCCCCGTCCGCGTTCGACGCGGCCGACTCCCACAGCGCGTCCGGCAGATTCGCCCGCAGCCAGTTGCGCACCTGCGGCTGGGCGACCGGATGGCCGGTCACCGTCTTCACCTCGGAGAGCTTGGTGCCCGGCCGCGCCAGCAGCGCGAAGGCGATCGGCAGCAGCACCTCGCGGTAGATCATCAGCGGCTGTCCGGAGGCCAGCTCGTCGAGGGTCGCGGTGACGCCGCCCTCCACGGAGTTTTCGATCGGTACGAGGGCGGCCGCGGCATCCCCGTTCCGTACGGCATCCAGCGCCGCGGGCACGGACAGCATCGGGACGAGCTCGCGGGTGGCTGCTTCGGGAAGCGTGCGCAGGGCGGCTTCGGTGAAGGTGCCCTCGGGACCGAGATACGTGAAGCGCGTGGCCGACATACCGTCACCCTAATGGGCCCGAGATCCGAAGGGCCCGCGATCCTTACGACTCCAGAAGCCGCTGGCCCACGTACTCGCCGGTCCGTGCCCCGCCAGGCACCGCAAACAGCCCGCTCGCCTCGTGCCGGATGAACGCCGACAGCGCGTCGCCCCGGTCGAGCTTGCGCTGCACCGGTACGAAGCCTCGCAGCGGATCGGCCTGCCAGCAGACAAAGAGCAGCCCCGCGTCCGGCGTTCCGTCCGCGCCGATCCCGTCGTGGAAGGAGAACGGCCGACGCAGCATGGCCGCACCGCCGTTCTGCTCCGGAGCCGAGATCCGGGCGTGGGCGTTGTCCGGAATGACCAGCTTCCCGTCGGGCCCCGTCTTGTCCAGCGCGAGCTCGGTGATCTCGGTTCCGCCGGTAAGCGGGGCGCCGTCGGACTTGCGCCGGCCGATGACCAGCTCCTGCTTCTTCAGCGAGAGCCGCTCCCAGCCGTCGAGCAGCATCCGGATGCGTCGTACGACGGCGTACGAGCCTCCTGCCAGCCAGTCGTACTTCGTCCCCGACATCTCGGACGGCACGAAGATCCGCTTGTCGAAGTCGGCCTCGGCCGGTTTCGGATTGGCCGTTCCGTCGAGCTGGCCCATCAGATTGCGTGCGGTCATCGGCTTTCCGGTGGCGCCCGGCGAGCGGTTGAAGCCGTTCATCTGCCAGCGCACCCGGGCCGCGTCCCCGGCCGCCTTCTGGATCGCGCGCAGTGCGTGGAAGGCGACCAGCGCGTCGTCCGCGCCGATCTGCACCCACAGATCGCCGTTGGACCGCTTGGCGTCCAGTTGGTCGGAGGAGAAGGCGGGCAGCGGATCCAGCTCCGGCGGCCGCTGTGCCACCAGCGCCGTACGGTCGAAGAAGGTGCGGCCGAAGCCGAACGTGACGGTCAGCGAAGAGGGCCCGGCGTCCAGCGCGACACCTGTGTCGCCGTCGCCGGCCGCCCTGCCCGCCATCAGTTCGCTCGCGAGCGCGGACCAGCGGCGCATCAGCGCGGCCGCCTCCTTGCGGCCCGCGCCCGGCGCCAGGTCGAAGGCGATCAGATGGCCGCACGCCTGCAGGGGCGTGGTGATGCCCGCCTGGTGCTCGCCGTGGAAGGCGATGCCGGTCGCGCCGACGGTGGTCAGCGCGGCCGGGGCTTCGCCGGCCGCGCCGGCGTACGCGGCGGCGCCGCCCGCAGCGCCCAGCGCAAGACCGGTGGCGCCGGCGCCCACGGTGCCGAGCAGCCGCCGCCTGGAGATGTCGTTTTCGCGCACAGGGTCACTCACGGGTACGTCAGCCGATCTTGATGTTCTTGTCGATGGTCGTCTGGTCGATGTCGGAGGTCCGTACGGTCACCTGGACCTGCCAGTCGCCGGGCATCGGGATCTGGACCGCGGCCGCGCTCCAGTGTCCGGCAGCGATGCGGTCGGGGGTGATCGGCAGCGGACCGATCTGCTTGGCCTTGAGCGTGAAGGCGACCTTCACCTCGGGCACGTCCAGCGGCTTTCCGTCCGGCCGGTCGACCCAGACGTGCATCTCGTTGGCGCCCGAGGTGGCCGGATCGAAGGTGAGCCGTACCGTGCCCTTGCCGCTCCCGCCGCCGGTGTCGAAGGGCATCTTGATCTCGGTCGGCCCCTGGGGCACGGTGGCGGCCGCCTGAGTGCTGCCGGCCCTGGCCGCCTCTTCCTCCGTACGGCCCGGTTCGGTGCTCGTCAGCACGGTCGTCACGGCCAGCAGGATCACCGCGATGCCTGCCTCGGCCAGCACGGAACGGCGCAGTCCGGAGCGCTCGGGATCGGCGTCCCGGTTCCGCTTCTTCTCCGCCGTCGCCACCGCGGCCTTCTGGCGGGCGAGTTGAGCCGCCCGCTCCGGGTCGGCGGAGACCTCCGAGACCCGCGAGAGCTCCGAGACCTGCGAGAGCTCCGAGACCTGCGAGTCCTCCGCTTCCTCGGCGTCCGTGTTCTCGGGGACGGTCACCGGCTCCGGCTCGGCCTCGTCTGTCCGAGCTTCGGCCGCCCGCGTCTCACTGAGCTGCGCCGTCCACCGCCGCGAGATCCACGCCACGGCGACCATGACAACAACCAGCGCCACCTTGGCCAGCAGCAGCTGTCCGTACGTCGTCCCGGTCAGTGCCGACCACGAGCCGACCTGCCGCCAGGACTGATAGATCCCGGTCGCGGCGAGCACCATGACGCTGCCGAACGCGACCTTCGAGAAGCTCCGTACCGCCGCGCGCTCGATCGACGGCGCCCGGTAGAGCGCGGTCAGCAGCGCCGCGAGCCCGCCGAGCCAGGTCGCGACGGCCAGCAGATGCAGTACGTCCACGGGCATCGCGAGCCCCGGCTGGATACCGGTCGATGCATGCTCCGACAGCGCCCAGGTCCCGGCGATCCCGGCTGCGACGACCGTGCCGCCGACGGCAAGACCGAAGGTCAGATCCTTCTTTTCGGTCTCGTCCTCCCGCTTCGCATACGCCCCGAAGAGCACGGCGATGAACAGCGCGGCGGCCCCGAGCAGCATCAGCCGGGAGCTGAGCGCGGCCCCGGTCTTGGTCTGAAGGACGTCCCGCAGCCCGCCGAGGTCGAAGGTGTCCGCCAGTTTTCCGGAGCCGGTGTAGGGGTTGCGCAGCAGGAGCAGCGCAAGGGTGGCCGCGGTGAGCGTCACCCATCCCTGGACGACCAGACGCTGCAGCGGCCTTACGGAAGCGCCGCGCCGCCAGCAGAGGAGGACGAAGGCCGCGCCGCCGGTGAGCAGAACGAAACCGGCGTACGAGGCGTAGCGCGCGATGTCGTAGAGGACCCCGACCACACCTCCGCCGGCCTTCTGGTCGGGCACGGCGGCGGTGGTCCTGGAAGGCGCTCCGATGGAGAAGGTGAAGGCTCCGGAGACCGGATGGCTGTCGGCGGAGACGGCCTTCCAGGCCACGGTGTACGTGCCGTTGGGCAGTCCGGGCGGCAGATCGACGCCGTACATGACCTTGCCGCCGGTGCCGAGGTCGCGGACCTTGGCCTTGTCGGCGCGTTTGCCGCTGGGTTCGAGGACCCGGATCGAGTCGTCGCCCATGGCGACCTGCTCGGAGAAGGTGAGCGTGACGTCGCCCGGGGCCGTGGCGACCACCGCCCCGTCCTTCGGGTTGCTCCCGGTCAGTGCGGCGTGGGCCGACGCGGGGTTCGCGCCGGCCAGGAGTGCGCCGATGAGCGTGCCGAGGAGCACGGTCGCGGCGAGCAGCAGCCGGACCGGTGAAGGGCCGAAGCGCGGGGCAGTGGCTGTCATGGCGTGATCAGTCCCTCGGTGCTCAGTGCTTCTTCGGGCTGTAGGTGGGTTCCTTCACGGGAAGTTCGACCTTGATCGCGCCGGACTTCTCGAAGCGCAGCTCCAAGGTGACCTTCTCGCCCTGCTTCGGCTTCTGCTTGAGCTTCATGAACATGATGTGGTTTCCACCGCGTTCGAGATTGAGTTCGCCGTCCGCCGGTACATCGAAGGTTTTCACCTCCTGCATCCTCTGGTCCTTGGACTCATGGATCGTGATGTCGTCGGAGAGGTCGCTGGTGACGGAGGTGAGCTTGTCGGCCGTGCCCCCGCTGTTGTGGACCGTCAGAAACCCGGCTGCCATGTCGTCGCCGACGGGCTGTGGCATGAAGGCACCATTGACCTTCAACTCGGGCTCGCCGTCGGACGAGCAGCCCGCCAGCGCCAGCCCCGCGCTCAGGGCCATGACGCCGACGAGGGTCGAACGGCGGCTCACGGGTTCTCTCCACGGATGATCTTCGGCAGGTCCTTGGCGTAGTCGTCCGCCGTGGTGTCCTGGCTGTACAGGACGTAGCCCGCGTCGGTCTTCGGGGAGAACGCGATGACCTGCGCGCCGTGCATGGAGACGACCGTGCCGTCCTTCTCCTTCTTCGGCGGGTCGATGCCGATGCCGATCTGGCGTGCGCCCGCCTGGATGGTCGGGAAGTCGCCGGTGAGACCGGTGAACGACGGATCGCCTGCGCTCGGCAGCCACTTGGCGAGCTCGGCCGCGGTGTCCCGCTCCGGGTCGGTGGTGACAAAGACGACCTGGAGCTTGTCCTGGTCGGCCTTGGGGAGCTTCTTCCTGGCGATGGCGATGTTGCTCATCGTCAGCGGGCAGACGTCGGGGCAGTGCGTGTAGCCGAAGTAGATCAGCGTCGGCTTGCCCTTGGTCTGCTCGCGCAGGTCGTACTTCTTGCCGTGGGTGTCCGTCAGGACGAGGTTCGGCTTGGTGTAGGGCTGGTCGAGCAGGGTCGCGGGCCGGTTCGCCTTGGCGGAGACATCGGCGACGGGGCTCTTGGCCGAGTCGTCTCCGCCCCCGCAGGCGGACAGCGTGAGCCCGGCGGCCACGACGAGCGTGGCCGCGAGCACAGTCTTCTTACGCATGGAGAGATATCCCAAATGTGATGTACGAAGCGTCGGGCGGCGCATCAGGACGTGCGGCGGCGTCCGGCCAGGACGCCGAAGGCAACACCCGCGACACCGACGAGAATGCCGACGATGCCCAGGATGCGGGCCGTGGCGTCACTGCTGCTGTCCGACGCCTCCTCGGACTTCGTGTCCTCGTCATGACCGGCGTTCTTGCCGTCCTTCGCGGACGCGCCCTTCGCGCCGCCGCCGTGCTCGTCCCCGGTGGCGGCCGACAGCTTCAGGACGGGCGCGGGCGACTCGGGCTCCGCGGCGCCCTCCTTCGCCTCCTCGATCCAGCGCACGACTTCCTTGTTGTCGTACGTCTGGAGGGCCTTGAACACCAACTGGTCGGCGTCCTCGGGAAGCTTGCCGAGAGAGAGCGGGAACTGCTGGAACTGGCCGGGCCCGATCTTGGAGCCGTCCGCCGTCCAGGTGACCTTGGAGACCGCCTCGGTGATCTGCTTGCCGTGCACCTGGAGCGGCTTGGCCAGCTTGGACTTGGTGACCTCGACCTTCCAGCCGGGCACAGGCTGCGGCATCACGGACGACAGCGGGTGCTCGGTGGGGAGGTTGACCTCGAGCTTCACGGTCGAGGCGTTGTCGCGCTCGTTGGGGACCTTGATGTTGACCGTCGCGTAGCCGCCCTTGGCGGCCTCGCCCTGCGGCTGCACGGTGACGTGCGCGAAGGCGGTGCCGGAGAGCAGCAGTACGGAGGAGGCGGCGACGCCGGTCGCGAGCGCGATACGGGAAACGTTCATGGCAGAACACACTCCGGGTCAGGAGAGGCGAGTGAGTGCCGGCGCATACGGGTGCGCGGGCACCGCGACACCACTCCCGTCGAGTGGGCCGCGTCAGGCTGCGAGAGCGAGGCGGGCGGGGGGCCCGCGCCTGATCACCGTGTGCTGAAGCGCCTCACCGGCCGGTGGCGGCGGCGGACCGGAGGACGGCCGAGGAGCGCGCGGATCCACCGCGGGCGCCCCCTGGAGACCGGCACGCAGCGCCCGTACGAGAACGAGCGCGGCACGCAGCGAACGCAGCCACGCCGCCTGAGCCACCTCATGCGCCGAGTCGGCAGAGAGCCTGATCAGCCGGAGCAGCGCCAGATCCCCGCGCCGCAGCAGCCAGCCGGTGGCGAGCGCGGCCAGCAGATGCCCCAGGATCATGGGGAGGGTCGGCAGCAACTCGGGCGATGCGGCGGCGGTCTGCGCCATATGAACGTGGGTGCTGTGCCCCGCCGGAGCGATGCCCGCGTTGGTGACGATCCGCTGCGCGTCGGTGTGGCTCAGGGACGAGGCGCCCGCGCCGCACACCAGCTTTGCGGCCATCCTGATCAGCGCGTCGTCGGCCGTCGGCGCCAGCCGCAGCTGATGCTGCTGCTGCCCGAGGCCGAGCAGAGTGTGCAGAGCGAGCTGTCCGACGGTCAGCGCGACGGCGATGGACGGCAGTGAGCGCGCCCGTCCGGCGAACGGCGCGACCAGCGCGAACACGGCGAGGAAGCCGAACGCCAGCGTCCACCAGGGGACGGCCGCACAGGCGGCCAGCGCATGTCCCGTCGCGGACAGCACAACACAGACCGCGGTGAACACCGCGGCCCTCAGCAGCCGTAGACCGGCTCCGGCGCGTGCAACGGGGATGGACGACATGGCCGGGCCATCATCGCACTGCGGTGGGACGGCCCACACGGCAGGTCCGGAAGATCCCCTTTTCCGACATACACCGGCGCGCTCGGGGGGCGCATCCGCCGAATGAGCGGAATCACGTCAACTGTGTGCTTACGGGCCGCGTCTTGCGGCAATACGTATCGGTATGTCGAGGCGCAGCCAGGAGGCTGGAGCATGAGCATCTGGTGGTCCCTCCACTTGAGGCGCGAAGCTGCGAGCGTTCCGCTCGCCCGTCGGCTGCTGCTCGGCACGATGGAGACCGCGGGGGTTGATCCTGATATTTCGTACGATCTCTCGGTCGCGCTGAGCGAAGCCTGCGCGAATGCCGTCGAGCACGGCGGTGACCGGGCGGCCGGCGAAGCCTCGGCGGCGTACCGGGTGACCGCATATCTGGACGGCGAGACGTGCCGTATCGAAGTGGCCGATTCGGGGCCGGGCTTTCCGATGCGGCACGGCGGGCAGTGCGCGTACGCCATGCCAGCCTCGCCGACCGCGGAGAGCGGCCGCGGGCTCTGTCTGATCGAGCAGCTCGCCGACCATGTCCACTTTCGCAACCGGCCGGGCCGGGGCGCGGTGGTCAGCTTCGACAAGATCCTGAAGTGGCGGGAGGACGCGCTTCTCAAGGTGTCCTGAGCCGCGCGCCCTCCGCCGTATCCGTCGTCCGGTCAGCCCTTGAGCGAGGCCATCCAGGCCTCGACCTCGTCGGCCTGCCGCGGCAGCGCCGCCGACAGGTTCCGGTTGCCGTCCTCGGTGACCAGGATGTCGTCCTCGATCCGGACGCCGATGCCGCGGTACTCCTCCGGCACCGTCAGATCGTCCGCCTGGAAGTAGAGACCGGGCTCCACCGTGAGGCACATGCCGGGCTCCAGCGTCCCGTCGACGTATGCCTCGGTGCGCGCGGCGGCGCAGTCGTGGACGTCCATGCCGAGCATGTGGCCGGTGCCGTGCAGCGTCCAGCGGCGCTGCAGACCCAGTTCGAGGACACGCTCCACCGGGCCCTCGACCAGACCCCACTCAACGAGCTTCTCAGCGAGCACGCGCTGCGAGGCGTCGTGGAAGTCGCGGTACTTGGCGCCCGGCTTCACCGCCGCGATGCCCGCCTCCTGAGACTCGTACACCGCGTCGTAGATCTTGCGCTGCAGCTCGTTGAAGCGGCCGTTGATCGGCAGGGTGCGCGTGATGTCGGCGGTGTAGAGGGTGTGGGTCTCCACGCCGGCGTCCAGCAGCAGCAGCTCGCCGGAGCGGACCGGGCCGTCGTTGCGCACCCAGTGCAGGGTGGTGGCGTGCGGGCCCGCCGCGCAGATCGACCCGTAACCGATGTCGTTGCCCTCGACGCGGGCGCGCAGGAAAAAGGTGCCCTCGATGTAGCGCTCGCTGGTCGCCTCGGCCTTGTCCAGGACCTTGACGACGTCCTCGAATCCGCGCGCGGTGGAGTCGCACGCCTTCTGCAGCTCGCCGATCTCGAACTCGTCCTTCACGGCACGCGCCTCGGAGAGATAGACGCGCAGCTCCTCGTCGCGCTCCGCGGTGACCTTGTCGGTCAGCGCCGCCTCGATGCCCGCGTCATGCCCGCGTACGCAGCGGACCGCGCCGGTCGCCTGGCGCAGCTGCTCGGGCAGCTCGCGCACATCCTTGGCGGGGATGCCCAGCAGCTGCTCGGCCTCGCTGAGGGAGTGGCGGCGGCCGACCCAGAGCTCGCCCTGGCCGGACAGCCAGAACTCGCCGTTCTCGCGGTTGGAGCGGGGCAGCAGACAGATGGTCGCCCGGTGCCCGTCGGCGGTCGGCTCGAGCACCAGGACGCCGTCCTCGGACTGGTCGCCGGTGAGGTAGGCGTACTCCGTGGAGGCGCGGAAGGCGTACTCCGTGTCATTGGAGCGGGCCTTCAGATTGCCCGCGGGGATCACCAGGCGCTCGCCGGGGAAGCGCGCCGAGAGCGCGGCACGGCGGGCGGCCGTGTGCGAGGCCTGCGCGATGGGCTCCAGATCGCGCAGCTCGGTATCGGCCCAGCCGGTCGTCATGTTCTCCGCGAGCTCGTCGGACACGCCCGGGTACAGGCCGTTCTTGCGCTGCTTGATCGGCTGCTCTTCTTCTTCCGGGCCTGCTGCGTCAGCAGCAAGATCGGATTCCGCCGGGGTGAGCTCCTCGGCCACGTCTGCCTCCTCGATACGACACTGGACCGCCTTCCATCGTATGTGCGACGGGAAGACGGCCCTGAGCCCTGTGGAAAACGTGTGGGAAATCAGTCAAAACGGGCGGCGAGCAGTACCACGTCCTCACCGGCCTCGGCCTCGTTGAGCCCCTTGGGCAACACCGTGCGCAGCACGTGATCGGCGATCGCCGCCGGATCGTCGCGGGCTGCCTTGGGCACGCTCACGGCCGCTGCGTGCAGCCGCGCGAAGGCCCGGTCCATGGGATCTCCGGTGTGCCGCAGCAGCCCGTCCGTATACAGCAGCACCGTTTCTCCAGGCTCGGGCGCGAGTTCCACGCTCGGCGCCTCCCAGCAGGCGAGCATTCCCAGCGGCGCCGACAGGGATGTCTCGACGAACTCGGTGCGCCGCTCGCCGACCATCAGCGGCGGGGTGTGCCCGGCCCCGGCCAGCACGATCTTTCCCCGGGCCGGTTCGGCGTAGGCGAAGAGCGCGGTGGCGGTGCGCGCGGGTTCGGTCAGCCGCAGCAGCAGTTCCAGATCGGAGAGCACGGCGACGGGATCCTCGCCCTCCATCACGGCGTACGCGCGCAGGGAGGCGCGCAGCCGTCCCATCGCCGCCAGCGCGCTCGGTCCCGAGCCGCTGACCGATCCGACGGCGAGCCCCAGCGCGCCCTCGGGCAGCGGCAGCGCGTCGTACCAGTCGCCGCCGCCGCGCGGTCCTGTGCGGTGCCGGGCGGCGAGCTGGACGCCGGGCACCCGGGGCAGTCGGCTGGGCAGCAGTTCCTCGGCAACGGTCGCCACTGTGGCGCGGGCGTGCTCCAGCTCGAGGAGACGGTCCAGATGCTCGGTGGCGTACCGCATGTAGAGGCCGACGAGATGACACTGGCGCTCCACCGGGGCGGCCGGCTCGTCGTACATCCAGACGGCCGCGCCGAGTGTCCCGGCCGCCCGGGAGGCGAGCGGCACGGTGTAGCTGGCGGCATACCCGAGGCGGACGGCGACCTCGCGGTGCCGGGGGTCGAGCGTCTCGTCGCCGAGGAGGTCGGCGTTGGCGACGGCCTCCGGCGGCCCGGTGGGCCCTGGTTGCCCGTCCGGGAGTCTGCCGTCCAGGATCCGGCCGTATGCGGTGGCGCCGCGCGGCACTGTCTCGATATGGCCGAGCTCGGCATGGGTGAGCCCGAGCCCCTTGGTGAGGGCGGGGCCGCTGTCCGGCTCGAAGCATTCGGCCCGTGAGGTGGCGTGCGACGGTTCGAGGACGATCATGCCGCGGGGGGCGCCGACCAGGGCGGCCCCCGCGCGCAGCAGTTCATGGAGGGCGTCGTCGAGCGAACCGGTCCTGGCCAGGCGCTCGGTCAGTTCGTGGAGCGTGGTCAGATCGGAGACCCAGCCGGCCAGCCGGTCCTGAATCACCGCTCCGGGAGCGGCCGGTGCCGCCGGGCCCGCGGGCAGCGGCGGGGCAGTGTGCGTGGGCGCGGGAACCGCTGAATCGATTCCAGCCACTTTCGGCAGGTGAGGGGCGCTCATGGCAGCCGGCTTTCCGACTGGTGCGTTTCGCTCAATAGCATCGCAAACCCCCATGTCATTCTGCGCCGCTATCAATGCATCCACATGTACACGCACAAGTAAGGGGATGTCCAGCATTGCACCAGTGGGATTGGTGGTGTCTACGAGACCGCTAACTTGGCTGAAAAATGCACCCGATGGCGGTCTACTGGGGTCGACTGAGGTCGTTCGGCAGAGCGTCATTCCAAGCGTGATGGGTACGTAAACGGTGATGGCCAGGGGCAGTTGGGACCGCCCCGGAACCTGGCGGCGGGACCGGGCGTCCTAAAGCCCGTAGGCCGCGCCTCATCCCCGAGTGGCGGGGAAAAGTTACAGCGGGACTACAAGCGCCAGGCGCGCGCCACCCCTCGCCACGCGTTTAATGGACTACAGCCCACGTTCGGCCCCCGGGCGGCGATCCTGCCGCAGGCGAAGCGGGGGGTCGCCCATGCCACCGGCAAGGGGCGGTGATGCGCCGAATTATACGCACAGTGAAGAGCTGCACACATGGTGTGATGTGGACCTCGGCGTTCAACGGAAAGGAACGAGCGCTCATGCGCGAGATCCTCGGAAGGCGACGCAGGCTCCGGTTCCGGCGCAAGAGGGGGCCTGTACAGCTTGAAGCGGCGCTCACCTGCGCCGCCGAGTGGCAATGGCCCGTACTCCCTGGTGTGGGACTGAAAGCGGCCGGTATTCGCGGTGACCGCGGGCGCGGCTGCGCCTGCCCCGACTCCGAGTGCGTCGTACCCGGCGCGCACCCCTTCGACCCCGCAATCCTGGCCGCGACGACCGACGAGCGGATGGTGCGCTGGTGGTGGACCAACCGGCCCACCGCCCCGATCGTGCTGGCCACGGGCGGTCTTGCGCCGTGCGCGGTGAGCCTGCCTGCCGTCGCCGGGGCGCTCGCGCTCTCGGCGCTCGACCGGATGGGCATACGGCTGGGACCAGTTGTCGCGACGCCGACCCGCTGGTCGCTGCTGGTGGCTCCGTACACCCTTGAACAGCTCGGCGAACTGCTCTTCGTCAAGGACTGTGTGCCCAGTTCGCTGCGCTTCCACGGCGAGGGCGGCTATCTGGTGCTGCCGCCCTCGGAGACGGGAACGGGGCAGGTGCGCTGGGAGCGCGCGCCGCTGCCGGGATCCGCGGCTCCGTGGCTGCCGGATGTGGAGGCGATGGTGGACGCGCTGGTCGAGGCGAGCACCAGCGCACCGGACGGCGGTAGTCGGCTCGCCTACTGAGCTCGATCGAGGGCTCGAGTGCACACGGCCCTGCTCTGTCACTCGTACGGGTAAGCGCTGGACCGAGTTGTACCGGAATTGGGCGCGCGGCTACCCGGGCGCCCGCATTCCGTGGGTATTTTCGGCCCAGCGTGAGGAATTCCCGCGCAACCGGCGCGGTGATCCCATGAATCTCCGCACGATCGGGCCCGCCGCCGCCGTGGTGTTCACCGCTCTGCCTGCCCCCGGCCCCGTCCGCGAACGGGGCCGAAAACAGCGCACGAGCCGACGCTGGTGCCCACCGTCCAGGTCTCTGTTGTGACCGGGGCCACTGCCGCAGACGGCCGCGCGATGTGGGCCGGAACTCGCCTCTCCGGACGGGCGAGGCGCAGACCTGCCTGCCGGCCGAGGGGCGCGGCACCTGAGTACGTACCTACGACCGCAATGCGACGGGCCAGGAATTGGGTTCCGTACTCACTCCGATGGGCCCCAGCCGGCGCACTCAGCACAACAACTGGACGGTCGGGGCGGATGACGCCCGGACGTCTGCGAGACGCCTCGTGAGCCCTCTCGCGCCCCTGTCGAGGGCTATTCGATGGCGGCGGAGTTCGCAACTGCGGACGGTGCGGGGAGAAGAGCACTTGCTGCTGTGGTCCGGGAGTAACTCCGGCGCCCCTGCGGGCCGTTGACGGAACGAACCGTTCCGCAGAAATGGAAACGCCCGGTCGCTGGCGACGGGGGATGCACCAGCGACCGGGCTTCTAGAACCGTAACAAGAGATCGGCAGTTCGCAAATTCGATCTCGGGTATTCGGACAGGGATTTACCGGCCCGTAGGGCGAGTTGTGACTGGAGTCACCTATCGGTCGACAGAAACCGTCACTCTCAGCTCAGGGTGACTTGGCGGTTGGTGAGCCCGCCGCGCGACCGGCGCTCCTCCGCGGTCAGCGGAGCGTCGGTCTCAAGAGCCTTCGCGAGCCGCTCCGCGAACTCCGCCGCGGGCTTCTCGCACTCCTCGGCCCCCATCCCGCTCGGCAGGTCCCAGACCGGGACCATCAGCCCGTGTGCGCGGAAGGAGCCGACCAGCCGGGTGCCATCGCCGAGTGAGGACGTACCGGCGGCGTGCAGCCGGGCGAGCGCGTCGAGGAGCTGCTCCTCGGGGTGCGGCATGACCCAGCGGAGGTGGTTCTTCTCCGGGGTCTCGCACCAGTACGCGGCGTCCACACTGGAGAGCTTCACGGTCGGGATCGCCGCGGCGTTGGCGCGCTCCAGGGATGCGGCCACCTCGGGGGACGCGCTCTCCGCCGAGCCCGGAATCCAGAACTCGAAGCCGGAGTGGACGGTCGGCTCGAAGGTGACGCTCTCGTCCAGGAGATCCTGCAGACGCGGTCCTTCGGCAGGCACGCGCTGCGCGGCGACCGGGGTGCCGGGATCGGCAGCCAGCGCCCGCTGCAGGGTGTCGGCGAGATGGCGGCTGAGGTCGCCGGACGAGGTGTCGTTCTGCAGGCCGAGCAGTACGGAGCCGTCGTCGCGGCGCAGTGCCGGCCACGCCATCGGCAGTACGGTCGCGAGGGTCACCGACGGCACGCCCTCGGGCAGTCCGCCCTTGAGGGTCAGCGCGACGGTCGCGGCGGGCACCAGCTCCCGCAGGGCCACCCAGTCGCACTCGCCGACCAGATCGCCGAAGGGGCGCTGGACCAGCTCGGTTACGGCGTGCGCGGCGGCCCGGCCGTGACAGGCCTTGTAGCGGCGGCCCGATCCGCACGGGCAGGGCTCACGGGCCCCGACGGCCGGAACCTCGCCGTTGGTCACCTGGGGCCTGGCGGCCTTGGTCTGGGGGCGCTTCTTGGCCATGGTGTGGCTCTCTCCCGACTGCGGTGGTGCTTGTCTCGGGCGCGAGCCTAGCCGTCCGTCGCCTTCCCGGGGGTGCAGCGCCCCACAGTGGTTGGTCCCGGTTCACTCGAGATCGTCGTACGCCCCCCCGAAGTCGAAGCTGGGGCCTGCGACGCGCGTAGCGAAATCCTCGCGCCGATGACCTTCGGTGACAATCACCCACACGGTGACCTCGCCGGTCGCGCTGTCGCGGACACCCCAGTCCTGGGCCAGCGCGCTGATGATGTTGAGCCCACGGCCGCCGCGGGCGGTGACCGAAGGCGTGGCCGGAACCGGTCGGGTCGGACCGCCTCCGTCCGTCACTTCGACCGTCAGCCGGCCTGCTCTGTCCATGCGCCAGGCGGCGCGGACATCGCCGTCGCCCACCTCCGCGTGCCCCAGCGGTCGGCCATGCCGGCAGGCATTGCTGAGCAGTTCGGAAAGGATCAATACTGCATCGTCGAGGACCGTCTCCGACACCCCGCTGCGGCTCAACTGCTCACGCATTCGGTGTCGCGCCTCACCCACGCCCGCAGGACCATGGGGTACGGCCATGCTCGACGACGTGGGCACCTGCTGTGCCACCACCAACGCCACCCCCGAGACCTCCTTTGCCCCACGCCACGGTGTGAATGCCCCAATGGACTGGACCGGAAACCGGCCATGGCGGGGCCAGTGACGCACTCGTAACGATCGAATACGGACCGAACGCGCCGGTGCACCCCCTGTAATCGGGGTTATAGGCGACCCAGCTGGGTTAGCACCTGTTTGGGGCGATTGGTGATGATTGCCTCCACGCCGAGGCGGGCGCAGAGCTCGACGTCCTCCGGCTCGTTGACCGTCCAGACGTGGACGCGATGGCCCGCCCGGTGCAGCCGGGCGATATAGCCGGGATGGCTGCGGACGATCCGGATGCCAGGCCCCGCGATGCGCGCGCCGGCGGGCAGCCGGCCGTCGCGCAGCCGCGGGGACACGAACTGCATCAGATAGACGGTGGGGATGTTCGGCGCGGCCGCCGCGACCCGGTGCAGGGAGCGGGCCGAGAAGCTCATGATTCGTACGGGCGAGTCGCCGGCCGTCGCGGGTTCGGCCAGGCCGAACCGCCCGAGCAGCTGGAGCAGCCGTTCCTCCACCTGGCCCGCCCAGCGGGTCGGGTGTTTGGTCTCGATGGCCAGCTCGATACGGCGGCCGGAATCGGCCACCAGCTCGAGCAGCCGCTCGAGGGTGAGTACGGAGGTGAGTGAGGGGTCTCCCCAGTCGGGACTCTCCGTGGCGTCCTCGTGGCCCTTCCATGTTCCGAAGTCGAGGGCGGCGAGATCCGCGAGCTCCAGGGCGGAGACGGCGCCGCGGCCGTTGGAGGTGCGGTTGACGCGGCGGTCGTGGACGCAGACGAGATGGCCGTCGGCGGTGAGGCGTACATCGCACTCGAGGGCATCGGCGCCGTCCTCGATCGCCTTCTTGTACGCGGCCAGGGTGTGCTCGGGGGCGTCTTCGGAGGCGCCTCGGTGGGCGACGACCTGGATGTTGTGCTGTCGTGCTTGGGTCACCGCGTCATGGTGTCACCGTGGCGGGGTAGGCGCGGGTGCGGGGAGCCGGTGACAAGCCAGTGGCGAGCCGTCCGGTGGGCCGGCGCCGCCGACGGCCGACGAGCGCGTCAGGTGAGCCTGAAGATGCGTCCCTTTTGTCGGACGTAAAGGATTGCGGGCATACGCACAGGTCCTGCTTACAGTGGCCTGACGCGCTCTGGGAAAAGCTGACGGCAGACACTTGCACAACGAAATGCAAGCCGAAGACTGACGTGGAACCTGAAGACTGACGTGGAACCTGAGGAGAAAAGAGCTGTGAGCACTGAGAACGAGGGCAACGAGGACACTGCGGTTCCGGCCGCCCCGTCCGTACCTCCTGTGCCGGCCGCCGCTCCCGATGGCACGCATGCGTCCGCTCCGGGAACCGAGACACACGGGACACACGACGCGCACGCCTCACACAGTGAGGCTCATGAGCGGGGAGCGGCAGACCAGCTCGGGCAGTCCCCCCAGCCCGAGCCTGCCACCGCGCCGCTGCCGGGGCCCGTACCCGCTGCCGCGTCGGCGGGGGCGCATGGAGGTGTGCCTGCCGGTGCGCAGCAACCGGGAGCCGCATGGCCGCCGCCCCCGCCGGCCCTCCCCTCCTACGGGGGCGGCAGCGGTGGTCCCGTCTGGGGAGCGCCGGCTCAGGTGCCGGAGCAGCCGCGCAAACGTTCCGGCGGGCTGATCGCCGCGGTGCTCCTCGCCGCACTCGTCGCGGGCGGTGTCGGCGGCGGCATCGGCAACTGGGCCGCCGAGCGCAACGACGACACGACCGGCTCGACCACGGTCTCCGCGGGCGAGGCACCCAAGGACTTCAAGCGGGAGCCCGGCACGGTCGCCGCCGTCGCGGGCAAGGCGCTGCCCAGCGTGGTCACGATCGAGGCGAAGGCGGGCGGCGGCGGTACGGGTGAGAGTGGCCAGGGCGAGGGCGGTACGGGTACCGGCTTCGTCTACGACAAGGAAGGCCACATCCTCACCAACAACCATGTGGTGGCATCCGCGGCCGACGGCGGCACGCTGTCCGCGATCTTCTCCAACGGCAAGAAGTACGACGCCGAGGTGGTCGGCCGGGCCCAGGGTTACGACGTCGCCGTACTGAAGCTGAAGAACGCCCCCTCCGGGCTGGCCCCGCTGGCCCTCGGGGACTCCGAGAAGGTCGCGGTCGGCGACTCGACGATCGCGATCGGAGCGCCCTTCGGCCTGTCGAACACCGTCACCACCGGCATCATCAGCGCGAAGAACCGGCCTGTCGCCTCGGGCGACGGCTCCAGCGGCAAGAACTCGTACATGAGTGCGCTGCAGACCGACGCCTCGATCAACCCGGGCAACTCCGGCGGCCCGCTGCTGGACGCGGGCGGCGCCGTGATCGGCATCAACTCCGCGATCCAGTCGGCGGGAAGCGGCCTCGGCCAGACGCAGGCCGGCTCGATCGGCCTCGGCTTCGCCATCCCGATCAACCAGGCGAAGAACGTCGCCGAGCAGCTGATCAGGACGGGCAAGCCGGTGTACCCGGTGATCGGCGCCACGGTCGACATGACGGACAAGAACTCGGGCGCCAAGATCGCTACCCAGGGCGCGGGCGGCACCGCGCCGGTGTCCGCGAACGGTCCGGCCGCGAAGGCCGGCTTCAAGCCGGGCGACATCATCACCAAGTTCAACGGCAAGCCGATCGACAGTGGCCCGACCCTGATCAGCGAGATCTGGAACCACAAGCCGGGCGACAAGGTGACGCTCACGTTCCAGCGCGACGGCAAGGAGAAGACGGCGGACCTCGTCCTCGGCGAACGCAAGGGCGACAGCTGACGCCGGCCCGCCGACACCGGTTGCCCGTACTGCTGCCCGCTCCAGCCCGCTCCAGCTGGTCGTCCCGAGGCCCGTACCGAGGAACGATGCTGCGACACGTGACGCGGGGCCGGTAGTCTGTAGCCCGCTCCGCCGCAGGTGGCTGGGGCGCGGGTGGGTTGCCCGAGCGGCCTAAGGGAACGGTCTTGAAAACCGTCGTGGCAGCGATGTCACCGTGGGTTCAAATCCCACACCCACCGCGCAGGTCAGCGTAAGAGCTGGTCAGAAGGGGTGCCCTGGTCACGGGGCACCCCTTCTGTGTTGGCCCTGGCTCAGTTTGAACCGCCCCTGTGCCGCTTTGGATCACCGTGTATGGACCAGGCGTGGAACAGAACGCTGCTCGATCAGGGGCTCCCACCAGGAACTTTGGGCCATGTGTGGGCCGGCAACAAGCCTCACAAGGCGGTACTGGACGCCCTCGCCGCACGGACTGCGGCCGCCCGGGGGGGCACGGGTGAGCGCGGGCCTGCGTATTTGCCAGGTCGTCGAGGCGGCCGGGGTGAACATTCAGACCCTGCGCTACTACGAGCGGCGCAGCCTGCTCCCCGAGCCGGAACGCAGCTTGGGCGGTCACGGCCGGCCTCCAGCAGCTCGGCGACCTCATTCAGCGTGAAGCCCAGACGCTGGGCGGCTTTGATCACATCGTGCTCGGTCAGTACCTGGGCTTGGGCTTCAGGCAGCCACCTTGGGGCGAGCCTCGAAGGTCAGGGGCTCACTTCGGGCTATTGCGGGCAGGCCAGGAGACTGCCCGAGTCGCGGGCAGCTTACGAGCCCCCGATCTCTCGCCCCAAGGCAGCTCCAGCCCAAAGCCCCTCCACCGATCTCGACTCACCCCAATAGATCACCCGGGCTGGCGGCAAAGCCGAGAGCGACACATCCTTCCCAGGAGCGGAAGCTTTCCTGTCGCTTCTGGGCCGCCACGGACAGGTGCCCCTGGACGGAAGACTCCTTGCCGCCGATGGAAGGGCGCAGCGCGTGGCGGACAGCATGGCTTGGGTGAGTGACCTGCTGGCGGCGGTGCAGGCAGCGCAACCGGTGAAGTCGGTCGCGGTGCTGGCGAGCGTTCTGCGGGAGCAGTTCTCTGCTGAAGAAGTCTCCTTCCTCATCACTGACTTCGGGGGCAACGCCGTGGTCCGGTTGACGGGATCGACTGAACAGGGCGGCACTACGGAGCCCGAGCCGCTTGCCCTGGTCGGCACCGTTTACGAGCAGGTGATCCGCTCCCAGCAGCTATGGGTGAGTACCGAGGCGCAGGCGGAAGATGAGGCAGGGCCGGGCAGCACCCGGGTCGTCGCGCCGGTGACCGACCGGGGAGACGCGATCGGGCTCCTGGAGTTGACCCTTCCCGCTCCCCCCGACCACCAGAAGCTGGAACGCATCACCGAGGCCAGCCGGGTGCTGGCGTACGCCGTGGTCGTCAACAGACGTTTCACCGATTTGTACGAGTGGGGGAGGCGGACCACGCCTCTGTCCCTGGCGTCGGAGATCCAGCGCCGTCTGCTGCCCGAGTCCTTCACCTGCGACGCCGGGCCGTTCATCATCGCCGGGTCACTGGAGCCGGCAGCCGATGCGGGCGGGGACACCTTCGACTACATCCTCAACGGTCACGGCCTCAATATGTCCCTGACCGACGCCATGGGTCACGATGTGCGGGCCGCCCTGCTGGCCACCGTCGTCGTCGGTGCCATGCGCAACGCCCGCCGCGCGGGTCTCGGTCTCGCAGCACAGGCAGAAGCCGCCAACAGTGCCGTGCTTGAACACGCCGTGCGCGAGCACCGCGCGGTTCTCGACGAGTCCGCAAAGGTGCACAACGCGCTGGCCGAGCACGGTGCCCAGGCGATGGTCACCGGACAACTGCTGCGGGTCGCATTCGACACCGGACGTACCGAGTTCATCAACGCAGGCCACACCTGGCCCCTGCTACTGCGACACGGCAAAGTCGCGGAGATCACCCCGGTCGTCGACCTGCCGTTCGGTATCGCACTCCATGCCACCTACCACGTCCAGAGCCTTGATCTGCGCCCCGGCGACCGTCTCGTCCTGCTCACCGACGGCATGCTCGAGCCGCACGGCCACGATCGAGAGCTGCGTCGTCTGATCGAAGAGACCGGCACTCTGCACCCACGCGAGGCGACACGCACCCTCACCACATCCGTCCTGGCCGCCACCGACCACGACCCACGAGATGACGCCACAGTGCTCTGCCTGGACTGGTTCGGCCCCGGATGGTCCCGCCACGACACGTCACCCCCCTCACCGTGACGACAGGCTGAGCCAGTGACCCGCACCCGGACGTCCCGGAGCCGGTCTGTGCATCACAATGACCCATTGGAACCGCGGGCATCGTTCTGGGCCGCTGCCCGTCACCGGCACCACTGAGTGGCCCGGCGCGGCAGCCGTTGCGACAGCGTTGTGACCACCACGGGTGGCCGTCACCCGTGAACGTCAAGGAACGGGTCCGACCGCGACACTCACTGGCACACACCCGACCACGCGGTGCCGGCATCTTGAAATCGAACAGACGTACCATTCCGGCGTGGCTGAAACGTATGACTTCCCCGACGACCTGCGTGCCGCGCAGCTCGACCTGCACCGGACGCGTGCTGAGCACGCGGCGCTGTGCCGGGTCCTGCCGTGGTCGGTGACCCCGGAGCCAGGCTGGGCGAGCGAGAAGCACGTACTCGGCGACCGGGTGGTGTCCTTTCCCGACAGCCCGGGCTACACCGCGGAGCAGGTGGCGGAGCTGGAGCGGCTGCGCCGACGGCTACTGGATCTTTCGGTCACGGTGAGCACGCATCCGTACTGGGCGACCCTGACGGCGGGCGTTGTCGATGCACGGATGGCACTCAAGCACGTCCACGAGCGGGCCGAGGGCAAGGCGGCGTAGACCGTCATGGCCGAGCGCCCACCGTCCCGCCTGGAGCTTCTGCGCTTCTTCCTGGAGCGGGTCGTCGGCGTTGACCACGCCGTGGCGGTGCAAGGCCGTATCCGCCGTGGCGACCCGCCCGCGCGGCGGTGAGCCTGCGTGTGGCCCCGGGATGTCCGCTCGCGGCGCGCTGTCCACGCCACCAGTATCAGCCCGCCAGGAGAGCTTCCGGGTACCCCTTCTCTGTGCACGTGTTCTCTCTGCACATGCCTTTCTCTGCGCACGGCCCGCCGGCTGCCGCTCTCCGTGCACGCGCCGCTAGCTGCCGCCACCCGGCTCGAAGCCGGCGAGCATCTTCTCGAGCGCCAGCTGGTCCGGCCCGATGAACGGATTCGCGTCGGGTGCCTCGGCGAGCGTGTCGGTCATCTGCGGGGCCAGGCCCACCGCGGGCGGCAGGTGGGTACAGAGAACGACCTCGGGGTCCATGATCCGCAGTGGCTGGACGGTGGCGAGGTACTTACCGATGTCGACGACGTGGACCCAGGGGCTGTCGACCGTGGCCCACAGCAGTTGCGCGTCGCGCAGCTGACCGGCGGGGAAGGCACCGACGTTGTCGGTGAGGGCGAGTTCGGCGCTGGGCATGGGCGCGCCGAAGCAGTCGGAGCTGAAGCAGGCCGCCGATCGCTCGTCGTAGAAGCCGACGGTGGCGGGGTTGTCGAACAGCGGTGGCCGGAAGGCGATGAGGGCGCGGTCGCCGGCGTCCAGGGTCTGGCCGGGATTGACCAGGCAGATACGGTCCAGCGGCAGCGGCCGCTCGGTGGACATGAGCCCGGCGCCGATGAACGTGGTCACCACGCGCGCGTGGGGAGCGGCGGCGAGTAGATCGAACAGTCCGCCGGTGTGGTCGCGATCGGGGTGGGTGAGCCAGATCCACCGTACGTCGGCGGGGTCGAGGGCCGAGCTGAGCGTCTCGACGAAGTTCCGGTCGGGGAGCCCGAGGCCGGTGTCGACGACGACGGGCTGGGCGGCGTGCAGGACAAAGGCGTTGACCGGGAGGAAGCCGATCCCGGGCACCTCCAGGCAATCGCTGAGTACGGTGATGTCCCTTCCGACCTTGTGAATGCTCATGGCGGATCTCCGTGAGTCACCTGCGGGCGGGATCGTGCCCCCCTGTCTCCAGGGTGGGCCCGTCCGGCCGGGTGGGCCAGTGCAGGAGCAGGGCACGCAGGGGCCGGGGCCGGTCCGGGTAGCCGCGCAGGGGGGCCGGTCAGTGGCGGCGGCCCGAGGTCAGTCGGTCGGCCGAGGCGATCGTCGCCCGGGCTTCGCGTTCGGTGAGGCCCGCGTGGACCGCCGCATCGGTGAGTGCGTCCGCGAGCTCCTCGCCGAAGCCGTTCTCGTACGCGCGGCAAGCCGCCCAGAACAGCCGAGTGTTGCGCTGGCCCTCGTGCGCCGCGAGCACGAACTGGACCAGGCCTTGGCCCTGACCGTGGCCCTGGGGCGGTCGGGACGGTGCGGTGTGGGTGGGGTGGTGGGGGTGCGCGGGGGGTGCGACAAGGCGGAGGAGCGCGCGGGGGCAGGGCGCGGGTGCCAGCTCGGCGGTACCGGGAGCGAGGCGGTACGCGCCGTGGGCGGAGACCGAGCCGGGGCCCACGAGGTAGCCGCCGGCGCCGCGGACGTCGATGCCGGGTGCGAGACGGCTCGCGGAGTTGGGGACGACGACGTCGGGCGGTCCGGTCAGCCAGAGGTGGCGGCCGCCGCTGGGGGTGAGGACCGTGACCGTCTCAGGGATCGTGAACAGATGCCGCAGGGCCAGGTGCTGGAGCGCGGACACGGAGTCGGTCGAGGAGGTGGCGGACTTGGTGTCGAGGTCGATGCCGATCAGATGGTGCGGGGGCCGGCCGCAGGCGATGCCGTAGCCGGTGGCCCAGGGGGCGGCGGCGAAGAGGGCGCGTACGCCCGCGGGGTCGGTGGTCGCGTCGTGGACGCCATGGCCCGGGAGGCCGCATTCGCCGCGGCACAGGACCGGCTCGGGGCTGCCACGGTGGGGAGAGCGCAGGGCGGGGAGCTTGGTGGGGGACAGGGGTATGACGGGGAGCCCGCGCTCGGCGGCGGAAAGAGCGTGGGCGAGGGCCAGGGTGACGGACTGCCGGTCGGTGGTGGCCATACCTCTATGTTCGTACGAGTGTTCGAAGAAGGGAAGAGGGTGAGATTGCCCGAAAACCTGCCGGAACGGTTCATCTCTTGCGGCGACCGGGCCCGGTGGTCCGTACCGATCCTTCCCGGGTCCCCCTCCGGGTCGCTCCCCGGCCCGGCTCGGGTCGGGCTCGGGTCCGTTCCGGGTCCGTTCCGCCCAGGTCGGGGTTCTGTGGACCGAAGGAGGTTTATCGACATGTCATCACGCTTGAGGGGGAATTGGGGCCTCCGGGGTGGTTCGCCTGGGATTCGGTGGGCAATTCTGATCTCGCGACGTCGTGACCACGATCCGGGGCGGTAGGCCAACTGCCTTGGAACTAGCCGTACTTCTGCAGTTCTGGTTCCTGGAGGAAATGACATGGCAAGCATCCGTACCGCCCGCGTCCTCGCCGCTGTCGCCGCTCTGCCCCTCACGGCAGCCCTGTTCTCGGGCATTGCCCAGGCCGACAACGGCGCCTTCGCGGACGACGGATCGAATACGACCGTGGCCTCGATCATCGGCAGCGGTGTCGGTGGAGACAACTACGGCAACTCGACCACCACTCAGCAGGTGGCGAGCGGCGCAGGCGCGTCCAACCAGAGCAACACCGCGAGTGTGAACGGCTTCGGCTTCACGGACATCGACCAGTCCAACGCCGTCGTGAACTTCACGAATCTCTGGTGACGGCCGGCCCGATGGGGGGTTTGACCAAGGGGTGAACCACTGCCTGCGCGACGGTACTTCGGTGCCGTCGCGCAGGCGGTTGTGCGGGTGGGGTGGTGGGTCTTCATGGCGGTGACCTTGACAGCGGACGCGGAACTGACGGACAGTCAGAAACCCTGATCCGTACGCCCGGGAGGCGGCCGCCGTGCACCTCGCCCCGACGGAGCGGCAGCAGCAGCTGCGCACCGAACTTCGTTCGTACTTCCGCGATGTGATGCCGGACGGACCGCCGCCCGCCGACGACGGAGCGGAGCAGCGCCGACTGCTGCGGCGGATCGGCGCGGACGGCATGCTCGGGCTCGGCTGGCCCGTCGAGTACGGAGGTCAGGGGCGCGGTCCCGACGAGCAGTTCGTCTTCTTCGACGAGGCGTACCGGGCCGGCGTGCCCGTCTCCATGGTGACCCTGAACACCGTCGGACCGACCCTGATGAAGTACGGCACCGCCGAGCAGAAGTCGTTCTTCCTGCCGCGCATCCTCAGCGGCGACCTCGTCTTCGCGATCGGCTACAGCGAGCCGGAGGCCGGGACCGACCTCGCCTCGCTGCGGACGCGCGCCGTGCGGGAGCGCACCGCTGACGCCGATTCCTGGGTCGTCGACGGACAGAAGATCTTCACCAGCAACGGCCAGAACGCGGACTGGATCTGGCTCGCATGCCGTACGGACCCTCAGGCACCCAAACACAAGGGCATCTCGATCATCCTGGTGCCGACCGACGCACCGGGCTTCGCCTGGACGCCGATCGAGACGGTGGGCGGCCTGACCACGACGTCGACGTACTACGACGGGATACGGGTGCCCGCCGCGAATCTGGTCGGCGAGGAGAACGGCGGCTGGGGACTGATCACCAACCAGCTCAACCATGAGCGGGTGGCGCTGGCGGCGATCGGGATGCAGGCCGAGGACTTCTACGAGGCGGCACTGCAGCGCGCGCGTACACCTGATCCAGTGACGGGTGAGCGCCGGATTGACGCGTCATGGGTGCAATTCCGGGCGGCCGAGGTGCACGCCAGGCTGTCGGCAACACGCCTGCTCAACTGGCGTTTGGTGGGGGATGTGGGGGCAGGCCGGCTGGCACCCGGCGATGCGAGCGGCGTGAAATTCGTGGGAACCGAATCCGCCGTGGAGGTGTATCGAATGTGCCAGGAAATCACGGGGGAGCCGGGGCTGATCCGGGCCGGTTCGCCGGGCTCGCTCGACATCGGTTCGCTGGGGGACGGGGAGTTGGAGCGGATGAACAGAGCGGCGCAGATCAACACCTTCGGGGGCGGGGTGAGCGAGGTGCAGCGGGAGATCGTCGCGACGATGCGGCTCGGCATGAAGAGGGGGAAGAGGTGACCGGAGGGGAAAGGGTGACTGATGAGTTGTACGCACGGCTGAAGGCGTACGAGGGGCGGGCGGCCACCGTCTCGGGCGTGGGCAAGGACCTGGTCAATGAGCCGATGATCAGGCACTGGTGCGAGGCGATGGGGGACGCCAACCCCGCGTACACCGGGCCGGACGCCACAGCGCCGCCGACGATGCTGCAGGCGTGGACGATGGGCGGTCTGTCGGGGCACACGGACCGGTCCCCGGCGCAGGACGAGCTGTTCGCACTGCTGGACGGGGCGGGGTACACCTCGGTGGTCGCGACCGACTGTGAGCAGGAGTATCTGCGGCCGCTGCGGCCGGGGGACCGGATCACGTTCGACGCGGTGATCGAGTCGGTTTCGGAGCTCAAGACGACGAAGCTGGGCACGGGCCACTTCGTCACCACGCGAATGGACGTCCGGGCGGACGGGGAGCCGGCGGGTACGCACCGGTTCCGGATCCTCAAGTACGCGCCGGCCCGGCGGAAACCGGAGGGGGCGGGCAAGCGGCCGCGGCCGGTGATCAACCGGGACAACGCCGGGTTCTGGGAAGGGGTGGCGGAGCACCGGCTGCTGATCCAGCGCTGCGAGGGGTGCGGGACGCTGCGCTTCCCGTGGCTGCCGGGATGCGGTGCGTGCGGGTCGCCCGCGTGGGACACGGTCGAGGCGAGCGGCGCGGGGACCGTCTACTCGTACGTGGTGATGCACCATCCGCCGTTCCCTGCCTTCGATCCGCCGTACGCGGTTGGGCTGATCGAGCTCGCGGAAGGTGTCCGCATGGTCAGCAATGTGATCGGCGTGCCGTACGACAAGGTGCGGATCGGAATGCCCGTGCAGCTGGAATTCCTGCGGGTGGACCAGGAGTTGGAGCTGCCGGTCTTCCGGGCCTCGGACGGGGGTGCGGGCTGATGGACTTCACGCCCACGGAGGAGCAGTCCGCCGCGCAGGAGCTGGCGGCGCAGATTTTCGGCGATCTCTCCACACATGAGCGGCCGGCCGCCGCCGGGACCGGGACGGACACGGAGTTGTGGAAGGCGCTGTGTGCGGCGGGGCTGCCCGGGGCCGTCGAGGACATAGGCCTGCTCGGGCTGGTGCTGGTGTTGGAGGAGCAGGGGCGGACCACCGCGCAGGTGCCTTTTGCGGCGACCTGTGTGTACGGAGTGCTGGCAGTGTCCGCGCACGGCACGGACGGGCAGCGGGCCCGGCTGCTGCCCGCTCTCCGGGAGGGTACGGCGGTGGCGACCGGGGCGTTCCCGGCGGGCGGTGCTGTACGGACCGCTGCGCCCGGGCGGTTGAGCGGCTCGCTGCCGTTCGTGCCGTGGCTGCGGGACGCCACCCACGTCCTGGTCCCCGACACGGACCGGGCGCTGTGGCTCGTACGGACCGCCGACGCGGAGGTGACGGAGGTGGAGACCACCGCGCCCTGGGCTGCTGGGCGGCTCGTCCTGTCCGGGACGGCGGGCGAGCGGCTCGGCGGGCCAGGTGCGTACGAGTCCGTACTGTCCCTGGGCCGTACCGCCTTCGCGGGGCTGCAGGCCGGAGTGTGCGCGGGCTCGCTCGCCCGGGCGGTCGCGTACACCTCGACCCGCGAGCAGTTCGGGCGCGCCCTCTCCACCAATCAGGGTGTGCTGCTGCGCGCTGCCGACGCGTACATGGACACCGAGGCGATACGGGTCACGGCCTACGAAGCCGCCTGGCGGCAGGACGAAGGCCTGGACGCGGCAGCCGAGGCGCTGACCGCCGCATGGTGGGCCTCCGAGGCCGGCAAACGCGTCGTCCACGCCGGGCAGCATCTGCACGGCGGGACGGGTGCCGACCTGGACCACCCCGTCCACCGGCACTTCCTGTGGGGGCGCCAGTTGGACGCCTACCTCGGATGCGGTTCGCAACTCCTCGCCGAACTGGGCCAGTTGCTCGCAAAGGAGTCGCGTGAAAGCCGGTGACCAACTCCCGTCGCTCACCATCCCCATCACCCGCACCCTGATCGTCGCCGGGGCCGTCGCCTCCCGCGACTACCAGGATGTGCACCACGACACGGAGCTCGCCAAGGAGAAGGGCTCCCCGGACATCTTCATGAACATCCTGACCACCAACGGCCTGGTCGGCCGATACATCACCGACTGCTTCGGCGAGCATGCGGTGCTCGGCAAGGTGGCCATCCGGCTGGGGGCACCCAACTACCCGGGAGACACCATGGTGTTGAGTGGAACCGTCACCTCCGTCAACGGCTGCACGGCCCATGTGCGGGTCATAGGGGCCAACGGCATCGGCAACCACGTCACCGGCTCGGTGACCGTGACTCTGCCCGGGATCCTTCCGGAGGGTGACGCATGAGCATCCGCAGCCGGGACGCGCTCGGCGGCCGGACGGCCATCGCCGGCATCGGGGCGACCGAGTTCTCCAAGGACTCGGGCCGCAGCGAGCTCAAGCTGGCCGTCGAAGCGGTACACGCCGCCCTCGACGACGCGGGCCTCTCCCCCGCCGATGTCGACGGCCTGGTCACCTTCACCATGGACACCAGCCCCGAGATCACCGTCGCCCAGGCGGCCGGCATCGGCGAGCTGTCCTTCTTCTCCCGTATCCACTACGGCGGTGGCGCGGCGTGCGCCACCGTGCAGCAGGCCGCACTCGCTGTCGCCGCGGGCGTCGCCGAAGTCGTCGTCTGCTACCGGGCGTTCAATGAGCGTTCCGGGCGCCGCTTCGGCTCCGGCGTGCAGCACCGGGAGCCGTCCGCCGAGGGCGCGGCGCTCGGCTGGAACCTGCCGTTCGGGCTGCTCACGCCGGCCTCCTGGGTCGCCATGGCCGCCCAGCGCTATCTCCACGCGTACGGGCTCGCGCCCGAGGCGTTCGGTCATGTCGCCGTCACCGACCGCCGCCATGCCGCGAACAACCCCGCCGCGTACTTCTACGAGAAGCCGATCACTCTTGCCGACCATGCCGACTCGCGCTGGATCGTCGAACCGCTGCGTCTCCTCGACTGTTGCCAGGAGACCGACGGCGGCCAAGCGATCGTCGTCACCAGTGCCGAGCGGGCGCGGGATCTGCCGCAGCCGCCCGCGGTGATCGTGGCCGCCGCGCAGGGCGCGGCCCGGGCTCAGGAGCAGATGACCAGCTTCTACCGCGACGACCTCACCGGCCTGCCCGAGATGGGCGTGGTCGCCCGGCAGCTCTGGCAGACCTCCGGGCTGGCCCCCCGCGACATGGACGTGGGCATCATCTACGACCACTTCACCCCGTTCGTACTGATGCAACTGGAGGAGTTCGGGTTCTGCAAGCCGGGCGAGGCGGCGGAGTTCGTGGCTGCGGACACCCTGCCGCTGAACACACACGGCGGTCAGCTCGGCGAGGCGTATCTGCACGGGATGAACGGCATCGCGGAGGCGGTCAGACAACTGCGCGGCACCTCGGTGAATCAGATACCGGGCGCGGCCAGGACTCTGGTCACGGCAGGCACCGGCGTTCCCACATCCGGATTGATCCTGGGCGCGGACGGCTGAGGCCGACCGGAATATGGCGGATGCTCCCGTAGCCCGTATCCGATCCCTGAGGGTCTCCTCCACCTTCAGGAGGTGAGGGCAGCACCACCCGTACAACCTGAGGCGGACAACGCTTCGGGACCTGGGGCCGATCCGCGACAGTAGTACCCGCTCCTAGCGTGGACCTATGACCACGCCAGTCTGCACAAGCGCTTCGAAGGCCGCCGCGCCGGTGCCGTCGTATGCGCCCTACTCATCGTTTTCGTCGTATGTACGGGCGCGGGGGCCCGTACTGCTGCGTACCGCCCGCTCGCTCACTGCGAACCCGAGCGATGCCGAGGATCTGCTGCAGACCGCGCTCACCAAGACCTATGTCGCGTGGGAGCGGATCGAGGACCACCGGGCGCTCGACGGCTATGTCCGCCGTGCCCTGCTCAACACCCGCACCTCGCAGTGGCGCAAGCGCAAGGTCGACGAGTTCGCCTGCGACGAGCTGCCCGAGCGGGAGACGGTACCCACGCCCGATCCCGCCGAGCAGCAGGCGCTGCACGACGCGATGTGGCGTGCCGTGATGAAGCTGCCGGACCGACAGCGCGCGATGGTCGTGCTGCGGTACTACGAGGATCTCAGCGAGGCCCAGACGGCCGAGGTGCTCGGGGTGTCGGTCGGCACGGTCAAGAGCGCGGTGTCGCGGGCGCTCGGCAAGCTCCGCGAGGACCCGGAGCTGTCGCCCGTGCGCTGACGCCACGCTGTCGCCGGTGCCCTGCCGCCACGCTGCCGCCACGCTGGTGGCGCGGTCGGCCCCGGGCCCCGCGCCGACAGGGCAGGCCTGGCCCGCGCCGCGTCGGCGCGCCGATGTGAGCTGATCCTGTGTGGCGATTCATTACCCCTGGGTAGTGACATACCGCGCGGTACGTGAGCAGAATCTGCACAACCCTTAACTGCCACGTAGCGCTAGCGCCCACCGGGAGGACGCCGTGCTGAGCACCATGCAGGACGTACCGCTGACTGTGACCCGCATCCTTCAGCATGGGATGACGATCCATGGAAAGTCACAGGTCACCACCTGGACGGGGGAGGCCGAGCCGCAGCGCCGCAGTTTCGCGGAGATCGGCGGGCGGGCGGCCCAACTGGCCAATGCCCTGCGTGACGAACTCGGAATCGTCGGCGACCAGCGCGTCGCGACGCTCATGTGGAACAACGCCGAGCACGTCGAGGCGTACTTCGCGATTCCCTCCATGGGAGCCGTACTGCACACGCTCAACCTCCGTCTGCCCGCGGAGCAGCTGGTGTGGATCGTCAACCACGCCGCCGACCGCGCCGTCATCGTCAACGGCTCGCTGCTGCCGCTGCTCGCGCCGCTGCTGCCGGATCTGCCGACGATCGAGCACATTGTCGTCTCCGGCCCCGGTGACCGCGCCCTGCTCGCCGACGCACAGGCGCAGGTGCACGAGTACGAGGAGCTGATCGCCGGCCGCCCCACCACCTTCGACTGGCCGGAGCTGGACGAGCGCACCGCGGCGGCCATGTGTTACACCTCGGGCACCACCGGCGACCCCAAGGGCGTCGTCTACTCCCACCGCTCCCTCTATCTGCACTCCATGCAGGTCAACATGACCGAGTCGATGGGGCTGACCGACCGTGACACGACGCTCGTGGTGGTTCCGCAGTTCCATGTCAACGCCTGGGGCCTGCCGCACGCCACGTTCATGACCGGCATCAACATGCTGATGCCCGACCGCTTCCTGCAGCCCGCGCCGCTCGCCGAGATGATCGAGCGCGAGAAGCCCTCGCACGCCGCGGCCGTCCCCACCATCTGGCAGGGCCTGCTGGCCGAAGTCATCGCCCACCCCCGGGATCTGAGCTCCATGAAGCAGGTCACCATCGGCGGCTCGGCCTGTCCGCCGGCGCTGATGGAGGCCTACGACAAGCTCGGTGTGCGGCTCTGTCACGCCTGGGGCATGACGGAGACCTCCCCGCTCGGCACCATGGCCCACCCGCCGGCGGGTCTGAGCGCGGAGGAGGAGTGGCCGTACCGCATCACCCAGGGCCGTTTCCCGGCGGGCGTCGAGGCCAGGCTGGTCGGACCCGGCGGCGAGTTCCTGGCGTGGGACGGCGAGTCGGCCGGTGAGCTGGAGGTGCGCGGGACCTGGATCGCGGGCGCGTACTACGGCGGCGCGGGCGGTGACGACTTCAGGCCCGCGGACAAGTTCAGCGAGGACGGCTGGCTGAGGACCGGCGATGTCGGCGTCATAAGCCCGGACGGCTTTCTGACACTGACCGACCGTGCGAAGGACGTCATTAAGTCCGGCGGCGAGTGGATCTCGAGCGTCGAACTCGAGAACGCGCTGATGGCACACCCGGAGGTCGCGGAGGCCGCGGTCGTCGCCGTCCCGGACGACAAGTGGGGTGAGCGGCCGCTGGCGACTGTGGTGCTGAAGGACGGCTCGAGCGCCGACTACGAGACGCTGAAGGCTTTCCTCGCCGGGAGGCTCGCCAAGTGGCAGCTGCCGGAGCGGTGGGCGATCGTGCCCGCGGTGCCGAAGACGAGCGTCGGCAAGTTCGACAAGAAGGTGATCCGCAAGCAGTACGCGGACGGCGAGCTGGACGTCACCCGGCTCTAGCCGATGCAAGAGCCGCTGGCCGGTTGAAGATCGAGGAAGGGGCGGCAGTCATGACTGCCGCCCCTTTTGCACTACTTGATGCCTGTCAGTTCGTGCCGATTTTTGCCAGCAGGTCCACGATGCGGGCCTGGACCTCGCTGCTCGTCGAGCGTTCCGCGAGGAAGAGCACCGTCTCGCCGGACGAGAGCCGCGGCAGTTCCGCCTGGTTGAGGCCCGCCGAGGTGTAGACGACCAGCGGGGTGCGGTTCAGCTGGCCGTTCGCGCGCAGCCAGTCGATGATCCCCGCCCGCCGGCGGCGTACCTGCATCAGGTCCATCACCACCAGGTTCGGCCGCATCTGGGTGGCGAGCGTGACCGCGTCCGTGTCCGCACCCGCCCGGGCGACCTGCATGCCGCGCCGCTCCAGAGTGGCCGTCAGCGCGAGCGCGATCTCCTCGTGCTCCTCGATCAACAGCACGCGCGGGGGGTGCTGTTCGCTGTCGCGCGGAGCCAGTGCCTTGAGCAGCACGGCAGGATCCGCGCCGTACGCGGCCTCCCGCGTCGCCTGCCCGAGGCCCGCCGTCACCAGCACCGGCACCTCCGCGGCCACGGCTGCCTGGCGCAGGGACTGGAGCGCCGTCCGTGTGATCGGTCCGGTCAGCGGGTCGACGAAGAGCGCGGCCGGGAAGGCCGCGATCTGCGCGTCGACCTCCTCGCGCGAGTGCACGACCACCGGGCGGTAGCCGCGGTCGCTCAACGCCTGCTGTGTGGAGACGTCGGGCGCGGGCCAGACCAGCAGCCGACGCGGGTTGTCCAGCGGCTCCGGGGGCAGTTCGTCGTCGACGGGCTGCGGCTGCGGCCGGTTGGCCACCTCGACCGCGCCGCCCGGGCCGTCCAGCGGCTCGGGTCCCTCCGCGCCCTCGTCGGGCGCACCGATCGCGTACGCCCGGCCCTCGGCCTGGGCGGCGGGCAGCCGCGGCCCGTTCTGCGCGGGGGCCTGCGGGTGCGGACGCGCGGCGGGTTCGGGCCGCTCGCCGTCCGGCGGTGTGGCCAGCTTGCGGCGGCGGCCGGCGCCGAGCGTCTGGTTCTGCTGCTGGGCGATCTGCTGCGAGAACGGCACGCCCTGACCGAGCGTGCGCACGCTGAACGCCCGGCCCTGTGTCGAGTCGGCCGAGACCGGCGCCTCGGCGGGCAGGGGCTGCGCGGCGCGCGCGGCGACCGGCTGTGCCGGCAGCGGCAGTGGCAGCGGCAGGGATACGGAACCGGTGTTCTGAACGGTCTCCTCCGCGCTCTCCACGGCGGCTTCGCCGTCCGCGGCGGCGGAGTGCTGACCGGTCGAGTCATCCGCGGCGGTCGGCTGCCGGCCGCCCGAGGCGATCGCGGCGAGGCCGGTGCCCGAGGAGCCGTTCTCCGCCCATTCCGGCTGCGCGGCGGCGGGCACCTGCCCAGCCGCTTCCGGTGCCTGAAGGGTCTCCGGCGCCCGGCCCGGCAGCGGCTGAGCCTCTTCCCTGCGGGCGCGACGGCGGCCCGTGGGCACGGGATGCTGCTGCGGTGGCGTGTGGTGTTCGGCGCCCGGCTCGGTGCGTACGGCATCGTGCCGGCCCGGCAGCGAGGCGTCCGCCTCACCGGCCGTCGGCGGGATCGGCCGGACCCGGTCGGCCTCGGCCGGCGGGAGCGCGAACGCGCTGCGGCCGCTCTCCACCTCGGCCGGAGCGGCCGCCAGTGCCCGCCTGGCCCGGCGCCCGGCGGGACGTGCCTCGGCCGGAACAGCGGAAGCGGCAGCCGGAGCGGCAGGTGCGGCAACCGGCGCGGCGGACAGCTCGGGCAGTCCGCCCTCGCCACCGCGCCGCCCCGACGCGCCCGAACCCTGTGCGTCGACGGGCACGCCCTGCGGGGGCACCGCCTGGCCTCGCGCCGCGCGCCCGGTCGAGGCCGCGCCCTCCGCGGCCGTCACCACCGAACCCTCGGTCGGCTCAAGGGTCCCCGCGACAACGGCGGCAGCCGTCGTGGCCTGCTCGGCCGGGCTCGGCCGCCCACGTCGCCGCCCGGTTCCGCCACTGCCCGAACCGCTCCCGGGACCGCTCCCCGAACCCGAACCCGAACCCGCACGCGAACCCGAATCCTGGGCGGGGATCAGTTCCTGCTGCGGCTTCTCCGCGTGGCCCCGGCGCCGCCCGGTCGGCTGCGCCGCCACGGGGTCCTCCATGGCCACGGGGCTCTCCAGGAACGCGTCCGTAGAGGCTCTGCGCGCGCGCCGTCGCCCGCCGCCCCCGCCGGACGTACCAGGTGCGGATCCCGTCGACTGTTCCGGCAACGCAAGCGCACCGGTCTCCGCAAGCGCACCGGTCTCCGGACCGGCCTCCTGCGATGCCGTCACGGTCCCCGCGCCCTCGCCGAGCGGCACCTCCAGGACGTACGCGCTGCCGCTCATCCCCGGCATCTCGTGCGTCTGCAGCACGCCGCCGTGCGCCCGGACGACCCCCCGCACGATCGGCTCGTGCACCGGGTCTCCCCCGGCGAACGGCCCCCGCACCTCGATCCGTACGACCTCACCGCGCTGCGCCGCCGCCACCACGACCGTCGAGTCCACGTACCCGCCGCCCGGGACCACCCGGGCCTTGCCGGTCGAGTCGACCCCGGCCACGTCCGCGACCAGATGAGCGAGCGCCGTCGCCAGTCGAGCTCCGTCCACCTCTGCCTCTATAGGCGGCGCGTGCACCGCGAACTGCGCCCGCCCGGGCCCGATCAGTTCGATCGCTCCCTCGATCCCGGCCGCGACGACCGCGTCGAGCAGAACGTTCGCCTTGTTCAGCTCTTCCGCGCCCGTGTCGAGTCGCTGGAAGCCGAGCACATTGTCGACAAGCGTTGTCATTCGGGCATAACCGGCGGCCAGATGGTGCAGGATCTGATTCGCCTCGGGCCACAGCTGCCCGGCCGGGTCAGCGGCCAGCGTGCCCAGTTCGGCGCGCAGTTCCTCCAGCGGCCCGCGCAGCGACTCGCCGAGCACGGCGGTCAGCTGGGCATGCCGGGCGGCCAGCTCCTCGTACCGCTCAGTGCGCCCCTCGATCTCGGCGGCGTACCGCTCCGACCTGTCAGCCAGCTCGGCCGTGAGCCGCTCGGTCGTCTCATCGATCTCGGCCGTGAACCGTTCGGTCGTCTCCGCGAGTTCCGCCGAGTGCTGCTGTTCCAGCTCCTCGTACGGACGCCGGTCGGTGAAGGTCATCACCGCGCCGACGAGCTGGTCCCCGTCCCGTACCGGCGCGGTCGTCAGATCGACGGCCACCTTCGAACCGTTCTTTGCCCACAGCGCCTGCCCGCGCACCCGGTGCTTGCGGCCGGACTTGAGCGTGTCCGCGAGCGGTGATTCCTCGTACGGGAACGGCTCGCCGTCCGCGCGCGAGTGCAGGATCAGCGGGTGCAGCTCCTGGCCGCCCAGGTCGCTCGCCCGGAACCCCAGGATCTGGGCGGCGGCCGGATTGACCAGGACGACCCGCCCGTCGGTGTCCGTTCCCACGACGCCTTCGGACGCGGCCCGCAGGATCATCTCGGTCTGCCGCTGCGAACGCGCCAGCTCCGCTTCGGTGTCCACGGTGCCCGACAGATCCCGTACGACGAGCATCAGCAGCTCGTCGCCGGTGTATCCCGGGGACGAGGCATAGGCCTCGTGCCCGTCCTCAAGGCTGGCGCTGGTCACCTCGACCGGGAACTCACTGCCGTCCGTGCGCCGCGCGACCATCCGGGCCGGCTTGGTGCGGCCCCGCTCGTCCGCGGCTTCGGGCCGCCGCATGGAGCCGGGAATCAGCCGAGAGTCGAAGGAGGGCAGCAGATCGAGCAGCCCGCGTCCGACGAGGGCGGTGCCGGGCGTCTCGAAGAGTTCGAGGGCGATGGTGTTGGCATTGACGACCGTGCCATTGCAGTTGACTAGCACGAGCCCGTCCGGAAGGGCGTCGAGTATGGCTGCGAGGCGAGCAGCGCCTCGGGATGGCCTGCTGCTCACGACGACGCTTCCTCCCTGACCTACTGCATATTGCGGACGGGCCGGTCCCATCTTGCTCCTCGGACTTCAGCCTGTCACTGGAGGGAGTCTAAAGGCAGCGGATGCGGACGCGACGGCGGATGAGGGGGAGCTCTCACCAATATTGTGTGCACACGGCGCACGCCCGGGCCTATGACCTGGTGTTCGGCAGTACCGGTTCGATCGTCCGCCAGCGCGAGATTTCACAGCCGTTGGTCCGGCTGAAGGTGGCGTCGACGCGTCGCCCCTGCCAGGTTCCGGTGACGTGCGCGGTGGCCGGCCCGCCCATCTGCTCGGTGCACATTTGGTCCTCGGGCACCGGCGCGAAGGGGTCCTGCCTCTCCCGCGCAAGCTGGTCCAGCCGGTCGCAGGCGGCCTGCGCCGTGGGGTGCGTCCCGCCTGCGGGCCCGCACGCCAGCTCGTACCGCCCGTCGGTCCGCCCGTTCCCGGTCTCGGAGACGATCACGGTCAGTTTGTCCGGCGCCTTCAGCAGCGGAAGGGGCGCCGCGGCGGCGGGCAGGGCGGCGCCGAGCGCGGCGAGGGACGCGGTCGCGGTGAGGACGAGGTGGCGCAGCATGGGAGCTCCTGGAGCTGGAGAGTCACGGGGTCCTGCTGGGACCGAGAGGCCCCGCACTCTCTAACGCTCGTTGCGTCCGGGCGTTGCGCAACCGGACTGCGCTCTTCGAGGGACGTCTCCCGGACCGGCCGGACTCCCGGAGGGTCCGGACTTTGCTCTGCGGCCCACGTCCCTAGTACCGTGGGCAGCGATTGGTGACACCCCGCTTGGCTGTGTCATCATCTGCACGCACCACTCCGCGCCCGCGCGGGTGTGCTGGAGGCGTCGCCTAGTCCGGTCTATGGCGCCGCACTGCTAATGCGGTTTGGGTCTTAAAGCCCATCGAGGGTTCAAATCCCTCCGCCTCCGCCAGTTGATCACTGAAGCCCCGTCCTGATGGTCGGGGCTTCGGTCGTTCCGGCAGGTGTTCCGGAAGGTGTTCTGCAGGCATTTCTGCGGCGTTTTCGCAGGTCAGGATGGGTTTGGTTAACGGATTTCACCTGACGGCGCGGGTCATGTAATGTTGTTCCCGCAACGCCGACCAGGCAGAAAAGCCCGGGACGCCGAGCACTCGTAGCTTAACGGATAGAGCATCTGACTACGGATCAGAAGGTTGCAGGTTCGAATCCTGCCGAGTGCACAACAGGCCAGAGGCCCTGTCGAGAGATCGACAGGGCCTCTGCTTTTTGCTTTGACGGCGGTGGTTGACGGCAACCGTTCCTAGATCGCGGCTAACACTGCGCCGGGGCCGTCATCGTCATCCGGTCTGTTGCCGTCAATCCCAGCCAGCGCATCGCTGACGCGGTCGAAGGCGGCTCGCTGGGTGTCCAGCCGGACGAAGGTGTAGACGTCCATGGTCACGCGGATAGAGCTGTGCCCAAGAACTTCCATGATCGTCCGTGCGTCGGCCCCTTGCTCGTGGAGCAGTGAGGCACAGGTGTGCCGAAGATCGTGGAAGCGCACCTGACGGATGCCCGCGCGCCGGCTCAGGACCTCGAAGGCGCGATTCAGGTTGCGCGGCTCTATCGGGATCCCGTTGCGCGTCGTGAAGACCAGATCGGTTGTCGTCCACCGGTCCCCGCGGGCCAGCCGGTCGGCGTGCTGCTGAGCGCGGCGAGCACGCAGCGCCGTCACACACTCAGCAGGCAGCGGCACACGGCGTGTGGAGCGAGCCGTCTTCGTGGCCGCGCGCACCAGCTCACCGCTGACCCGCTGGAGACTCTGCCGAATGTGGATCACTCCGTCATGAAGATCCACGTCCTTCCAGCGAAGGCCGAGCACTTCGCCCCGCCGCAGGCCCAGCCGTACGGCCAGCTCGTACACCGCCCACAGCCTGTCTCCCCGCGCTGTAGCCAGCAGCTTGCTTCCCTCTGTCACCGACAGCGGTTCGATCTCGCGTCGCGTCCCTGTGCTCAGCTCGACGTTCCGAGCGACGTTGCGCGGCAGCTCGTCCTCCCGTACGGCGTGCTGGAGCGCCGACCGCAGGAGCACCAGCAGGAAACGGACCGTGCGATCCGATGGGTACTTCTCGCAGCACTCACCGACGGCACAGCACCGCCGCTTGTGCTCAGGCCGTTTCTTGTCCTTCTCCAGCGCGCAGCACTGGCAGGTGCGTGCGACCAGGCCGAGGAACGCGCGGATGTCGCGGGCGGCGAGACGGGCGACCTTCTTCTTGCCGACGCCCGGGACGATGTAATTTCGCACCAGGGATTCGCAATTGACCCAAGTTACCCGGCGCACCTTCGGTTTCGACACGTGCTCCAGCCAGTACGCCAGATATTCGGCGACCGTCTGTTTCATGACCGATACGGGAACACCGCTCTGTGAATCGGCCTTAAGGCGAGTCAGTTTCTCGTGCGCGTCGTCCCGCCCAGATCCCATAGGCTCCTTTCGGCATTCCTGAGCAACCTCGATCTGTGTGGAAGGCTTCCGCTGATGGCTCAGCACTCTCACAAGAGCATGAACCTGCGTGATCGACTGGCCGCTGCATCGAGCAAGCTCCATGAGATCGGGTCTCACGATCTTGCAGATGCGGTCGATGAAGTCTTGGCCCCAAATGCATGTGGGAAGCTCCGCACCTCTGACCCGGCCGCCAAGCGCAGCGCGAGAAACTTCCCTATGAAGACAACCGTCCCGGAGCGTGCGCACATCAAGGCATCCGCCGCGGCGGTTGGTGACGAGCTTGTCGATCGAGTGAGTGAGGGATTACGTCTGTTCGTCTCCGGAGAGTTTGTCCCAGAGAAGCCCATGCGAGCGTCGAAGGGTACGGGCAAAGCACCAGCAAACTTGAACCTGCGCGCCAATGAGCAATTGTGCTCGCGAGCGTCGGCGCGTTGCGAAGAAGTCGCTGCCGAGTTGGGTTGGACTCCGACAGTTTCAGGGGTGGCGCTGGCTTACCTGAAGCGCCTTTATCCGCTACCCGACACGGATGTTTAAGCGACAAGGCAGGTGTCAGAGGCTGTCCGCGTGCCAGATCCGTGCCAGATGGAGCGGTCAACCACGGTCACTCGGAGCCCATAGCGGCGCCAGAGCCCTGCGTGGGCTCAGCGCCGCCGCACACACGGTGACCAGCGCGGATGCGCCAGCGCGGGGCGCCAGGCTTACAAAGCAGACGTCGTACGAAGCCGTCCGCGCTCTGCGCCAGTTGGGAGAGGAACTCACGTCAACGGCGGTCTGACCGTGGCCAGATCAGAGCGGGGGCTCGATTCCCATCACGAGATGCACCTGCGGGGCGACGGGCAAACGGACGTCCTACGCTCCCTGCCATGGAGTGGATATCGCCAGTCAGTACGGCACTTGGAGCGGTGATCGGGGTCGGTTCGACGTTGATTGCCGATCGGCTCAGTTGGCGCAGGGAGCGCGCCGGCCAAAGTCTCGATGTGCGGAGGAAGCTCTACGGCGACTACACCGCTGCACTCTCGCGCATGCGAACGGCGCTCAACGAGTGCGCGCAGGCAGACATCCCTGCACAGGAGCGCCCTCAGAGGGTTCGCGAGCTGTTTCTGGCGCCGGGGGCTTACGAGATCCGCCACCAGCTGGCCATCATCGCCCCGCAAGTTGTCGTAGAGGCTGCCCGCGCCGCGTTCGTGGTCCTGAGGGACACGAGAGACCTGCTCGTGGAGGGTGCTGGGATAGAGGACCAGGCCTACAGAGAGCTGGAGGACAGGTTCGATTCGGCACTCGCCGTACTCCGCAGTGCCATGCGCCGAGACCTCGGCGTGCCCGAGTCGACCACGAGGCGATGACGTCGTGGTATCCGCCGTCGTCGCCCCCCAGTGTGCGGACGACGATTCGTACCCCGCTGGGGGGTCAGCCGACGAGCGCAGGGGGCGCGATAGTGCGTGCCCGGTCGTGGAGATCGCGGGCGGCAGCATTCCTCAAGTGGGGGCGGATCAGGCTGAACATGGTCTTCACGCGGTCGTCAGCACGGCCCGACTGGACCATGGGGTAGTCGTCGAGTGCCAGGTTCCAGGTAGCGCAGGCCGCTTCTAGGTGGCCGATCTCCAGTTGCCGTTCAGCCAGCAGGCCGCGCCGCTGTACCCGGGTGCGCCGATAGACGCTGGGGCGGAGCTCGTCCGCTTGCTGCATGGCATCGACGGCCCCAGCCTTGTCGCCGAGTTCGTACCGGACTTGGCTGACGTGATAGTTGAGCGAAGACGGGTCGTACGAGCCGAATGCCTTTCCGCGCGACTCGGCGCGGTCCATGGCCGCTTCAGCTTCACGGATAGAGCGCAGCGCGCTCGTGCGGTCTCCGGTCTGGGCGGAAGCGTGGGCTTGCTGGCCGACGAGGAAGGCGAGCATGCGTGGCCCGGCTTTCGGGGCGGCGGCGGCAGCTGCGTCGGCCAATTCCATGGCCTTGGCTCCGTGGCGCAGGTCCACCGCTTGCACGCTCATGCCGCGCAGCGTGGTGCAGTACGTGAGGTGATCCTCAGCCGCACCGGCCAGCTCCAGAGCCTTGATGTAGTAGCGCTGCGCGAGTCCGTGGAGCCCTTCGTCCACCGCCATATAGCCCGTGAGATACAGCAGGTCGGATGCCGCGGAAAGCATCGCTTGCTGTACGTGCTCCGGAGCATCGGCCCGCAGATACGCGGCCACCGTGTTGACCATGAACGTCGCCGCCATGGGGCGTGCGTGACGGCCGCCGAACTGGTCGTCCAGTTCCGAGACGCGCTCGGTCATGGCGATGACCATGTCCACCTCGTTCATGCCGATGCGTGAGGTTCGGCCGGTCTGAACGGCTTGAGCGCGGCCGACGACATCGGGCCAGCCGGGGATGGTCAGGGCGACGGAGAAGAGACCGGCGCCCAGGATGCTCCTGCGTGAAGGGACCATGTCCTGCCTCCCCAGGTCGATCATCCCTTCCACGGTATCCGCGGCCGTGGGGTGATCAGTGGGAGTGGGCAGGCCCGCCTCGGCGTGGGTGACGGGGCGGCCGAGCCGTCGCGACAGGGCTTCGAGGATGCAGGTCCGAACCGACTTGCGGGGAGTGGTTCCGCCGAGCCAGTGGCTCACCGCCGATTCGTCGTAACGGAGCGGGAAGCCGGTCTCGGTGCCGACGCGGTTCACCGTGCGCGCGAACTGGCGGTACGTCCAACGGCTCTCAGTCAGCAGCCGGGCAAGCGCCACGTTCGGTAAGCGCTTTGCCATGACCTCAACTCCCCGTGCTCTTACGAACTTTCAAGGCTTTCAAGTCCCGACGTTGCTGCAACGGTACCGCTGTGCGTGGTCGGGCGGTTGCGTAGAGGCAGGAGAGGTCGGCGAGACGCTCGCCGTAGTCGTCCACAAGGGGCTGAGTTATGGGAAGCGAAGCGCGGGCACTGCTCGCCCAGTTGACTGAGGAACGCGGAGCGGGCGGAGTGCTGAGAATCGACACGACGGAGGGGCTGGACTTGCCCCCGGGGTCGATGGCTTACCCGCCGTGCCAGTGCCCGCAACACCGCGCCGCGAACGCCTCAACGGGCGGCACCACCGTGAGCGACCAGGTTCGGGCAGCGCCCGCAGAGAGCGGGGGCGAGTCGCAGTGAGGCGATTAGCGGCCCGCATAGGCCTTTACGCCGGACCGATTCTCATCATCGCAATTTCAGGGTCGGTCGGCTTCGTCCTCGGTGTGGCTTTGGCCAGCCCGACCACATGAACGCCCCCTGGCCGCGGGAGGTGTCTCTTTGAAGCGGCCAGGGAGGTCCAAACGCCACTCGGCATGGCGACAGACTCCCGCCCGGCTGCCCCGTATGACGGCGGTCGGCAGCCGGACGGGTCAACCGATGCACCCAACCGAAGGAGTGTGCAGCAGTGTCCGCAACGCTAGTACGTCCCGCCCCTGAGCGGGTCGCGGAGCGAGCCCGGGAAATCGTGACGATCGTCGAGGCGGACCCGGAGTTCGCCCGTCTGCGCACCGCGTGCGCGAAGTACGACGAAGACTGGCAGAGTTTTACCGGCTACGCCCTGGTGGACGGCTTCGATGTGGAGACGGACACCGTGCCGCTCTTCCCCGAGGCACTTCGGGCCATGGCTATCAAGTCGGCCGTGTATGAGATGACGGATGGCGACGAACAGGCCGCCGAGATCCCCGTCTCCGTCCCCGTGGATGAGATGATCCACGCTCTCGCGGCGCAGTTCACCGTGCTCAGCCGCGTCCAGGAGCGGACCGGGATCAGGTTCGTGCACGCCACCGATCGTGAGCAGATCGGCGGTTGGGATCACGGTGACTACACGCACCAGGTCTATCGGGCCGCCTGGGGGCCGCTGAACGAGCGGTTCTGGATCGGCAAGGAGGAGACGGCGAAGCGGAAGGCGGTTGTCGTCGCGAAGTACGAGCCGCTGGGCATCTACGAGGGCGGCCGTAGGTTCGCCCCCGGATTCGCCACCGCCGGTTAGTTGAGCGCGCGGCGCAGCGCCTGGAGTACGTCCACCTCTGGGAAGACCTGCGGGATTTCCTGGGTGGCTTGCTCGATAAGCAGTTCGAGCACTCCGGGTGCTGCGCTGTGCATCACCTCGTACAGGTACGCGTCCAGTTGGTCCGGGCTGTCCGGCAACTGCAGCTCCACCTTGAACGGCACGCCTTCAGTCTTGTACCGGCCAGGCGGCAGGCCGACCTTCTCCGGGTGTACGCATACGGGCACTCCAGCCGATGTGTACCGGTGACCGTCCGCAGGGCTGAACGGGCAGTCGGCGGAGGGACGCTCGAACACGTCGAACTCGCCGAGCGGGAAGCGACGTGAGGGGCAGATGCCGCACGACGGGTGTTCGCCACCGGTGACGAAAGCCTCAGCCATGGGCCGCAGGGTAGCGCCGACGATGGGAGCCGGACGACGCAGGCACACCTGTGCATGTGCACCAAGCTCCGCCGCGTGGCCTTCCAATCGCCTCCGCGATCTATATTGCACTCAGCGACTGATCTGTGACTGAGACACACACCCGGAGTGGATCTTTACCCATTCTTTCCGTAGCTTGCAGTTGTGAACGAACCTCTCTGATTAGGGTCGTAGGGCTGGCGAAGCAACGGAGGGGTGATTTGCGATGGGTGACGAGGGCAAGGTCCTGAACATCAAAAGCGCTGACATCAAGGCGGCGGCTCCGACATTTCATGAGCAGAGCACAGCGCTGGTGAAGGCTCTCACCACGCTCAAGACCTCGCTGTCCGAGGCCGGTGCAGCCTGGGGGGACGACGATGCAGGGACGCAGTTCCAAGGTATCTATGCACCCAACGTCACGGCGGTTGAGAGATCGGCAATGATTCTTGCCGAGGGGTTGGTCAGCATCCATCTGGCCATGACCGACATGGCGGACGGGCACATCGACAATGAAGAACTGATTCGCGCCATGTTCAGTAAGGCCGTCCCCAAGCCTCATGAAAAGCACGGCGATCTCGGCAACCACGACCGGGGGCACGAGCAGTGAGTGCAGGTGACAAGGTCCGGGAGGTTGTCCAGGATCTCACGGGGATAGAGTGGCCGGCCGCCGACGAGGACAAGCTGCGGGACATAGCGAAGGCGTGGCGGAAGTTCGCCGAGGACATGGAGGACGTCACGGTCGCTGCCAACAAGGCCGCACAAACCCTGATTCACAACAACACGGGAGAGGCCATATCGGCCTTTGACGACCCGTTCTGGCGCCGCTACTACCACGACAAGAAGGGCTGGCTTCAGGACCTCATCGACGGTCCCCGTGCCCTGGCGGACGGGCTGGACAAGTACGCCGATGCCGTGGCTGACGCCAAGAAGAAGCTCGAGCATGAACTGGAGATTGTCGGCGCCACCATCGTTGCGGGCACCGCTCTCGCCATCTTCACTTTCGGTGTTTCCGAAGCCGCTGCCGCAGCAGCCTCGGTGACCATCATCGAACTTGCCGCCACCCTCGGGGTCACGCTCTCCACCGTGGTCGCCGACATCGCCGCTACCACCTTTGTCACTGCTGCTTTCGCAGGCATCGAGTCTGTCACCGTCGACCTCGCCGTCGCGCAGAACATGGCGATCAACTTCGGCATGCAGGACGGCTTCAACCTCGATGAAGCTCAGAGCGCAGGGTTCTACGGCGCGGCCACCGGCGGTGCATTCGGCGGATTGGGAAAGTCTGCGCAAGCCATATCCGAGGCGGGCGGGATTAGCAGATTCTTTCAGGGAATACCCATCGATATCGCAGGCCCCCGCCTGGCGATGGCCGGCATACCACCGCTCGGACCTGGGCAGCCCCTGCTGCGTGTCGGCCAGGGCGGTGGCTACGGGGCAGCGAGGCAACCGCCGCACTACTGCCAGCCCCTTGACGGCGTCGGACGTGCCCAAGGCGTTGACACAACGATCACTAAGTCGATGCTCGACACGGGTTCCAAGGCCGGCCGACGCGTGCAACCTCCCGGTTGGGGCGGTGATACAGCCGGTCACACTCGGGGGCACCTGCTCGCCAGGTCTCTAGGGGGCGACGGCAAGGCGCCAGAGAACATCGTCATCATGTACGACAAGGCAAACAATGAAGTCATGCAGAAGATGGAGAAGCAGATCTATGCCGCTGTTGATGCTGGCCATGATGTGAAGTACTTGGCCACTCCTGTGTATCGAAACCCGTCAGACCTCATCCCGTCAGGTGTCCATGTCGTCGCCAAGGGCGGTGGCCTCGAAATCGACCAAACCATCATCAACAAGTAGGCAGATAATGACTGACTTGGAACTCTTGGCGGCACTTCCGGCAACTGGCGAAGTGGGAACAGTGATCAACGATTGGGAGTCCGCCGAAGCCGCTCTCGGTGTCACTTTCCCGGCGTCGTTCATGCGCTTCCTCGACGTGTTCGGAGGCGCCAAGTTCGATGACTTCCTGCGCGTCTACCGCGCGGGCGCAAACAACGAGAACGTCGATCTGGTAACCCGAACTCTTATCGCCAGGGAAACCATGGCCACCACGCGTCCGCACATCCAGGAGCTGCTGTCACGACGTGGAGTGGCACCGGCTCAACTGGTCCGCTGGGGAGGTACGGACAATGCGGACATGTGCTTCCTGGTCCCGAACGCGGATGCCCGCAAGTGGGCCGTCCTCACCGTCATCGGGCGTGGCGACGAGTTTGATCTCTTTGAAGGCCCTGTGGAGACGTACCTGTTGCGTGTGCTTCAGGGCGACGTCGTGAGCGAAGTCTTTCCCGACGACTTCCCGGACGAATCGTCTACGTACGAGCGCAACCCGCGTATCTGAATGGCGTACGGCAGCATCTGGTAGCCGGAGGTCACGCAGCGGCGGCAACGGAGAAGACGGGGCCAGTCGGCTGCTCCTCGGAATGACGGCAGCGCTGACGGCAACGACAGCACACAAAGGCTGCTGATCACCGACCGCGGCGATCAGCTCAGGAGACCGCGAGACTCCCTTGCAAGGCGGTGCCCGATCCTACGGATCAGAAGGTTGCAGGTTCGAATCCTGCCGAGTGCACACAGCTGAGAGGCCCCTCGGAGAAATCCGGGGGGTCTCTTGTGTTGCCCGTACAGCAGTGAAGTACAGCAACCGCGTCAGCCGGTGCCGCCCATCGCGTTGGACAGCTTGCCGATCGCGGCGCGCACCTGCTCTTCGCTGGCCTCGGCGTAGACCTCCATCGTCATGGCGATCCGCGAGTGCCGAAGGATGCGCTGCGCCACCTTCGGATGGACCTTGAGGGCGACCAAAGCGAGCTGCACGTGTGACGGGTATTCCGGAGCGGGATGGCCCGGATCTTGGCGCGGCGGACACGCAGGGCGAACATGCGGGTCAGGTTGCCCGGCTCGATCGGCGTGCCGTACTTCGTGGTGAAGATCAGGTCATGACATTCCTGCCAGAGCTCCCCGGCGGCTTTCCGATCCCCGAGCTGCTGGGCCCGGCGCATCCGCAGGGCCTTGAGGCAGAGTGCCGGCAAAGGCAGGAAGTCGTCCGAGTCCTCGGTTTTGGTCTCACGGTGGAGGATCTGACGCCCGGCGCGCTGGATCTGGTGATCCACGTACAACTCTCCCGCCTCGAAGTCGACGGACTTCCACGTCAGGCCCAGGACCTCACCGCGGCGCAGCCCGAGGCACAGGACCAGGACCCAGGCCGCGAAGAGGTGGTCATCACGGGCGGCGGCGTCGGCGAGGAACTGGCCTGCCTCGGCGACGGACCACGGCTTGATCCGGCGACGGCGAGGCTTGGGCACCTTCACGAGGGAGGCGACGTTCTTACTGATCTCTTCCTCGGCGACCGCGTCGGCTTCAGCAGGGAACGTTCGGCCCGGTGAACCGCCCGCACCGTAGCCGCGTCCTCCCCAGCGACCGCCACCACACGCCCAGGAGAACAGACCGTGACCGACAAGGACGTTGAGCAGACCGACGAACGGGGTTACAACCCGGGACCCTGGTGGACGGAGCTCGGGACGTGGGGGGCTGTCGCACTGATCGTCTTCGGGGGTCTCGCGGCGGCGGGGGTCTCTCTCCGACTGCCCGGTGCCCCAGAGGAGCTGGCGACCGGCTACTACCAGGCTGCCAGAGTCGTCGCCATCGGCCTGGTGACCGCGGGATGTGCCCTGCTGGGCCGCCGTCGCGCTCGGGCCGCGGCCACCGAGGAGACGAACGAGCCGGAACGCGCCTGACACCACCGGCCGGTGAGCAACGTCAGACGGCGGCGACTTCCTGAATCCCGCATAGCCACGCAAGTTACTGGCCGAATTCGCAGAATCTGCCAGTAACTCAGAGAACTTGACACGCACCAGTGACGGCCAGCGAGGGAGGGGCCGGTTATGCCGCACCCCGCAACCCATCACCCAGCGACGTGCACGGCTGAGCAAGCGGGGATTACGCCGACAGAAGGACGGTCGCGCTGCCGTACTGGGTCTCGACGTTCAGTCGCAGCGTCATGCCATCGCTCTGCTGATTACGGATACGTTTGGGTTATCCATGAGTGCTCAGCAAGTACCGATTGTCGGTCGAATTCGCCAGACTCCCCCCTTCGGGAAGCCGCCAGGGCACCTTCACCGTCTGCTCCGGCACCGGCGGCAACCCCATCGGCCGCATGGACATCCCCGCCTCCCCTCACGACCGGACGAGACGAAGACGGCCGCACCAACGACCACCGCCTACGCAAGGACGCCTCCGCCGAGGAATTGCGCAGCAGAGTCGTGTCCGTGATCAAAGTGCGCCCGGTGGCCGCGTACGGCTCAGGCAATGCGGTCCAGTGACGCCTCCAGGTCGAGTTCGCCTTCGCGGGTCTGGGCGCCGGCTGCCACAGCGGCTCGCATGCGCTCGACCACGGCATCCGGTGCCGGGTAGACCCCGCCCAGGGCCTTGCTCTCCTCGCCGAGCCCCTCCAGCAGGCTCCCACTGGCCGCTGCGGCCCCGACCGCCGCCTTCGCTGCGGCGATCTGCTCCGGGCGCAGCGCCGCGATGCGCCGGGCGAGGGCGTCGACGAAGTCGTCGAGTTCCTCGGCCGGAAGTGCGCGGTTGATCCAGCCGTAGCGCTCGGCCGCCTCCGCGTCGAACAGGTTCCCGCCGAGGATCACCTCCAGAGCCCTGGCGCGGCCCACCAGCGGGGGCAGCAGCTGGGTGCCGCCGCCTCCGGGGATGATGCCCATCCGGGTCTCGGGCTGGGCGAGCCAGGTCCGCCCCTGGGCGGCGAAGCGCATGTCGAGTGCCATCGCCAGTTCGTTGCCGCCGCCCCGAAGACGCCCGGCGAGCTTGGCGATCGTCACCTGCGGCAGCGCGCGCAGGCGCAGCATCAGCTTCTGCATCGGGTTGATCAGAGACTCGTCGCCGCCGGTCCTGACGTCCGGGTTGGCCAGCTCCGCGAAGGTCTCTGGCTTGAGCATGAAGCCCAGGTCGACGTGGGCGACGAAGAAGTCCGGGTCGGCGCTCTGCACCACGATCACGCGCACCCGCTCGTCCTCGCGGACGGCGCCGACGAAGTCGTGCAGTTCGTTGATGAGCGTCGTGTCGAGCATGTTGACCGGCGGGTTGTCGAGCGTGACATGAGCCACGCCCGCCTCGATCGCCACGCGCAGATCCTTGTAACCGTCGTACGACATCTCGTCCTTCTCTCGATGGATTCTCTGGCCGCAGGCCCGTACATCGGTCACGCTAAAAGCTGACGTTGACGTCAGAGGCAAGGGGAATGCGATGCGCATCGGTGAACTCGCGGCCGCGACCGGCGTGAGCGTGCGAGCGCTGCGGTACTACGAGGAGCAGCACCTCCTCGCCTCCGAACGCAGCCCCAGCGGCCAGCGGCACTATCCAGACAGTGCGGTCGACCGCGTCCTGCTGATCCGGCAGTTGTACGCGGCAGGGCTGCCGAGCAGGTCGATAGTGGAGCTGCTGCCGTGCGTCGTAACCGGCGAGGTGACGCCGGAGCTGCTCGACCGGCTCTCGGCGGAGCGGGACCGGATCAACACTCAGATCGACACCCTGGTGGGTACCCGGGACAGGCTGGACACCGTCATCGCCGCGGCCACCACCACCTTCACGACGGGCCGCCCCTGCCCCTGACAAGTCTGGAGGGCGGAGGGGGGAGGGAGGTAGAGCGTCGCGCGAAGCCTGGATCACCGGCGGGACGGAGCAGAGAAACCCTCTGCGGCCGAGGTCGGTCGGTAGTGGCGGAGGGAGCTGGAATGGGAACGCGGCACTCCGAGCCATGGAAAACGGGCCCGGAAAAGCCGACACGCCGGACATTTGGGTGAACTATGTGTTCACCGTGGATCGCGTGTGTCAGGTAACCATTCTTTCGCCAAGCGGATCACGAAATCCGTTTCCACAAAAGGAAGGGGCGTATGGAATGGAACGCAAGCGTAGGCTTGCCGCAACGCTGACCGCCACAGCCATCATGACGGTCATCGGGGCTGGCGGCGCAGCAGCGGCTCAGACACAGCCCGAGGACGGAACTGCTGACCTGCTCGAACACGCTCAGTCGAAGCTGGACTCGCCAAACCCGGACCGGCCAAAAAAGGGCTGCGTGGACGTCGACTCCGTGGGGAACGAAGCGAGCCACGCCAAGTACGTCGCGGCGGTGTGTAAGGGCAAGGTCTACGCCCTGACAGTCAATGAGAACAGCGACCCAGGTACTCCTGTTGGCGGCTGGCAGGCGGTGGGAGGCCCCTCCAACGTTGTCGATGTCACACTGGCATCCAACGTCTTCGACGTTGCGGCAGGCCCGGTGTTCATCACCGTGCTGACTTCGACGGGAACAGTGTGGGAGGGCAGATGCGCCAATAATGTGCCGCTCGGGCCGTGCACGTTCTATCAGCTCCCCGTTCCGCCGCAGTGATCCAGGGCGTACACCCGAGCCGCCCCGGCGGGCTCGTCTTGGCATAACCCGTTCGGTCACCAGCGGCCGGGCTGTACAGCAGCGCCGTACCCCAACCACGGCAACCGGCCCTGTCCGGCAGCGCCCCGATAGAGCTTGCGGCGACCGAAATGACCGCCGCTGACCGATCGGCCAGAGCTACAGATCAAAAGGACGGCCACTCCAGCCTTGAGGCAGAGACTCGAGGTCGACGACGAGTGGCCGGCCTGGCTCACGTACAGCCTGAGCCCGTCTCAGTTTCCTTCTCATTCAGCTGCGTTCACGGCCGCTCAGGCTGGTACCGCCGATGTGACCGTGCCGCCGCTTCCTCCGTCATGAACCCAGGCGAACGGCCACGACCGCAGTCCTCACCCCCACCAACAGACTTGGAAAGCGTGCGCGGTTGCGCCCTTGTCGAGCACGCCGATCGGCTGCGTGCGTTCCTGGCTTCGGTGCCACCAGGGATCGCGGTGGCTGCTTTTTGCCTTGACGGCAGTGTTTGGCGGCAACCGCCTCCGGTCTGTCCACGCCCTCAAAGGGGAACACTGTCCGACATGCCTGTCTCGCTGCATCACATCGTCATCGACGCCCACGACCTGCCCGCCCTGGCCCGGTTCTGGGCTGAGGTGCTGCGCTGGCGGATCCTGTCCGAGCGGGAGCGGGAGGTCGTGATCGGGTCGGCCGAGACGGCCCCGGTGGGAATCTGCTTCATGCCAGTGACCGACCGCAAGGTCGTCAAGAACCGCTTGCACCTCGATCTGACATCCGCGGCGGAAGACCGGGAGGCCGAGATCGAGCGAATCCTCGCACTCGGCGCTCGCAGAGCGGACGTCGGACAGAGCGGCGACGAGTCGTGGACCGTGCTGGCCGATCCGGAGGGGAACGAGTTCTGCGTAGTCCGCCCGAAGGAGACCCTCATCGGCTAGCCCTGGGAGTCGATCAAACAGCTCCGGGGACACCTGCTGCACCGTGGTCATCGTCCGGGCCGTTGCCGTCACCCCTCAGGGCATCCCCGACACGCTCGAACGCCGAGCGCTGCGAGTCGAGCCGGACGAAGGTGTAGATGTCCATGGTCACCCGATCGAACTGTGGCCGAGGACTTCCGTGATCATGCGAGCGTCGGCGCCTTGTTCGTGGAGGAGCGACGCGCACGTATGACGAAGGTCGTGGAAGCGGACCTTGCGGACGCCGGCGCGGATGCAGAGCGCTTCGAAGGAGCGGTTCAGGTTGCGCGGCTCGATGGGGGTCCCGTTCCTGGTGGTGAAGACGAGGCTGTGGCCGGTTCCCCTTCCAGCTGTCGCCCGCTCCCTTCTGGTCGGCGATCTGCTGGGCGCGCTGAGCACGGAGTGCGGTCACGAACTCGGACGGCAGGGCCATGCGACGAGCTGAGCGCTGTGTTTTTGGCGCGACGATCAGCAGTTCACCGCCGACCCGTTGTAGAGCCTGCCAACACCATCCGTCCTCGTCCTTCTACGGCCGCCGCCTCACGCGGAAACGTCCAACCACGGGGCGCGAGTCTGCTCGTACGCCGCGATCCGGTCAGCGGAGCGCAACGTCACCTCCAGCTGGGGCAGTCCGGAGACGAGCCGGTCGCGGGCGTCTTCGTCGAGCCGGAACGGCGCGGCCCGGACCCCCGCAGCCTCGCAGGTGACCGTTTGCTCAGCCACGTCGACGCTGATCTCAGCGGTGGCGTCGGCAGTGGTGGCGGCCATCAGAGCAGCGGCTACCGGTGGTTCGCACCATACGGGGACCAGCCCGGCGTTCGGCATGTTGTTGCGGAAAATATCCCCGAAGCCCGGCGCGATCACCGCCCGGAAACCCCACTCGTGCAGCGCCCACGCCGCGTGCTCACGCGACGAACCGCAGCCGAAGTTCGGGCCGCCGACCAAAATCGCCGCCCCGGCACGCTCGGGCCGGTTGAGGACGAAGCCCGGGTCGCGGCGCCACTGCTCGAAGAGGCCGGCGGCGTAACCGGTGCGGGTGGTGTTCTTCAGCCACGCGGCGGGGATGATCTGGTCGGTGTCGACGTTGGGCCGGTCCAGGGGCACCCCACGGCCGGTGACGCGGATGAGCGGTTCCATACGGCTTCTCCCTACAGATCGGCCGGCGCGGCGAAATGCCCGGCAACGGCGGTGGCGGCGGCTGTGGCGGGGGACACGAGATGCGTCCGGGCCCCGGCGCCCTGCCGGCCTTCGAAGTTGCGGTTGGAGGTCGACGCACAGCGCTGACCCGGCGCGACGGTGTCGCCGTTGATGCCGACGCACATCGAGCAGCCCGGCGTGCGCCATTCGAAGCCGGCCGCGGTGAAGACCCCGTCCAGCCCTTCCTGTTCGGCCAGGTGACGCACGAGCATCGAGCCGGGAACGACCAGACCGCGTACGCCGTCGGCCACGCGACGCCCGCGCAGCACGTCGGCCGCGGCGCGCAGATCCTCGATCCGGCTGTTGGTGCAGGAACCGATGAAGACCACATCGATGCCGACGTCGCGCATCGGGGTGCCGGGACGGAGGTCCATGTAGGTGAGGGCGCGCTCGGCGGCGGCCCGCTCGCCGGAATCAGCGCTGTCGGCGGGGTCGGGGACCACGCCGTCGACCGGTACGCTCTGCCCGGGGTTCGTGCCCCAGGTCACCCGCGGCACCATGGAACCCGCGTCGACGACCAGTTCGCGGCTGAAGACCGCGTCCGTGTCGCTGCACAACGTCTGCCATTCGGCGACAGCTTGGTCCCACAGATCACCGTGCGGGGCACGAGGGCGGCCCTTCAGATACGCGAACGTGGTCTGGTCTGGAGCGATCAGACCACTGCGCGCGCCCATCTCGACAGCCATGTTGCACAGCGTCATCCGCCCTTCCATGGACAGCGCGCGCACGGCGGGGCCCCGGAACTCGATGAGCGTCCCCGTGCCCGCGTCCGTGCCGCCGGCAGCGAGGATGCCGAGCGCGAGGTCTTTGGCGGTGACACCGGGCGGGAGCTCGCCGGTGACGGTGACGGCCATGGATTCCGGTCGACGGGCCCGCAGGGTCTGCGTGGCAAGGACGTGTTCGATCTCGCTGGTCCCGATGCCGAACGCGATGGCGCCGAACGCACCGTGGGTGGCGGTGTGGCTGTCGCCGCAGACGATGGTCGTGCCGGGCCGGGTGAGCCCCATCTGCGGGCCGATCACATGCACGATGCCCTGCCCCGGGGTGCCCACCGGGTGCAGCTCGATGTCGTTGTCGCGGCAGTTGTCGGCGAGTACCTGCAACTGCTTGGCGGCGCCCGCGTCCGGCGGCAGCTCGCGCCCGTCGGTCGGGACGTCATGGTCGGAGGTGGCGAGCGCCAGGGCGGGGCGGCGGACCGTGCGGCCGGCCTCGCGCAACCCGGCGAACGCCTGAGGCGAACTGACCTCGTGCAGCAGGTGCAGGTCGATGTAGATGAGGTCGGATGCCCCGGGCTCCACGACGTGCAGGTCCCAGATCTTGTCTATCAGTGTTTTCCGGGTCATGACTCGCCCTTCCAGAGCATGTCGCTGACGGCGGGTGCGTCAGAAGGTCGAGGCCGGGATGTAGCGGCGGCGGAGCAGCGCGCGGTCGGCTTTGCCGACGACGGTGCGCGGGATCCGGTCGAACGCCAGGACCGCACCGGTCAGCCCGCGCGAGGCGAGGAGCTTGTCGACAGCGCTGACGGCGTCGTCGTCGGAGGCTCCCGGTGCCGCGCGCAGCACCACGAGCACGCGGTTGCTCAGGGTGTCCGTGTCGGCGGCGAGGCTGACGGACTCGGCAACCGGGCATTGCCGGGCAATGAGTTCGTCGAGGAAGGGAGCGGCCAGGGGGCCGCCCGTGGTCAGCACGAGGTCGGTGACGCGCCCGAGCAGGCGGAGGCTGCCGTCGTCCAGGCGCTGGGCGACGTCGCCGGTCCAGAAGTCGGGGCCACGGAAGGTGGCCGCATTGGCCTCGTCGTCGTCCAAGTAGCCGTTGCTGGTGCAGTCGGAGGTGAGCACCAGATGGCCGAGGTCGTCCCGGTCGTACCCGACAAGCGCCTCCAGACGGGCGCGAACGCCCGCGACCTCATGCATACCGCCGACGGTCTGCACCTCGTCCGCCATGTTGCCCAGGGCGAGGCCGAACTCGGTCGAGCCGTAGATGTGGCGGATGTGGATGCCGAGCACATCGGCAGCGGTGGCGATGAGGGCCGGGCTTGCGTACGCGCCGCCGCACATCGGGCGGCGCAGCCGGGAGAGATCGGTGCCGGGCCGTTGCCTGGCGGCCGCGACGATGTCCTCGTAGTGATTGGGCAGCATGCTGGTGTACGTGGCGCCGGTCGCGGCCAGCTGCGACAGCAGCGTCGCGGGTTCCGCGCCCGGATCGGCGAGGATCAGGCGGGCGCCGGCGAGCAGCGCCGCGAAGGCGTGCAGGTCGGTCGCGTGCGCCACGTCAAGGGTGTGCCGGCAGAAGAACGCGTCGCGCTCGGTCGCTTCGATATGGGCGATCCAGCGCCGGCGCTCGCGAACGAAGGGCTCTTGGCGCCACGTGACGAGCTTGGGCGCCTTCGTCGAGCCGGAGGTCCACAGCATCCGGAAGGTCCCCGGCGCGAACGCCCGTCCCTTTGGCGCCTCGCCGGCCGCGGCGCCGGAGGTCTGCAGCTCGGCGAGCTCCACGCGGGGCAGAGCGACGCCTGCGCGGTGGCGATTCTCGGGGCCGACCCAGAGCACGGGTTCCGTCATCCGCAAGGCACGGGTCACGGCGGCGGCGTCGAAGTCGGCGAGCAGCGGGACATAGGCGGCGCCGGCCGCGCAGAGTCCGAGCAGGAAGGCGATGTAGGAGGCGTCGTTGGCCAGGCCCGAGCAGACGACCACGCGACCCTCGGTGACGCCGCGGGCGCGCAGGCCGACCGCGATCCGGTCGGCCTGCGCGAGCAGTTCGGTGTACGAGGTGCGCTCGCCGGCTGTGGTCTCGACCGCGATCGCGTCCGGTTGGCGTCGCGCGATTTCGCCAATTGCTTTGTACAGCGCTGTCATTAAGAGACCCAGCCCGCATAGGTGGCGAAGCGGAAGTCCTTGGCGAGGCAATCGACGCTGCGGAATCCGGCGTCGCGCAGCCACTGCAATTGGGTTTCCAGGTCGATGCAGACGTCGAATTTCATCCGCTCGCGGCCGGCCGCCCATTCGTGCGCCGGCGCCTGCTCACGGGCCACGTGCAGTTCGTGCTGACTGTCGTAGAGGGATTCCAGGTGCGGCAGCGGGCCTTGAACCTGTTCGACGTTGACAAAGACGCCGCCGGGGCGCAGCACGTCGCGGATGCGCCCGAACAGGTGGCGCTTGTCGGTGTGGCTCAGGTGGTGGATCGCGAGACCGGAGACGACCGCGTCGAACTGCCCTTCCGGCAGCGGGTCGGTCAGGTCGCCGGCCTGCACCGTGACCCCTTCCTGGCTGGCGAAACGGCTGCGGGCCTGCGTCAGCATCAGTTCGGAGCGGTCGACAAGTACCACGTTCGCCCCAGGGAGTTCACGCAGGATCTCCGCACTCAGCAGACCGGTGCCGGCGCCCAGGTCGAGCACTCGTGGCACGGCCGGCACGGTCGCCGCGACGGTACGCACCGCGGCCTCGTAGATCAGGTCGAACGACGGGATCAACTGACGACGCAGCGCGTCGAACGTTGTCGGGTCCCAGAGGTCGTTTCCCTTGATCTCAAACGCTTGCGTCACGTCTTCTCTCCGTTCGTCACCATGCCGCCGCTGCGGAACCGTGGTGAGTATTGCGGCGCCAAAGAAGTGGTGTCAACGCCGTTGCTGTAAAGCGCAATGGCACTTTATTTTGCCCGTCTTCGCTTCTGCGCAGTTTCCTGGATGGCCGCTACTTCGCTGGCTAGCATGGTCTGCAATTTATGCGCGAGGAGTGTCCATGACGAACGAATTCGCGGCCCGCCCGGTCTGGAATGAGCAGCGCCCGAGCCCCATGCCGGTTCACCGCTACCGCTCGTACGCCGAGGAGGTCGAACCAGTTCTGCTGCCGGATCGGACCTGGCCGGACCGGACGATCACCCGTGCCCCGCTGTGGTGCTCGGTCGATCTGCGCGACGGTAACCAGGCCCTCGCCGTGCCGATGGACCCGGCCCGTAAGCACCGCTTCTTCCAACTGCTCGTGCGGATGGGCTACAAGGAGATCGAGGTCGGCTTCCCCGCGGCCAGCGCGACGGATCTCACGTTCGTCCGGGAGATCATCGAGAACGACGCCATCCCGGACGACGTCCGCATCCAGGTCCTCTCGCCGTGCCGGCCCGAGCTCATCGACCGCACGGTCGAGGCCGTCGCCGGGGCGCGCAAGGTGACCTTGCACATCTACAGCCCGACCTCCGAGCTGCAGCGCCGGGTGGTGTTCCGTCAGGAGCGGGCGCAGATCCGCGAGCTCGCCGTCGCGTCGGCCCGCCGTCTCGCCGCGGCCGCAGAGTCGCTGACCGGTGCCGACGTGCGCCTGCAGTATTCGCCGGAGTCGTTCACCGGCACCGAGCTGGGCTTCGCGGCCGAGGTCTGCAACGCGGTCCTCGACGTCTGGCAGCCCACCCCGCAGCGCCCGGCCACGATATGCCTGCCGGCCACGGTGGAGATGACCACCCCGAACACGTACGCCGACTCGATCGAGTGGATGAGCCGCAATCTGAAGCGGCGCGACTCGGTCATTCTCTCGCTGCACCCGCACAACGACCGCGGCACTGCCGTCGCCGCCGCCGAACTCGGCCTCGCCGCCGGCGCGGACCGCATCGAGGGCTGTCTGTTCGGCAACGGCGAACGCACCGGCAACGTCTGCCTCGTCACGCTGGGCATGAACCTGTTCAGCCGCGGCGTCGACCCCGAGATCGACTTCTCCGACCTGGGCGAGGTCCGCCAGGTCGTGGAGGAATGCACGGCACTGCCGGTGCACGAACGCCACCCGTGGGGCGGCGAGCTCGTCTTCACCGCCTTCTCCGGCGGCCACCAGGACGCCATCAGCAAGGGGATCTCGGCACTCGCCGACGAGGCCCAGTCAAGCGGCTACGACCTGCGCGACGAGCACTGGCAAGTGCCTTACCTGCCGATCGACCCCAGCGATATCGGCCGCGAGTACGAACCGGTCGTCCGGGTCAACTCGCAGTCCGGCAAGGGTGGCGTGGCGTTCGTGCTCAACGACTCCTACGGTCTGCATCTGCCCCAACAACTCCGCGCGGACTTCGCCGTCCTGGTCCAGCAGGTCACGGACCGCGAAGGCGGCGAGCTGAGCCCACAACAACTGCGTGAGCTTTTCGACACCGCGTACACACCCGTCCCCGACCGGCTGCGACTCCTCGACCACACGCCGTCCTCCGTGACGGTCAGCCTTGACGGCATTGACAAAGAATTACCCCTGATCGGGACCGCGCCGCTGCCCGCATTCGCCGACGCACTCATCCAACTCGGCCTGAAACTCAACATCACCGCGGCCACAGCACACGAACTGCCCCACGGCCGAGCAATCGCCTATCTGAACAGCGGTGGGACCTGGGCCATCGGGACCGGCGAAGACACCACCACAGCCGAACTCACCGCCGCCGTCGGCATCATCAACCAGACCCACCACTGACAAGGGCGAGGGTCAGCGCCGACCGGTCACGGGGTAAAGGCGGCACTGCCGGCGCTGGTGCAATTTTCTTGGTAAACGTCCATAGCTGCGTGATCGCACGGTGAAAGAATCTATTGATGGGCGCGATAAACAACTGAACTTGGACCGCGCGTACCGCCTCTGGGTAGGCTGACATCAATCGAAGCTGAGAGCATATTCGGCATTTCGCCGGAGGGGGAAAGCCGGAGACCTATCGGCGGTCCGAGGAAATGACGACCAAGAGGAATCCCGACATGCCTGATCCGCAGCAGAACGATTTCCCGCTCCTGGCCGATTTCACGGCGGCCCTCACCTCGGTGACCTTCGGGAAATGGCAAGAGCTCGTCGACGATTACGCCCGCCGCGCCGAGTTGGCCGGGGAGTGCCGACGGCTTGCGGACCTGGCCTTCCGCGGCCGCGACGCCGCAGCGCGCGCACACCTGCACGACGTACTCGCGGTCATCTACGCCTACGAGTTCAGCCAGTCCGCGGCGCGAAACCCCGACCAGGACCCCCAGCCGGTCCTGCGGGACGTCACGAGCATCCTTGAGAACGCCATGCTGGACAATGAGTTCCGGCAGGTGCCAAAGGAGCTGCTGAGCGGCTATCCCAGCGGCGAGAAGGAGTACGTGCGCTGGCTCAAGGCCCTCATCCAGGACCACCCGGCGAGCGTCCACCCGATGTACTCCGAGCACCTGACGTCCTCGGCGACCGTCGAGGACATACGCTTCCTGCTGGCCCAGGAGACCTCCCTGGATCCGCGCTTCGACGACATCCTCGCCATCATGCAGTTCGGCGCGACCGGCGCCGAGAAGATGGAGATCGCGTCCAACTACTGGGACGAGATGGGCAACGGCACGTTCGCCGACGTCCATACGACGCTCTTCTCCCAGTGCCTCACCTCGATCGGCGTCGACCAGGACTACGTCGAGTCGAATCTGCTGCCCGCCGCCAAGGAATGCGGCAACATCTCGGCCGGCCTCGCGCTCAGCCGCCGGCACTACCTGCGCGCCATCGGCTACTACGGCGTCACCGAGTTCCTTGCCCCCCGGCGTTTCCGCCAGTTGGTCACCGCATGGGACCGCCTCGGGCTCCCGACGGAGGGCAAGGTCTACCACGACATCCACATCAACGTCGACGCCCACCACGCGGCCGGCTGGTACAAGAACGTCATCGGGCCGGTCGTCGAGCGTGATCCCGCCGCCGGCCGCGAGATCGCACTCGGCACCTTCATGCGGCTCAACACCTCGGCGCACTACCTCGACCGAGTCCTTGAGGCATGTCTGAAGCAGCCCTGCCCCGCCTGAACCACCGCTGCCAACGACTCCTCCGAAAGGCCTCGACCGTGACGCTCAACTCGCAGCACTTTCAGATATTCGACCTCCCCGCGACGGGTGAGGACATTCTGAAGAGTTTCGACGACCTCGCCTTCGACCAGTACATCGGCAACGGCAACCGCTGGCGCCGATTCTCCCAGTACCGGCTCGAACACCGGGACGGTGCCTGGGACTTCGAGCGGCTCCCGCACCGCCCGTACGTCACCTATTCCAAGTTCAACCCGATCGCGGGCGGCCTCCGGCGGCACTACCAGCCGATCCAGATCGATCTGGTCGAGCACATCCGGGAGGCCTGCGCCCAGATCCCGTTGCCCGAGGACGACGTCTGGCAGATCAACGTCCACCAGTACCGGGTCATCGCCAACAAGGAGCTGCAGGGCGTCGTCGTCCCGGAGGGCGTGCACCAGGACGGCCACGAGTTCGTGGTGATCTCCGTCTACAACCGTGTCGGCATCACCGGCGCCGAGCTGACCCTGCGCGGCGCGGACGACAAGGAAGAGCCCATCTTCACCGCGACCCTGCCGACGGGGCAGGCCATCGCGTTCGACGACCGTGCGTTGTGGCACTACGTGACCGACATCGTGCCGATCGAGGAGGAGGGCCACCGCGACATCACGGTGGTGTCGTTCTCGCGCTGGAGCGAGCGCTGGTACGGCGAGGCCTTTGAGGAGGAAGCCATCAGTGAGGGCCGCGGATGACCACCCTCATGAAGTACCACGCCCTCGGCAATGACTACCTCGTTGCCGACCCGGAGCTCGGCGCGCCCGCGCCGGGCGCCACGGCCACCCGGGTCCTGTGCGACCGGCGCACCGGCGTCGGGGCGGACGGCGTGCTCTACGGCCCTCTCCCCGCCGCGGGTCCGGTGGCCGACCCGCAGGAAACGTTCGATGTACGGGTCTTCAACTCCGACGGTTCCGAGTGCGCGCGCAACGCGAACGGCTTGCGTATCTTCGCCCGATACCTGCGCGAGCACGGCCGCACGCGCCGCGACGAGATCACGCTGCGGACACCCGGCGGAGACGTAGGAGTGCGGCTCGGCAGCTCGGTCACCGCCGCCAGCACCATCGACCTGGGCTCGTGGACCCACCACAGTCCCGCATTGGCCGGCGGTGAGGAGATGATTGGCGTACCCCTAAAGATCGAGCCGGGCACCGAGGTGAACGCGACGGCGGTTCACAACGGCGTGCCGCATCTGGTCGCGCTGGTCGACGATGCGACCGCCGAGCTCGCCGCCCGGATCGGCCCGGGGATCGTCGGGTACTCCGGGTTCGCGGAGCGACCCAACGTCGAGCTGCTCACCGTCGAGGATCGGCGCACCGTGCGGATCCAGATTTGGGAGCGGGGTGTTGGTTACGCTCCGGCTTCCGGCAGCGGCGCCTGCGCCGCCGCTTGCGCCGCCTACCGGCTGGGGCTCACCGATCCCTCGGTGACCGTGGTCATGCCCGGCGGCACTGTGGCCGTGGAGATCACGAAGGACGAGCGGGTGCTGCTCTCCGGACCGAGCTCCTGCGTCGGCCAAGTGACATTGGCCGACGAGTTCGTGTCGCACCTGCGTGCGGAGCGGTCACAGTGAACCGGGACACCCGAGATCCGGCGCGGGCGGCGCCGGGCACTTCCGCGCCGGCAGGACGTGCCCTGAAGATCCTTCCCGGAGGCTGCCCGCTGGACTGCCCGGACGCGTGCTCCTGGCAGGTGGAGGTCGAGGACGGCGTCGCGGTGGGGCTGCGCGGCAACCCGGACCATCCGTACACCCGCGGAACCCTGTGCGTGAAGGTGAACCAGTATCTGGAGCACACGCGGGCACCCGACCGTCTGACGCATCCCCTGCGCCGGACAGGGCGCAAGGGCGAGGGGCGGTTCGAGCAAATCAGCTGGGACGAGGCGCTCGGCGAGATCGCCGACCGTCTCACGGAGGTGATCGACCGGTACGGCGGGCAGGCCATCTGGCCCTACCAGGGAACCGGGAACCTGGGCTTTCTGCAGGGCCTGCAGGGGCGCGCCGGCAGCCGGCTGTGGAACACCCTGGGCGCCTCCCACCACGACATGACGATCTGCTCGATCGCGGGCCTGGTGGGCACCGGTTACACGCTCGGCACCAGCCGGGGCATCGACCCGGAAGATCTGCGCCACGCCCGGCTGATCCTGTTGTGGGGCTGCAATACGCTCACCACGAGCCACCACCTGTGGAAGGTGCTGTCGCAGGCGCAGCGGTCCGGGGCGTACGTCGTGGCCATCGATCCGGTCCTGACCAAGACGGCCCGGCTCGCCGACGAGCATGTGCCGCTCAACCCCGGCACGGATGCCGCGTTCGCCCTCGGGCTGCTCAACGTGGTGCTATCGCTCGGCGCCGAGGACCGTGCCTACTTGGCGGAGCGCACGGTGGGCTGGCCCGAGTTCCGCGCACGCATCGAGCGGTTCACGCCGCAACGTACGGCGGAGATCTGCGGGCTACCCGTGGAGACGGTCGAGCGACTCGGGCGGCGCCTGGCCGTCACCCGGCCCACCGGGATGAAGGCGGCACAGGGGATCCAGCGGCACGCCGGGGGCGGCATGGCTCTCCGTACGCTGGCGGCGCTGCCCGGGGTGACGGGTGACTGGAACCTCCCGGGCGGGGGTCTGGCCTACTCGACGGACGGTTACTTCGGCGGCGACCGTGAAGCCCTCTTCCGTGACGACCTGCTGCCCGGGCCGGTACGAAGCCTCTCGATGACCCGCCTCGGCGAGGCGCTCACCACGGTCGACGATCCGCCGGTCAAGGCGTTGTTCGTCTACGGGGCCAACCCGGCCACGGCGGTGGGCGGCCAGGGCCAGGCGCGCGCGGGCCTGCTGCGCGAAGACCTGTTCACCGTGGTCATGGAGCATTTCCGCACCGACACGGTGGACTACGCCGACATCGTGCTGCCGGCCACGATGCAGACCGAGCACACCGATCTGCTCGACGGGTACGGGCACATGTACATCACATGGAACGAGCCCGCGGTCGCCCCGCCCGGCGAGTGCCTGTCGACCACGGAGACGTTCCGCCGGCTCGCGGCGCGGCTGGGCCTGACGGATCCGAGCCTCTTCGACTCCGACGAAGACCTCGCCCGGGAGCTGCTGTCCAGTGGCCACCCGTCGCTGGACGGCATCGACCTGGACCGGCTACGCCGGGAGGGCTATGCACGGCTCAACTATCCCAGTCCCTTCGTCCCGTTCGCGGACGGCTTTCCCACGCCGTCGGGGAAGCTGGAGTTCGTGTCCGCGTCGGCGGCCGCCGACGGGCACGACCCGCTGACCGGATACACGCCTCCCGTGGAGGCCGCGGATCCGGAGCTGGCACGCCGGCTCCCGCTGGTGCTCATCTCGTCGGCCTCGCACTTCTTCCTCAACACGACGTTCGCGAACAAGGAATCACTGGTGCGCCGGGCCGGCGCACCCTTCGTGGAGTTGCATCCCGACGACGCGGCGGCCCGGGGGCTGGTCGAGGGACAGCAGGTGCGGATCTTCAACGACCGGGGCGCCTTCACCGCGCAGTTGCAGGTGAGCGACGCGGTGCGGCCGGGGGTGGCCCGCACCACCAAGGGCTGGTGGTCGAAACTCACCGGGAACCTGGCCGGGGTCAACGCCACCGTGGCCGAGCGGGACTCGGACATGGGCGGCGGCGCCGTCTACCACGACAACCGCGTCGAGGTGTCCGCGACCGAGCAGCGAGGGTGAGGGATGGACGACACCGAGGCAAGACGCGCGGCGCTCCTCCTGGACGCACAGGACAAGGCGGAGGAACTGTTCGAGGAGATCGTGCGCCGGCAGCTGATCGTCGCCGGGAAGGGTGAGCGGGAACTCAGCGATCAGATCCGGGACTTGGCGCACGAGGTGATCGGCATCGAACGGTTCTGGCACAAGCGCATCGTGCGCGCGGGCCCGAACACCCTGCACCCTTACCGCGTGAACCCCCCGGACCGGCTGATCGCCGAGGACGACATGGTGTTCTGCGACTTCGGGCCGCTTCTCGAACAGTGGGAGGCTGATTTCGGGCGCACGTACGTGCTCGGTGACGACCCGGTGAAGCATCGTCTCCGCGACGACCTGCCGGTCGTCTTCGACGCCGGCCGCCGCTACTTCCGCGACCGTCCGGACATCACCGGCGCGCAGCTGTTCGCCGAGATGCAACGGCTGGCGGGCGGGGCGGGCTGGGAGATCGGCGCCACCCACGCCGGACACCTGGTCGGGGAGTTCCCGCACGAGCGCATCAACGGCGACGACATCGAGTACTACATCACCACCGGCAGCGACGAGCCGATGCGCCGCCCCGACCGTGCCGGGCGGCTCTGCCACTGGATTTTGGAGATCCACCTCGTCGACCGGTCCCGGGGGTTCGGCGGCTTCTACGAGCAGTTGCTGGACCTCGGCCGATGACGCCCGTCGAGCGCGAGTGGGGACGGAGACAGCGAAGTGCCTTGCGACCCCGTACGGCCGCCGCGACGTCCGCGGCGGCCGATGACTCGAACGTTACGGTGAGCCGGTCAGGCTGCGCTCCGGGGGGCCCGTGCGGGCTCGTCGACCAACGGGAACTGGCGGAGCGCCGTTTGGGCGACTGAGAACGCGGCCTCGACCACGTCAGCCGGCGTGCCCGGAGCGTAGATGAAGGAGACCGGCACGGGTCCGGGATGAAACGGCAACATGCCTCGGGGGACGGGCGTCAGATTCCACTTCTCGCCGCTGTTGGCGAGCAGGCCGATGACGCCGAGCCCTGCCCGGGTGGCCGCACGCAGCCCGGCCAGGTCGGGGCCTTCGTAGGCAACGTGCCAGGGAACTCCCTGGCTGTTGAGGGCGCTGACGATGTGGGTGCGCGTATTGCACGGCTCGGCGGGCAGCACCATCGGAATGGAACGGCCGGCGGCCAGGCTCGCGGCGTCGTGTGCGTACCAGGCCAGCTGCAGCGAGCCGAGCGAGCGGCTCCGTTCACCGCGGGAACGGCCGATGATGACGGCGACGTCGGTCTCCTGCTCGGCCGTCCGCGCGGCAATGTGCTCACTCGCCCCGATCCGCGCGGTCAGCGTGACGCGAGGCAAAGTGCGGGTGAGGCCGACGAGCAGGTCCTGCAGGGCGTCTTCCAACTGCTCCGAGACGCCTATGGTGAGCCGGAGGTCGTTTCTTGGTGCAGTCAACCGGGCCATTGCCTCGTCATTGACAGTGAGGATTTTGCGAGCATAGAAAAGTAATTCCTCACCGGCGTCGCTGAGTTCGAGCCGACCTCTGGTTCTGACAAAGACCGGGCCGTGCAGGACCGCCTCAAGCCGGCGAATGTGATAGCTTACTGCGGGCTGGGTCAGTGCGAGTGCATCCGCCGCCCGCCGGAAACTTCCCGTTTCCATTATCGTGCTCAGCGTTCGCAGTTGATTCACGTCGAGATTACGAGACGTGATTGTTCGTTCTGGGCTCATAGGTCTTCACTTTCGCATTCGGCAAGCCGCCTCGAACATCCCCCGAATTGCTCGAACTGATCTTCACGAAGAGCGGGTTCGCCCACATCCACAGGCGAGACGCTCATCGAGCGTTTCCTCCGTAATGACCGTGGTCATGTGCGATGCCCGTCATGGCAGGTTGGCGGGGCGCCGGGCACGTGGCGCAGATACGGCTGCGGGCGCCAACGGCGATGCCGAGCTGGAAGCGGTTGTTGATGCCTAACTCGTCCATCATGGAACGGAGCATGTAGGTCACGGTGCGACGGCTGACACCGAGCTGCCGGGCCGCGCTGGCATCGGTATGACCGGTGACCAGCAAGGCGATCAGCCTTTCGTGGCGGTTCTCGATCGTCTCACTCGGACTGTACGGAAGTACGGTGATGGCGCGTTGCTGTAATTGGTCACAATTGTCGCACATTGCCCGAATCAATCTGAGGTTGTCATATCGGTCGAATGATGAAGGGCACCCGGCCCTACCCTTTGGGGCAGAACAGCCGGACGATCGCGCATGCTTGAGCGGGACTGATGCCGGTCCGTGCGGGTGCCGGCACTGCTGAAAGACGCCGCTGGCGGCGAAATGTCTCAGCGAGCGACGAAGCCGGGGGTGATGGCCTCGCCCGCCTCCATGACGACCACTTCTCGGTCTCCTCGAACAGGACAACGATGTCAAGTGGGATCTTTGTACGCGGCAGGATCTGAACCAGGCTGCCGTAGGCGATCTGTTCGGAGTGAGGCCGCACCTGTTGCGGCGGGAGCGGCTTCGGTCTCGGGGCCGGCCGTCGGGGGCGCTGTGGCAGATGTCGCTGAAACGGCGGCGTTCGACATTGACTGCGCCGGAGCCGGTTCGGCGGCAGCCGCCCCTCCCCCCGGCGCTTCACTGGATGCCCGACGCTCACTCTGAGCCATCTGCCCCTCCTTAGCATGTGTTCACGCATTTGCCTCGCGAGCCAAATCTCACACCGGCACGCGAATTGAATGGCGGTCACTTTCGCCCGGTCAGCCTCGGCTGGCCGCCGCATTAATGTCAAGCAATCTCGTGACCATTCTCCGCTCTGTCACTTCACTTCGGGCGACAAAGACAACTGACTCTGGGTCAAACAGGCAGCGCAAGGTGGCGAGATGTCCACAGTAGGCGCGGTAAGTGATCTATTTCCGGGGGTGAACGGGCAGCAACCGGACCCGGAACCAGGCGATCCGGGTCCAAAGTCCGCCCCTCAATTTCCCGGCCCTGAGTGACGTCGGCCACCTTCATGTAACGGCGGCATAAGTGAACGGCGGACGGCCCCGCGGACGCCCGTTTTACCGTCCGCCTCGGCCGGGCCGCTTTCACGGGCGTGCCCGGTAAGGCGTCGAGTAGTGCTGGACTCCGCTTTGGCTGGTAATACGTCCTGGTGGCGGGGTGGTTCGCTTACTCGGGGGCGGGCTGCACATGGTGTTACGGGCACGGCTGAGCTACGCGGGACGTGCTCGGGGCAGTCCAGCCGGTGGTGAGCGAGCCGCTCACCAATGCCTGCAAATACGCGCCTGGGCCCTGCGTCTTGAACCTGCTGCTGGCCGGGCAGACGTTGGAGATCACTGTGACGGACTCCAGCCTGAGCTGCCATCCGCCTGGACGGCCGATCCCGGCCGGGTGGGCCGGCACGGCCTGGAGATCGTGAAGGCGATGTGCGGCGGCTTCGACGTCCACCGCGCGCCGACCGGCAAATCCATCAGGGTCCGTCCGTCGATTGCGTCTTCGGCCTGAACCGGCGCCCACAGGCAACCCCCGTCACCAATTTCAGCCCTGCGATCGCCGCCGACGCTTGTGTGGCCGTGCTCCATTCCACCGAGAGGGAGGGGGTGGTCAGCGCCCTCACGGTCCATGCCGGTCCGCGTCGGCACATCTGCGTGAACGATGCACATGAGCCGCCCCGCCAGAACAGCTCGATCAGTCAGGAGCTCTCGCACGCGTTGCTGCTCCATCCCCCTGGGCCGGCACGCGACGCAACAGGGTGTCGGCACTGGGACGGCGACGTTGAAGACGAAGCTGACTGGCTTGCCGGAAGCCTCTTGATCACGAATGAGGACGCGTGGTCAATCGCGCGTGGTCGCATGAGTGACGACGAAGCCCCCTCGGGCTGCCGAGAAGGGTCTGAAGCGGGCGGCCGCGGGCGCTGGCCGATCCCTGGGTCAACGCGGCAAATGCCGTGTCCGCCCTCCTCGGCGTCTCGCTTTCGAGGGGCAGTGGCCGACAGTGGTCCCGCTGGGATTCCGCTCGGGTGTCTCGGTTGGCAGGCGTCGACGTTGCGCCTCGGAATGCGCCCTTGGCGGTGACGGCATGACGGCTGACGCATACCTGGTGATCCGCTGCGACGCCGAAAACCCCGCCGAGTCCGACGGCCGCTGCGGCTCTGAGGGCAGTTGGCCGGTCTGGGTCAGGCTCGGCTGGTAATCCCCCCGTTAATAATGCGCGCGGCGGAACCTATCCGATTCTTGTCATTTTAGTCAAGGCCTTCGGGCGGTGACCTGCGTTTATAAAATTTATTAATCGGCGCTTCGGAACGCACGATTGCGAGGCGGTCGACTATAAGAAAGTTTAATCATCGTCCGGAGCGTAATTTCGTGGGCTGGCCGTATATTTTGATCATCTCACCCGGGGGATCGATTGGAGCTTTTACCATGCTCGAAGTAATTCATCATGTCCGGCGCCCCGGTGTCGGGCCGACCGTGTTGTTCGTCCCGGGCCTGGGAATGACCTCGCACTGTTTCGCGCACATGGCGGCCGGCCTCGGCCCGGACTACGACGTCGTCACCGTGGACTTGCGCGGGCATGGGGCCAGCCCGGAACCCCCGCTCGGCTGGACCCTCAAGGACGCCGCGACCGATCTGGCGCAGGTCGTCGAGCAGCTCGACCTGCACGACGTCACGCTCGTCGGGTGGTCGCTCGGCGCGACCGTCACCTACAACTACCTCGACCGGTATGGGACCGACAGGGTCTCCCGGCTGGTCTCCGTGGAGATGTCGCCACACTTGCTGCGGGAGGAGGGCTGGGAGCACGCGGCGTTCGGTGGTCTGGACGCGGCTGGCGCGCTGCAGGCGACCCAGCAGCAGTGGACCGACCCGGACACGTACCTCACAGCCCTGATCGAGAACTGCTTCGCGTCCGGGAGTGAACCCGAACCCGGCGCACTGCAGCCGCTGTTGGCCGAATCGCTCAAGACTTCACGGCTGGCCCTGCTGGCCCTGTGGGGCGGGGTCCTCACCCAGGACTGGCGCGAGCGGATCGGTGTGCTGACGCTGCCGACCTTGCTGCTGCACGGGGCGAAAAGCCGGATCTTTCCCACCGAGGTCGGCAAGTGGCTGCTGGGTGCGTTCCCCGATGCCCGGCTGGAGATGTTCTCGGAGAGTGGCCACGCTCCCTTCATCGAGGAACCGGACCGGTTCGTTCGCGTGCTCCGCGACTTCATGGACGGGACGGCGGGCGCGTGAGTAGGCTGCGCGGCAACCCTTGGGCGACGCTGGTGGTGTTGTCCCTGGGCTACTTCATGACTTTGCTGGACTCGACGATCGTGACGATCGCGATCCCCAGCATCATCGACTCGATGCACGCCACGCTGCCCCAAGTGCTGTGGGCGTTGAACAGCTACATCATCGCCATCACCGTACTGTTGATCACCGCGGGCCGCTTGGGCGACCGGTACGGCCCGCGGCAGATATTCGTCGTGGGCGTCCTGCTCTTCACCGTCGCGAGCCTGCTGTGCGGGCTCGCGACGGTACCCGGCATCCTGGTGGGTGCCCGCGTGCTGCAGGGTGCCGGCGCCGCGCTGCTCATGCCGCAGAGCCTGACCCTGATCGTGGCCTCTTTCCCGCGCGAGCGGCGCGGCACGGCACTGGGGGTGTGGGGCGCGATCGGCGGTGTGGCCTCGGTGCTCGGCCCCTCTCTCGGCGGCCTGTTGATCAACGCGGCCGGCTGGCGATGGATCTTCCTCGTCAACCTGCCGATCGGCGTGCTCGTCGTTGTGGCGAGCCTGATGATCGTCCCGGACCTGCGGACGGGCCGGCAGCACTCCTTGGACCTGCTCGGCGTCGGTATCGCCTCGGTGGCCCTCGCCTGCTTCGCCTACGCCGTGACCAACGGCGCGGATCACCACTGGGGCCCCCTCGTCTGGGCACTGCTGGTGGCAGCCGCGCTCTTCGGCGCGGGCTTCACCGTCCGCCAGCGGCATCGCCAGGACAGTGATCCGCTGGTGCCCTTCGCCCTCTTACGGATCCGCAGCTACACCGTGACGCTCGGGATCGCCGCGGCGATCACCGGTGCCACCTTCGCCATCATGGTGGTGACCGCGCTGTACTTCCAGGCGGTACTCGGCCTGAGCGCCTTCCGGGCAGGGCTGATCCTGGCGCCGGCGTCGGCGATGTCCGTGCTGATCGCCCTCGTCGCCGGCCGGCTGGCCGACCGGATCGAGGGCCGGCACATCCTGCTGACCGGCATGGTCGTACAGGGCGCCGGCATCCTGTGGACCGCGCTGCTGATGACGGGCTCGGTGCACTGGACGGCCTTCCTGGCCCCGATGGCGGTCATCGGCATGGGCAACGGCTGCTCGATCGCGCCGAGGACGACGGTCGCCATGCGCGACGTCCCCCAGGCATTGACGGGTGCGGCCTCCGGGATCCTGGAAACGATGCGACAGCTGGGTGCGATGGTCTTCACCGCGGGCGTCGTGGCGCTTATGCAGGGTCTGCCGTCGGTGACGGGCGGCAGCGGTGCGGCGATGCGCGCCGCTGCGGTCCTGCCGATCGCGGCGCTGGCTCTCGGCGCCGTCGCCTGCCTGGCGCTGCCGCGCGAGGCAGCTGAGCCTGCCGTGCATGCCCGGCCGATGCCGTCGGACTGACGGCGACCGACCTGAGGAGTGCGGCATTCCCGGCGGCGAACAGGACTCAGGACAAGTCCTGTCGTCCCTGGTCAGCGGCACTCCTCTCGCGTTTGGTCAGGCTAGCTTCCGGAACCGCTCTGTCCGGGAGTGTTGTGGAGGAGAAAGCTGATGTTCTCGTGGACGGATGCGTGATCGTTGGCCGCGAACAGGGCATGGCCTGCTCGCCAGTACCGGATGCGCAGGCCTTCGTACTCGAAGACCTTCGGAGCCCGGCGGCGGTCGAGGTCGATCGAGGTGACGGCCTCGGGGTGTGGGAAGGCATATGACGGCCAGGCGAAGGGAGCGTCGGTCGGGCCGTTGAAGAAGCCCACGCCGTAGTGGTCGCCGGTCGGCCGAGGGCGGCCCGGGGCGCGGCCGTTGAGCATCGCGTCGAAGTAGGCCTCGTACGGACGTATCTCGTAAGCCGATTCGAGCAGCTCGACAACGCGGTCGCCGGGGTAGCGGGTGTGGATCTCGACAAGCTCGATCCGGTCGTCGAGCAACTTGATCTCGGCGTGCATCGGCGAAGTGACGAAGCCCAGCGCCGACACGACGGCCTGGAGGTACTCCTCGACCTGCGCGGTCCGCTCCTGCGTGTGCTTGCTGGGCACCACGTGGCCGACTTCTTCGAAGTGCGGCATACCGGTGTTGACCTTGTCGGTCAGGGTGAACAGCGTGAGCTTGCCGTCCACGACGAGCCCCTCGGCGCTGATTTCGGGGCCCGGCACGTACTCCTCGACGATGACCTCGTGCGTACGGTGGTCCCCGGCGAGGTGAGCCACCCGGGCGTCACGCTCGTCGCGATTGCTCTCGGCCAGGTCGTACGGCTCGAAGACGCGCGCCAGCTCGGAATGGTCGGCGACGAACGTCACGCCGTGGCTGCCGCTGAACGATCGCGGCTTGACCACCACCGGCGGCTCCAGGCCGCCGAGCAGGTCCTCGGGGAAAAGTAGCGAACTCCGGTGAAAACCAACCTGGGTGAGCCCGTGCTCGCGCAGCACTTCGCGGGTCTCCGCCTTGTCCAGGACGCGGGCCTCGACGGCGGACGGCGTGCCGGGGATGCCGAGTTGCTCGCGCACGACCGCCGCCAGCTCCATGGAGAACTCGGTGATGGCAAGGACTGTGGCCGGCTCGGTGTCGCGCACGCAGTCGGCGATGAGCAACGGGTCGAGCGCCTTGACGGCCCGGGTCTGCACGGCGGTCTGTTCGCCGATCTGAGCGAGGGACTCGGGCGTGTCGACGACGAGGAGGGAGGCTCCGAGTGTGGCCGCGTCACGGACGGCGTCGTCCAGTTCGTAGACGCTCCACGGGACTCCCACGAGCACGACAGTCTTAGTGTTCATCCCGCTATTTTCCATACACAACAGTGCGTCGACAACATCGGATACTTGCAGGAATTGTTATCGGCCGATCAAAAATCATTATTGGACCGCTTCGTCGCAGGTTGCATAAGATTTATTTGACCTAGTGCCACACGATGTGCGAATTATTCGAATGAATCGACATTGTATTTCGCACGTGGCTGTTTCCCTTCACCGATGTGCCAGGAGAATCATGATCGGAACCATCGACCGGGAGACCCTGCTCGCTCACGCCCGGATGATCGCCTCGTCCGGCGGGAAGGCAGTCCCCGACGGGGCGAAAGAGCTTTCCGACCTGGAGATCTGTGGTCCTGCCGAGATAACGGCGATGACCCGGGCGGCGGCCGAACGTGACGGAAGCGTGCTCGTCTCCAGCGGCGGCACCACGGGCACCCCGAAGCTGACCTACCTGCCCCACCACATGGCCTTTGACCGACTCCTGCCGGTCTGGCGCCCGCTGGGCATCGGCGACGTCGTGCTCAACCTTTACGACGCGGGCCGTATGTGGGGCACCCACTATTTCGTCCAGAAGCTCGCCGAGCGCACCGAATCCACGGTGATCCCCTCGGGACCGATGACGGCCGAGGAGCTCGAACTCCGGCTTCCGATGCTCCGTGACGTCGGCGTCAGTGCTCTGGCCAGCGTTCCGTCCGTTCTCGCCGACTTCGCCGAGACCGTGCTCAAGACCGGCGTGAAGCCGCCGGTCAAGACCATCATCTGGATGGGCGAGGCATGGACGGAGTCCAAGCGGGAATTGGTTCGACGGGCCTTTCCCGACGTGCAGTTGTGGGGCATCTACGGCTCGGTCGAGACCTGGGCGATGGGGTCCACCCGGCCGGGGTGCGACGAGACGACGCTCCATCTGCTCGCGGATGAGATCTTCGAGCTGGAAGAAGCGGGTGCCTTGCTGACCCGGGCCGGCGATGGATGGACCGTGCCCGTCGTTCGTTACCGCCTCGGTGACCGCATCGAGGCAGCGGAGTGCCGCTGCGGACGCGGCGACGCTTTTCGGGTCCTGGGACGTGCTGACGATGGCTTCAGCCTTCTCGGTAACTATGTCAACGTCGCGGATATCGTCGAGTCCGCCCGGCAGTGCCCGGACGTCGTGGATGCCCAGCTCGTGTTGGTCCGCGACACCGACACGGCAGACTCGGCGCGTTCGATGACCGTCGAATACACCGGGGCGGCCGCCCCCGAAGTCGTCAGGAGCTGGCTGGCGGGGAGCAACGTGCGACTCGGCACCGTCGACAGCCAGCACCCCGAGGCGATCTCCGCCCGCCGGGTCGACCGTTTGCGCCGCATCACGAGGACGAACAAGACGCCCGACGCGGTGTGGCAGGACGCACTGGGAAGCGGTTCTTAGGCCGGGGTGAGTTCGGGGGTGTTGTTGCGGAGCTTGCGTTGGGCCAGCTCCGCGAGGACCTGGGGGACGCGTTCGCCGCGGATGAGGGCCTCCAGGATGGCCCGTCCGGCGAAGCCAGTAGTCAGAGGTCGCTTCGATCACGACCAGGGTGACTCGGGCGGCGGGCAAGTGATCGCGCAGGGCGAGTACCGCGTTCGTCATCGATCCCCGGGTGGTGGTCTCGGTAGTGAATGACCCCCGCCGCTTGGCCAACGCGATCTCTTCCCGGTCTTCCGCGGCGGCCTTCGACTCTTCCGCGTGCTTCGCCCCGCAACTTTGCGCAGGACGTGGTCTTCACGGCACCCCTGTCGGCCGCTCCGCTGCCCCGACAGGGGAACTCACCCCGCCGCGACCTGCTCGCCCTGCCGGGGCGCCGACGGCGCGTCCGCCCCCTCGCGGCGGTCGATCAGCGACAGGAGCGGGCCGGTCATCGAGGTGGTGACCACCGCCGCCCCAGCAGCGCCAGATACAGGCTGGAGGTGAACACTCCGGCGCTGTACGCGGCCTGGAGCAGGGCGATCTCGGTGAGCCCCCGGGACTCCGCCACGTCCGCCGCCCGGACGGACGGGGCCTTCGACGTGTCCTTTGCCGATTGGGCGTGGCCGGACGTGACGTTTCTTGATCGGTTTGCGCTGTGTTTCAGCAGGGCCGGTACGGCCGGTCCACGAATCACGGAAGGAGCGCATGTGCGCTTCACACACGCTGCGTTGACAGTCGGGCTCGCGGTTGCGACGAGCTTGTCACTGGCGGGGACCGCCAGCGCGGGGGGAACGGTGGAGGCGGGCCGGATCACCGCCACGGACTACTCTGCGGGGTCGCCCGCCACCGTCGCGCTGGACCCGGCGACCGGCTCCGTCACCACCACGTTCGCCCAGGCCGCGCAGGACGGGGTCCTCTCGCCCAAGGGCTCCCGGGTGGCGTACATCCAACGCCGGGACACGTGCATACCGCAGGCCGAGGGCTGCATGTACGCCCGCGACCTGGTGATCGCCGACGCCGACGGCAGTGACCGGCGCGTCCTGGCCGAGGGCGTCCAGCCCGAAGACGCCACCGCGCCGTACGTCGGACACCCTGACTGGTCCCCGAGCGGTAAGCGGATCGTCTACGACAGCCCTCGCGGCCTGGAGTGGATCGCCACGGACGGCACTGGTGCTGAGGTGCTCACCACCTCCGGCAGCCACGGCACGTTCTCCCCGGACGGCCGGAGCATCGCCTTCCTGAAGGCCACCTCATACGAGACGCCCAGCGGCTGGGAGTACGGCTCCGACGTCTACATCCTGGACCTGGCCACCCGCCAGGTCCGCGCCGTCACAGCCGACCACCAGGCATTGTCGACGCCCGCCGACTGGTCCCCCGACGGGCAGCGCGTCGTCCACTCCACCGGGCACGGTCTGCGGATCACGGAGGTCGCGACCGGCGCCGCCACCGAGCCGCAGTGGCCGATGCCCCTCTCCAGCATCCAGAACCCGGTCTTCTCCCCCGACGGCAACCGGATCGCCTTCACCGCCGTCGACGACTTCGCCGGCACAAGCGGCGTCTATGTCGACGCCGCCGATGGCGGGAACCTCCGCGTGCTCACCGACCGTCCCGTGACCCTCACGGACTGGCTGGCCAACTAGGGTCGCAGGACCCCGGCCCCGGCAGGCTTCGGCGGCCGTCCGTCCCGGCGGGCGTGCGGCCGCCAACAGTATGATCGGCGCATGATGCCACGAAGGGCCGATGCCGCGTAGGTCCCCGCATGCGCTTCGGGTCAGGCCGCCCGATCGCCAAAGCCGCAGTCGGATCAGCACGTTGCTCATCGGCACTTGCCCTGGGTCACCTGTATGCACTGCCACGCACACGTAACCTTTTTGTCGACGGCCTCGACTTGATCGCGCGCAGCGACAGCAGGGTTGTGGGCATACATCCGGAGCAGCTGCTCCGGCCCGGCGGACCGCTCTACCCGACGGATGCCGCCCGCAGTGTCGGCCTGGCGTCTCAGGAACATTCCGAGTCGGGCTGCCTTTGCTCCGACGGTGGCGGCTGACGGCAACCGCCCTCGCGGGTCCCCTCGTCAGCCGCCGTACCTTTTGGCCGACTCGTCCTCCTGTGCGAGGCGTCGCAGCGCCAGGAGTGCCGGCTCCAGCAACACGGTCAGCAGCAGGGCTCGTTCGGCCTGTTCCAGGGGGTCGGTGGTGTCGTCCAGTTGATCGAGATCGTGGGCGGCGGTGCGCTCGGCGAGGGTTGCGTAGGGGAGAAGGGACCGCCAGTCGTAGTCGACGCCGAGTGATCGCAAGGTCTCCAGGGTTTCGGCGATGACGCTCTTGGCCGGGGCGTGTTCCGATACCTGCCAGCCCATTTCCGTCAGCAGCGCATCCGCGTCGGCGATGCCGGGCCGGTCGTCCTCGTCGGACTCGGACTCGGACTCGGACGCGGACGCGGACGCGGACTCGGACTCGGGCTCCGGCTCGGTGACCGGCCGGGCGCCGAGGACGAGGCCGAGCACCTGGTGGGTGTCGGCTTCGTGCTCGGACGCCGCACTCAGCAGCTCCCTGGTGGCGTTGACCGACAACCCTCGTACTCCGATGAGGGCGCGGATCAGCCGGAGGCGGCGTACGTGCGACTCCTCGTACTCGGCCTGGGTCGCGGCTGTCGCCCGTCCGGGCGGCAGCAGTCCCTCCCGGAGGTAGTGCTTGATCGTCGTGATCGGCACCCCGCTGCGGCGGCTCAGCTCGGAAATTCGCACGGTTCCCACTCTCGTCTGGCTATTAGAGAGTGTCACTCTCTAATATGGATAGTGTCACTGCCTATCCATGAAGGCGAGAAGTGTCATGCCCACACTCCCTTGGGTCACCCCGAACCCTGCCCCGCCAGGCGCTCAGGCTTTCGTCATGGCCTCCCGCTTCGAGGTGCGCTCCCTCGGGGACGTGCCGCGTTTCTTCTGGAAGTCGCTCGCCGCGTGGCGGCAGGTGCGGTCCGCGCCGGGAGCCTTTGGTGCTTCCCTCATCGCCCAGCCGACGAAGCGCGTCTTCTTCACACTGTCCGCGTGGGAGAGCCGGGACGCCCTCTACGCGTACGCGAGGACCGAGCCGCACCGCGGGATCATGACCGGGCTGCGCGCGACCATGCGCAGCTCGACCTTCACGTTCTGGGAAGTCCCGGTGGAGCAGGTGCCCATCGGCTGGGACGAGGCCAAGCGGCGTATCGCGGAACAGGCGCGGACCGACGGCGGAGCCTGACGTCGGGTGCTCGTCCTGGCCCGTCCGCGCCCAGCCTTGGCGGCGGCGAGTTCCGGCCACAACTGAACGGGTGTTCAGCCCATTGCGGGTCGCGGCCGACGTAACCACGGCCGCTGTCAGTGCGCTCCGGTAGCGTCCCCGTATTCGGCCGGAGGTGTGTGTATGGCGTGGCGGTGTGCGGGGCTCGGCTGGCCCCGCGGGACGCGGATGCCCGTGCTCGAGTGGGAGGGCGGCCGGATCAGTCCGCTCACCGCCGGGAAAGAGCTGGGCTTCCAGGCCGAGGGGCAGCGGCGGTGTGTCGGAGCGCGGGGGAATCCCTGCCCCCTGCGGGCCGTCGTGTCCGGGCGGGCGACGCAGGCGCGGTGTGCGGAGTGTGCGCGGCTTGACCGGGCGCACTCGGTGGCCGCCGACACGATCGCCGACGACCCGCGGACGTACCGCGTGTATCTCGCCTGGTTCGGTCCTGGCATGGTCAAGGTAGGGATCACCGCCGAGGAGCGCGGCGCGGCGCGGCTGCTGGAGCAGGGGGCCGTGGTCTTCAGCTGGCTGGGGCGAGGGCCGCTGATGGCGGCGCGGCGGACCGAGGAGCTGCTGCGTACGGCGCTGGGCGTGCCTGACCGGATTCCGTACGCCGACAAGCGGGCGGTACGGGCCGCGCTGCCGGGCGCGGTCGAGCGGGCCGCGGAGATCGAAGAGTTGCACCGGCGCGCGGTCGGCCTCGGCGGGTGGGCGGAGTCGCTGGAGCGGATGGACTTCGAGGCGGTCGATCACGCCGAGGTGTTCGGGCTCGAGGGGCTGTCGGCCGCGACCGGGGTGGTGCGCGAGCTGGTGGACGGCGGGGTGGTCGCGGGGTTGCTGGTGGCGGCCGCCGGCCCCGATCTGCATCTGCGGACGGCGGGTGACGGTCTTGTCGTGGTCGATACGCGGCTGATGACCGGGTGGGCGCTGGTGGGAGCCGAGTGCGATGCGGGGGTGACGGTGCCCCTCACCGAGAAGGGCGCTCCCGGCGCCGTGCAGGACGGGCTCTTCTGACGGCTGATTCCGGCGGCTCTGCCGATTCGTGCGACCCGAAGGTCAAATGTTGGATCCCGTACGGATCCCTTCGAGCAATGAGTCTGGACACCTCCGTGACCGGGAACGGAAGGTGAGTGTCATGAGCATCAAACCTGTCGCGGCACATGAACCGCCCTACTGCACCGTGGTTTTCACTTCGGTTCAGACGGAGCGGCTCGAGGGATACGGCGAGACCGCCGAGCGCATGGAGAAACTGGTGGAAGAGGTCCCCGGGTTCCTCGGGTACGAGTCGGCGCGGACACCCGGCGGGCTCGGGATCACCGTCGGGTACTTCAGGGACGAGGAAGCCATCGCCACCTGGCAGCGGAATCTGGAGCACCAGGCCGCGCAGAAGCGCGGACGGGCCGAGTGGTACGAGAGCTACAGCGTTCATGTCGGCAAGGTCGAGCGGAGTTACGGTTTTGAGCGGAACTGACGGGACTGACGGGACTGACGGGACTGACGGCCGGATCGAGGGTTCGAACGAAGGCCGGATCGAGGGCCGGACCGAGGGCCGGACCAAGGGTTCGAGCGACAACGAGACGGCGGACGTACGGACGTTCTGGGAGCGGCTCCGGCTGCCCGGCCTCGTCGACGTCCACACGCACTTCATGCCGGAGCAGGTCCTCAGGAAGGTGTGGGCCTACTTCGACGCCGCCGGGCCGCTGACCGGCCTGGAGTGGCCGATCACCTATCGGCACGAGGAAGAGCGACGGGTGGCTCTGCTGCGCGAGTTCGGGGTGCGCTCCTTCACCTCGATGCTCTATCCGCACAAAGCCGGGATGGCCGCCTGGCTCAACGGCTGGGCGGCGGAGTTCGCGGCGCGCACACCGGACTGTGTGCATACGGCGACCCTCTTCCCGGAGGACGGCGTCGAGCGCTACGTACGAGAGGCGCTCGAGACCGGCGCGCGGATCTTCAAGTCGCATCTCCAAGTCGGTGCGTACGACCCCAATGACGCGCGGCTCGATCCCGTCTGGGGGCTGCTCGCCGAGGCCGGGGTCCCCGTGGTGATGCACTGCGGTTCCGGGCCCGCGCCCGGCAAGCACACCGGGCCCGAGCCGGTGGGCCGGCTGCTCGCGCGGCATCCCCGGCTGCGGCTGGTGGTCGCGCACATGGGAATGCCGGAGTACACGGACTTCCTGGATCTCGCCGAGCGGTACGGCGAGGTGCGACTGGACACGACGATGGCCTTCACGGACTTCAGCGAGCGGTTCGCGCCTTTCCCGGAGCGGGAGAGAGCACGCCTCGCCGACCTCGGCGACCGGATCGTGCTGGGCACGGACTTCCCCAACATCCCGTATCCGTACGTCCATCAGCTCCACGCGCTCGAAGGCCTCGGGCTCGGGGACGACTGGCTGCGAGCGGTCTGCTACGAGAACGGCGCCAGGCTGTTCGGTCTTCCGCACTCCTAGCGCATTCTCAGGAAATTCACAGGAAGTGGAAAGGACCTTCTCAGGGCGGGGTCGCAGGGTACGAGCATGACCGCGACCTCGCCCCACGGGCGTACCGAAATGCTCAGGCCGGACGGCAGCCCCGTCCGCGTACTCGTCGTGGACGACGAGACAGCGCTGAGCGAGCTGCTGTCGATGGCCCTGCGCTACGAAGGGTGGGAGGTGCGCAGCGCCGGTGACGGCGCGGGCGCGGTGCGCACGGCACGCGACTTCCGGCCCGACGCGGTGGTCCTGGATGTGATGCTGCCGGACATGGACGGTCTGGCCGTGCTGGGGCGGCTGCGCCGCGATCTGCCCGAGGTGCCGGTGCTCTTTCTGACCGCCAGGGACGCGGTCGAGGACCGGATCGCGGGGCTGACGGCGGGCGGCGACGACTATGTCACCAAGCCGTTCTCGCTGGAGGAGGTCGTGGCCAGGCTGCGCGGGCTGATCCGGCGGTCGGGCGCGGCGACCGTACGGAGCGAGTCGATGCTGGCGGTCGGCGACCTGACGCTCGACGAGGACAGCCATGAGGTCAGCCGCGGCGGGGACTCCATCCATCTGACGGCGACCGAGTTCGAGCTGCTGCGCTTTCTGATGCGCAATCCGCGGCGCGTGCTGAGCAAGGCGCAGATCCTCGACCGGGTGTGGTCCTACGACTTCGGCGGCCAGGCCAATGTGGTCGAGCTGTATGTCTCGTATCTGCGGAAGAAGATCGATGCGGGGCGGCCGCCGATGATTCACACCAGGCGCGGTGCCGGGTATCTGATCAAGCCCGGTGAGTAGCTTGAGCGGTTTGAGGGGCCGCAGATGGTCACTGCGGACCCGGCTCGTGGTCTCCGCGGTGACGCTGATCGCGGTGGTGGCGGCGGTGATCGGCACGGTCACGACAATCGCGTACCGCACCTATTTGTACGGCCAGTTGGACATACAGCTGCGCAACGTCGCCATCCGGGCCGCGGGCCCGCCGGACATGGGCGGCGGGCGGTCGCCCATCGATACGCTGTCCAAGGATCCGCTGGGCTTCGTCAACGGCGGCGGTATGCCGGTGGGCACCGTCGGCGCCCTGATTGCCGACGACGGCAGCATCGACCGGGGCGTGGCCAGCACCGAGCAGGCGTCGGAGGGTCTCGCGCCGCAGGTGAGCCGGCTCACCGTGGCGCAGGCCGAGGGCCTGGCGGAGGTACCGCGCGACCGCAGTGAGCACACCACGGAGCTGGCGGGCCTGGGCGAATACCGGGTCAAGTACATCACCGGGAGCCGCGGTTCCTTCCTCGTCGGGCTTCCCGCACGAGAGCTGCAGGACGCGCTCGGCACCCTCGTTGTGGTCGAGGTCTGTGTCACCGGCGCCGGACTCATCGCCGCCGGGATCGTCGGCGCCACCCTGGTCGGCGTCGCGCTGCGGCCGCTCCGGCGGGTCGCCGCCACCGCCACCCGGGTCTCCGAACTGCCGCTGCACAGCGGTGAGGTGGCCCTGCACGAGCGGGTCCCGGCCGCCGAGGCCGATCCTCGGACCGAGGTCGGGCAGGTCGGCGCTGCGCTCAACCGGATGCTGGGGCATGTCGGTTCGGCGCTCGCGGTGCGGCAGGAGAGCGAGACACGGGTGCGGCAGTTCGTTGCGGACGCCAGCCATGAGCTGCGTACGCCGCTGGCGTCGATCCGCGGGTACGCCGAGCTGACCCGGCGCGGACGGGAGGAGGTCGGCGCGGACACCCGGCACGCGCTGGGGCGGATCGAGGCCGAGGCGACCCGGATGACGGGCCTGGTGGAGGACCTGCTGCTGCTCGCGCGGCTCGATGCCGGACGCCCGCTCTCGTACCAGAGCACTGATCTCTCCCCACTCGTCGTGGACGCGCTCAGCGATGCGCGGGCGGCGGGCCAGGACCACAAGTGGCTGCTCGAGCTGCCGGTCGAACTCGCGACCGTACGCGGCGACGGCGCCCGGCTCCATCAGGTGCTGGTCAATCTGCTGGCGAACGCCCGTACCCACACGCCACCCGGCACCACTGTCACCGCGCGGGTGCGTGTCGGCGGGCCGAAGGTCGTGCTGGAGATCGAGGACGACGGGCCCGGCATCCCGCCCGAGCTGCAACCCCACATCTTCGAACGGTTCGCGCGCGGCGACGCGTCCAGGTCCCGGCACGCCGGAAGCACCGGTCTCGGCCTGGCAATCGTGCAGGCCGTCGTCACCGCGCACGGCGGCATCGTGACGGTGTGGTCCCGGCCCGGTCACACCGTCTTCGCGGTGGAACTGCCCGCCGTGTACGACTCACAGACGGGGCACAGGCGCATCACACAGATGTGACAGCGCGCCCGCCGAGTGTCGTTCCATGCGAACCGACACCCCAAGGGGGACTCTGCCGGCCCGGGAGCATCTGCTCGCCGCCGCGGCCGGACTGCCCGTACTCGATGTGGTGATCCCGGTCTACAACGAGGAGGCCGACCTCGAGCGGTGCGTGCTGCGACTGCACGACCACCTTGCGCGGACCTTCCCGTACGGCTTCCGGATCACCATCGCCGACAACGCGAGCACCGACCGCACGCCCGAGGTGGCGGCGTGGCTCGACGACACGATCGCCGAGGTGCGGTCGTACCGGCTGGAGGAGAAGGGGCGGGGGCGCGCGCTGCGCACCGTGTGGTCGCACTCCGACGCCCCCGTACTCGCCTATATGGATGTGGATCTGTCGACCGACCTCAACGCACTGCTGCCGCTGGTCGCGCCGCTGATCTCGGGGCACTCGGACCTGGCGATCGGATCGCGCCTCGCGCGGTCGTCGCGGGTGGTGCGCGGCCCGAAGCGGGAGTTCATCTCGCGCGCCTACAACCTGATTCTGCGCGGGTCGCTTGCCGCGCGGTTCTCCGACGCCCAGTGCGGATTCAAGGCGATACGGCGGGAGGTCGCCGAGCGGCTGCTGCCGATGGTCGAGGACACCGGATGGTTCTTCGACACGGAGCTGCTGGTGCTGGCGGAGCGCGCCGGGCTGCGTATCCATGAGGTGCCGGTGGACTGGGTCGACGACCCGGACTCCACGGTGCACATCGTGAGCACGGCGACGGACGACCTCAAGGGCGTGTGGCGGGTGGGGCGGGCGCTGGCGGTCGGCGCGCTGCCGCTCGACCGGCTGGCGCGGCCCTTCGGCGACGACCCGCGGGACCGGCAGCTCAGCGGAGTGCCGGGCGGTCTGGCCCGGCAGCTGGTCGGTTTCTGTGTGGTGGGGGCGCTCTCCACGCTCCTGTATCTGCTGCTGTATTCGCTCTTCCGGGCCGGCGTGGGACCTCAAGTCGCCAATGCCGGCGCGCTGTTGGTCTCCGCCGTCGCGAACACGGCCGCGAACCGCCGGCTCACCTTCGGCGTACGCGGCCGGGACCGCGCGGTACGCCATCAGGCGCAGGGCCTGGTCGTGTTCGGCATCGGGCTCGCGCTGACCAGCGGCTCGCTGGCGGCCCTGGACGCGGCCGCCGGAAGCCCCTCCCACAGCACCGAACTCGCGGTCCTGATCGCCGCGAACCTGGCGGCGACGGTGCTGCGGTTCCTGCTCTTCCGGGCGTGGGTCTTCCCGGACCGGCGCGATGCGCCTGCGGCGGACGAATCCGCGACGGCCCGGACCGTGACCGGCCAGGCCCAACACCCGTACGACACAACCGACTTCCGCGCCGGTGAAGCCGCGGACCGCACGTGGGACGTGACGACGCAGCTGCGCGCCGTCCCGCAGGACAACGACCAGAGGAACGCACGATGACCACGTCGCACGACAGCCACGCGTACCCGCCACCGGGCAGTCCGCCCGGGCTCTCGCCGCAGGCGGTGGGGCGCGCGCCCGACGCCGCCCGGCCCGCGCCCGACGCAGCCCCGCTCCCGCCCGGCGCCGTCCAGCAGGGACTCGGCGGGCACCGCCGGGCTGGCGGGCGCATGGCCCGGATCTGGCGCGGCCGGGAGGAGGACGCCCCATGGGTGCGGCCCGCCTTCCTCGCGATCCTCCTCGCCACCGCGCTGTTCTACGTCTACAACCTGAGCGCGTCCGGCTACGCCAACTCCTTCTACTCCGCCGCCGTGCAGGCGGGCAGCGAGAGCTGGAAGGCCTTCTTCTTCGGCTCGTCCGACGCGGCGAACTCCATCACCGTCGACAAGCCTCCTGCGGCGCTGTGGCCGATGGCCCTGTCCGTACGGATCTTCGGGCTCGGTTCCTGGCAGATCCTGCTGCCCGAGGTGCTGATGGGCGTCGCGACGGTGGGCGTGGTGTACGGGGCCGTACGCCGTCGTTTTACGCCCGCCGCCGGGCTGATCGCGGGCGCGGTGCTGGCCCTGACGCCCATCGCCGCGCTGATGTTCCGCTTCAACAACCCGGACGCGCTGCTGGCACTGCTGATGACGGTGACCGTGTACTGCGTGCTGCGCGCGCTGGAGGACGCGCGGACGAAGTGGCTGGTCTGGGCGGGCGTCGCGGTCGGCTTCGCGTTCCTCACGAAGACGCTGCAGGCGTTCCTGATCCTGCCGCCGCTGGCGCTGGTGTACACGGTGTGCGCGCCGACGACCGTACGGCGGCGGCTCGGCCAACTCGCCCTGGCAGGGGTGGCGATGGTCGTCGCGGGCGGCTGGTGGGTGGCGATCGTCGAGCTGTGGCCGGCGGCGTCGCGTCCGTACATCGGCGGCTCGCAGAACAACAGTTTCCTGGAGCTGACCTTCGGCTACAACGGCCTCGGCCGGATCAACGGCAATGAGACCGGCAGCGTCGGAGGCGGCGGCGGAGGAGGAGCCGGCGGCCGTGGTGGCGGTGGCTGGGGCGAGACCGGGATCGACCGGATGTTCAGCGCCGGCGTCGGCGGCCAGATCTCCTGGCTGCTGCCCGCAGCGCTGCTGCTGCTCGTCGCGGGGATCGTCGTCACATGGCGCGCCAGGCGCACGGACACGGCGCGCGCGGCCTTCCTGGTCTGGGGCAGCTCGCTGCTGATGACCGCGGGAATCTTCAGCTTCATGGCCGGGATCTTCCACGAGTACTACACGGTGGCGCTGGCGCCGTACATTGCCGCGCTGGTCGGTATGGGCGCCACGGTGCTGTGGGAGGAGCGGACGAAGCTGCTCGGCTCGGCGGCGCTGGGCGGCACGGTCGCGGTCACGGCGTACTGGTCGTACACGCTGCTGGGACGCAGCACGGACTATCTGCCGTGGCTGCGCTGGGCGGTGCTGATCGGCGGTCTGGCGGCGGCCGCGGGGCTGCTGCTTTCGGGCCGGATGGGCCGTCGACTGGCGCTCGGTGCGGCCGGACTGGGGATCGCGGTCTCGCTGGCGGGCCCGCTCGCGTACTCCTTCACCACAGTGAGCGAGGGCCACGCCGGCTCGATCGTGACGGCGGGGCCGGCGGTCGCGGGCGGCCGGGGTGGTCCCGGCGGCGGTGGCGGTCCTCGGGGCGGCGGTGACGGTGGCGGTCCCGGCGGCCGGATGCAGCCGCCGGGGCAGCAGGGCCAGGGCCAGGGTCAGCAGGGTGGTCCCGCCGGCGGTATGGGGCAGCCTCCGACCGGCGGTCAGATGGGTCAGGGCCAGGGCCAGGGTCAGGGTCAGGGCCGGCTGCCCGGCGGCTTCCCCGGTCAGGGTGAACGCGGCGCCGGCGCCGGCGGCGGAGGCGGTGGCATGGGTGGCCTCCTCCAGGGCGCGAACGTCAACTCGGCGGTCGAGGCCAAGCTGAAGCGGAACGCCGACGACTACACCTGGGCCGCCGCAGCCATCGGCTCCCAGAACGCCGCCAGCTACCAGCTCGCCACCGAGAAGCCGGTCATGGCGATCGGCGGCTTCAACGGAAGCGACCCGTCCCCGAGCCTCGCCCGGTTCAAGCAGTACGTGGCCGACGGGAAGATCCACTACTTCATCTCGAGCGGCAACGGCAGCGGCGGTGGCATGGGCGGCGGCCCCGGTGGCAACTCCAACTCCGTGATCACCTCCTGGATCGAGTCCACCTTCACCAAGGTCACCGTGAGCGGCACGACCCTCTACGACCTGACGGACAAGAAATAGTCCTATACGGCGTACGAGGATTCCTTGTGCGGTGTACGAGAAGCGAACTCGTACACCGCACAAGGAGCATGTATGACGGCAACGACTGCCGAGCGCCGCCCGGCCCCCACGGACCACCCGCAGCGCTGGCTCATCCTCGGCGTCGCCGTTCTGGGCGCCGTACTGAACTCCCGCTTCACCGCTCTCGTGCCGACGGTGGTGGGCGCGGCCTCGCTGCCCGCGGCGCTCGCCGCGGCCGACGGTCCCGCGGAACGTGGCCGCATCTCCGACGCGTTCGCCTCGGGCCTTCAGACGAGCCAGCTGGTCGGCGCGGTGGCGGTGCCGGCCGGTGGTCTGCTGGCGGCGATGCTGCTGAGGCGGGCGGAGCGGGCAGACTCACCCAAGGCAGCGGCATAGCATCGGGAGCGGGCGGACCGGCCCGTTCCGGCTCGTCCGCCCCGGCCGGGAAGAACCGAGGAGGATGCGCGATGGTGAGTGCGGCCGACCGCGCGAAGGGTCACGCGCGGACCAGTGTGTGGCTCGACGGCAAGGCGACCCCCAAACGGAGGGCCGAGCAGCCCGCCGGCCTCGACCGCGACAAGATCATCGCAGCTACGGTCCGGCTCCTCGACTCGGAGGGCCTTGCGAAGCTCTCGATGCGGCGGCTGGCCGCGGAGCTGAACGTCACCGCGATGTCGGTCTACTGGTACGTGGACACCAAGGACGATCTGCTGGAGCTGGCGCTCGACCAGGTCATGGGAGAGCTCCCGCTTCCGCCGGCGGACGACCCGGGCGCGGACTGGCGCGACCAGCTGCGCCGGCTTGCCTGCGGCTATCGGTCGCTGCTGGTCGCCCACCCCTGGGTGTCGCCGCTCATCGGTGAGTACCTCAACATCGGACCGCACTCGATGGCCTTCTCCACGACGGTCCAGCGGGTGATACGCAACACGGGTCTGCCGCTGCACGGCCAGACCGGCGCTCTTTCGGCGGTGTTCCAGTTCGTGTACGGCTTCGGCACGGTGGAGGGCCGCTTCGCGCAGCGCTGCGCGACGGCGGGGATCAGCCAGGACGACTACTTCCACCAGGTCATGGGCGCGATCGGGCAGCAGCCGGGTTTGCAGGAGGCGTTCGAGGAGTCGGCTGAACTGATGAAGGCGAGGGGCGGGGACACGGTGGAGGAGATGAGGGAACGGGACTTCGGGTTTGCGCTGGACTTGCTGGTAGCCGGCATCGAAGCGATGGTTGCTCGCGCGTAGGGGGTGCGGGTACCTGTTGCCCGGGGCGCGGGGTCCTGCCGGGTGCGGGGTCCTGTTGCCCGGGCCCGGGTCGTCCGGTCTTGTCGGGCGCGGGATCCGGTGCCCCTCCGGGCCCGACTTCTCGGGGTCGGCGGCGTACAGGGCCTTGGTGCGTGACCCCGGTTTTGCCGCCAATCCCCTGCGGGGCGACACTGCACGGCACCTCCCCACCCGAACGAGACAAGACCGCTCGCCGCGGGGGTACAGCGGTCCGCCGGAGGAAACCACCCACCGAAGAGCAACCGACAACGCCCCCGGCCCACGCTCACCACATGACCGGGTGACTCCACCAACGTCCCCGGCCCACGCTCACCACATGACCGGGCAACTGGCGTAGCTCCCGCTGGGGGTGTGGGGGCGTCAGCCCCCACGTACCCCCTTCCCCCGGCAGGGGGTCTGGGGGGCGTCAGCCCTCAGTTTCGGGAAGGGGCGGGGTGGGGGAATCACCCCCGGCCCCGGTCGCCGCACAAGACCCCGCACCCCGAGACCCGTGCCCCGCAGCGGAGCCGTGGGAGCGGCGGGGCCGGGGGCACCGCCCTCGGAGTCACACCCCTGGCCTCAGCTCCCGCTGAGCCTCGCTGGGAAGCCGCCCTTCGCAATCGGCCCCCACCGCTCCGGCGTCACCCGGATGATCGACTTGCCCTGCTTCACCATCGCGGCGCGATACTCGTCCCAGTCCGGGTGCTCGCCCGAGATGTTCCGGAAGTACTCCACCAGAGGCTCCACCGACTCCGGGGAGTCGATCACCTCCGCCGTGCCGTCGATCTGGACCCACGGCCCGTCCCAGTCGTCCGACAGGACGATCACGCTCACCCGCGGATTCCGCTTCGCGTTCCGCGTCTTCGCGCGTTCCGGGTAGGTCGAGACCACGATCCGGCCCGCGTCGTCGACCCCGCAGGTCAGCGGGGATCCCTGTGGGGTGCCGTCCGAGGCGCGGGTGGTCAGCAGGATCGCCCGGTGCCTGGGGCGTACGAACTCCAGCAACTGATCGAGCTCCACCTGGGTGTTGGTGGCGATGTTGGGTGCCATGCGCCGCAGCCTAATCCTCAGGCCGCCGGGAGCGACTCGCCCTGGACCGCCTGGATCGCGAGTTCCACCTTCAGCGTCGTTCCGATCGCCGAGATGCCCGCCTGCACCACCTGGTTGTAGTTCATCGCGAAGTCCTCGCGGTGTAGCTCCGTGGTCGCGCGGAAGGCCGCCCGCACCCCGCCCCACGGGTCCGGTCCGATGCCCAAGTACGCGAGGTCCAGGTCGACTTCGCGTGCGACGCCGTGCAGCGAGAGTTGGCCGTGCACCGTCCAGCGGTCCGTGCCCGCCGGGGTCAGGCCGTGGCTGCGGTACGTGATCTCGGGGTACCGCTCGACGTCCAGGAAGTCCGCGGAGCACAGGTGCTTGTCGCGCAGGCCGTTGCCCGTGTCGATGGACGCCGCCTGGATGACCGCCTCCACACGGGACTGCGACAGCTCGGGCGCGATGGTGATGAGGCCGCCGAACTCCGTGAAGCGCCCGTTCACGCTGGAGATCCCCAGATGCTGCGCCGCCGCGCCCACCGACGAGTGCGCCGGGTCCACCGACCACGCGCCGGGCGGCGGGAGTTCCACGCCGCCCTGGCGAGCCAGTACCACCGTGCCGACCTCGGCCCGGCCGCTCGCCGTCACCAGCGCGGTCGAGGCGGCCGGGGCGTACCCGAGCGCCGTCACGATTACCGTGTACGGGCCCGGGGCCAGGGGATCCGCGGAGGTCACCGCGCCGTCCCCGTCCGCCGGCGCCCGCAGTACCTGCGCGCCGGTCATGTCGGTCACGGTCACGACCGCGTGCTGGAGCGCCCAGCCGTCCCGCGTCCTCACTTGTGCGCGAAGTCCCATGCCGCTCATCCCGTTTTCTCTCCTTGCCGCGCATGCGCAGAAAATGATCGGGCCCCGGGCGGGGGCGGCAGGCCGTCCCCTGCCCGCCGTCCCCGCCTTCGGGGCCCGTTTCCACCGGCCGGCTGCTCGCCTCCGCTACAGAGCGAGCGCCCGGCCGGGGGCTCAGCTACTCGCCGGGGTGGGCGAGTTCGATGTCGTGGCCGTCGACCCCGCGACCGGCCACCGTCAGCGCGCCGGCCACCGGCGGGTACCCGGTCGCGATGACCGTGTACACCCCCGCGTCCAGGTCGGCGAAGGCGTACGCCCCGTCGTCCCCGGTCGTCGCGGTGGCGACCACATTCCCCGCGGCGTTCACCAGGGTCACCCGGGCGTCGGCCAGCGGACGCCGGTCGGCTCCGCCGCGGACGGCGCCCTGGACCAGGGCTCCGGCCTGCAGGGCCGCCTCGATACGGGTCACGCCCTGGCCGCCGATGTCCACCGGCAGTGCCAGCGGCCGATAGCCGTCGGCGTTCACCGCGACGGTCACCGAGCCGGGTACCAGCTCACCGAAGGCGAACTCGCCCTGCTCCGCGCTCTTCCCGGTGGCCAGCACATCGCCGCGCACATCGGTGACGATCACCATCGCGCCCTCGATCGGCGCACCGCCCTCGGCGGCCCGCACGGTCCCGGTCAGACCGCTCGTGCCGGAGAGGAGGATGTCGTAGACCAGCGTCTCGTCGCCGACGACCACCGTGGACGCCTGCGGCTGGAAGCCGTCGGCGGAGGCGATCAGTACGTACGAACCGGCGCCCGGAGCATCCAGCGCATAGCTTCCGTCCGGCTGGGCGACCGCGCGGCCGAGCTGCCGTCCGGTCGGCGAGATCAGCGTGACCGCTGCCTGAGGAACCGGCACGCCCTCGTTTCCGCGCACCACACCACATACCGCCGTGCCGCCCGCAGTGGGGACGGGAATGGTCTCGACGGCCTGGACGGGAGCGTCCTCAGCCTCGGGAGCCGCGACGGTCTCCGCCGTGTCCGCCGTGTCCGCCGTGTCCGCCGTCTCCGGCGCCGCGTGGCTCTTCAGCGCGACTTCCTTGATGAACAGCGTCACCAGGAAGGCGAGCAGCGCGAACGGCGCAGAGTAGAGGAAGACGTCGGCCACACCGTGCCCGTACGCGGTCTCCACCACCGTACGGATCGGGCCCGGCAGCTTGTCCAGGTCGGGGATGCCGCCGCCCGTGCCGCCGTGGCCGAGCGCCGCGCCCTGTGGGCCGAGCTCGGTGAGCCCCTCCTTGACGTAGCGCGTCACCCGGTTGGCCATGACCGCGCCCAGCGCCGAGACACCGATCGCACCGCCCAGGGACCGGAAGAAGGTGACGACCGAGCTTGCCGAGCCGAGGTCCGCCGGGGCCACCTGGTTCTGTGTGCAGAGCACCAGGTTCTGCATCATCATGCCGAGGCCGAGACCCAGGACGGCCATGAAGACCGCGATGCGCCAGTACTCGGTGTCGTACCGCATGGTGCCGAGCAGCCCGAGGCCGGCCGTCACCAGCACACCACCGATGACCAGCCACGCCTTCCAGCGGCCCGTCTTGGTGATGATCTGGCCCGAGACGGTCGACGAGATGAACAGGCCGCCGATCATCGGGATCGTCATGACGCCGGACATCGTCGGCGACTTGTCGCGCGCCAGCTGGAAGTACTGGCTGAAGAAGACGGTGCCCGCGAACATCGCGACACCGACGAAGAGTGAGGCCAGCGACGCCAGCGTGATGGTGCGGTTACGGAACAGCCGCAGCGGGATGATCGGCTCGCTCGCCTTTGCCTCCACCAGGAGGAAGAGCGCGCCGAGCGCGACCGAGCCGCCGACCATGGCGTATGTCTGCCAGGAGACCCAGTCGTACTTGTCGCCGGCGAAGGTCACCCAGACCAGCAGCAGCGAGACCGCCGCGCTGATGAGGAAGGCGCCCGACCAGTCGACCTTGACCTGGCGCTTCACGACCGGGAGCTTCAGGGTCTTCTGCAGAACGATCAGCGCGATGAGCGCGAACGGCACGCCGACGTAGAAGCACCAGCGCCAGCCGAGCCACTCGGTGTCGGTGATGACGCCGCCGATCAGCGGGCCGCCGACGGTGGCGACGGCGAAGGTCGCGCCGAGGTAGCCGCTGTAGCGGCCGCGCTCGCGCGGGGCGATCATCGCGGCCATCACGATCTGCGCGAGGGCGGTGAGACCGCCGACGCCGATGCCCTGGACCACACGGCAGGCGATCAGCATGCCCGCGCTCTGCGAGAGTCCGGCGACCACCGACCCCAGGACATAGATGACGAGGGCTATCTGGACCAGCAGCTTCTTGGAGAAGAGGTCCGAAAGCTTGCCCCAGAGCGGCGTGGTCGCGGTCATCGCCAGCAGCGAGGCCGTCACCACCCAGGTGTACGCGCTCTGGCCGCCGTCGAGGTCGGTGATGATCTCCGGCAGGGCGTTGGAGACGATCGTCGACGACAGGATGGCGACGAACATGCCGAGCAGCAGCCCGGACAACGCCTCCATGATCTGCCGGTGTGTCATCGGCGCGCTGCCGTCGGAGGCGTGGCCGCCTCCGTGCTTGGCGTGGCCGCCCCGCACACCGGTTGGTGTGGTCGTAGCCATTTTCATCCTTTTCTTGCGTCTTTACGTCGAGTCATGCGGGTGTGCGGGTCGTCGTGCTGCCGTGCTGCTGCTGTTGTCGTTCGTCGGGATGGCGCGCCCGGCAGTCTCCGAAGGAGTCGCGGAGGCGGGCGAGCATCTCGATGAGCTGTCCGACGTCGTCGTCGGACCAGTCCTTGAGGTTGCGGGCGAACATGTCCGTGGTCCGTTCGGCGAGTTCGCCGAGCATGTTCTGGCCCGCGGGGGTCAGCCGCAGGATGCGGGAGCGTTTGTCGCCCGGGTCGGGGAGCCGTTCGATCCAGCCGCGCTCGGCGGCGTGGGCGACATGGCGGCTGGTCACCGACATGTCGACGGCGAGGAGCTCGGCGAGCCGGCTCATCCGCATCTCACCGTGCCGATCGAGCAGGGTCAGGACGGCGGCGGAGCCGGACGGGCACTCGGCGGGCAGTATCCGCGTGAGGCCGCGTTTCACGGCACCGATGGCGCTGAGCTGGCGGGCCAGTTCCGCGTACTGACTGTGTGCGGCCATGGCAGTCCGCCCCTCCCACATCTTGTTGCTTAGGGCAACCATAGAAGCTGTTGGTTGCTGCAGGCAAACTAAAGGCGGGGTTGCGGCAGTAAAGGAACCTCAAAGGCTTTGCATGGGTCCGGTCATGGCTCGCCGGGGGAGGTTATGCGCTACCCGCCCGGGGTTGGGCGCGGCAGGCGGGTTCGCTAGGGTCCTGCCCCATGGCACACAACCCCCATGCTCCCCAAGGTCAGGGCCCCGAGGGCAACTACGACCCCGCGGGCAGCACCCAGATGTTCCGCGCCTTCGTCGACGACGGCGCTCCGCAGGGCCGGCAGGCCGCGCCCGCCGCGCAGTCCTCCTCGCGGGTCGGGCTGATCGTCGGCGTCATCGCGGCCGTCGTGATCCTCGGCGCGGTGGCCTGGCTGGCCCTCGGCTAGGGCATGCCCTGGCCCGCCTCGGGTCGGCTCACTTCCATACGGCGGTGACGTCCTGGGTCTCGATATGCATGCCCAGCGGCACCCGCCAGGCGTCCACGCACACGGTGTACGCCTGCTTTCTCACCGCTCCCGCGGCGATCGGCGCGGGCAGCGGCTGAGCCGACTCGATGGTCGCCCAGTCGATCCCGAGCGCGCCGATGATGTGCGTCGCGAAGGTGACGGTGCCCGAAGCCGCCGGTGAGCCGCCGGTGTTGCGGAACTCCACGGCCACCTTCTCGCACCAGCGCACGTCCAGGGCTGCGCGAACCGGGACGCCGAGGCTGAGCACGGCGGGTCCTGGGGGCGTGGGAGTGGGCTTCGGCGGGGTGGTGCCGGGCGGGGGCGGGGTGGCGGGTCCACCGCCGCTCGTACCGCCGGAGTCTCCCGCGCCGCCGGCGCTGCCGCCGGAATCTCCCGCGCTGCCGGTGCCGCCGCTCGTACGTCCCGTACCGCCGCTGTCCGGTACGGCGGGCAGCTCCTGCCCGCCCGGCGCCGTCCCTGTCCCGCCCGGCTTTCCGGGCCTGCCCGGTGTCTTGCCTTCCGCATCACCGGACGGCCTGGCAGCGTCCAGCGGCACCAGCACGACCTTGCCCTTCGGCGGCACGGCAGCCGTGGGCGCCTCATCGGGCCCGGATCCGGCGGCGCCGACCGCCACATAGCCGTCGCCACCACTGCTCCCGCACGCGGTCAGCGCCCCGCCGAGGCAGAGCGCGACCGCTGCGAGAGCTGCTCCATGACGTCGTCGCATCGCGCCAGTGTGTCTGACGCACCGTCAATAAGGAACCCTGTCCGCGAGCTTCGGTCCGGGGTCAGTCGGCGATCAGGCCCTCCCGCAGCTGCGCGAGCGTACGGGTCAGCAGCCGCGAGACATGCATCTGCGAGATGCCGACCTCCTCGCCGATCTGCGACTGGGTCATATTGGCGAAGAACCGCAGCATGATGATCTGCCGCTCGCGGGGCGGGAGTTTGGCGAGCAGGGGTTTGAGGGACTCGCGGTACTCGACGCCCTCCAGCGCCGTGTCCTCGTACCCCAGCCGGTCGGCGAGCGAGCCCTCGCCGCCGTCGTCCTCGGGGGAGGGCGAGTCCAGCGAGGAGGCGGTGTAGGCGTTGCCGACGGCGAGACCGTCGACCACATCCTCTTCCGACACCCCGAGCACCGCTGCGAGTTCGGGAACGGTCGGGGAGCGGTCGAGCTTCTGGGCCAGCTCGTCGCTGGCCTTGGTGAGCGCGAGCCGCAACTCCTGGAGCCGGCGCGGCACCCGCACCGACCACGAGGTGTCGCGGAAGAAGCGCTTGATCTCGCCGACGACCGTCGGCATCGCGAACGTCGGGAATTCCACGCCCCGTTCGCAGTCGAACCGGTCGATCGCCTTGATCAGGCCGATCGTGCCGACCTGGACGATGTCCTCCATCGGCTCGTTGCGGGACCGGAACCGCGCCGAGGCGTACCGCACGAGGGGCAGATTGAGCTCGATGAGGGTGTCGCGCACATAGGTGCGCTCCGGGGTGTCGCCCGTTCCCTCGGAGTCCAGCGCGCGCAGCCGCACGAACAGGGAGCGGGACAGAGTGCGCGTGTCGATGACTTCCGAGCTGTCAGGCACGACAGGTGCGGGTGCGCTCTTCGTGAGCGTGAGCACCTTCGAGCTGCCCTGTTCTACGGACATGCCACCCCCTTGAGGTCGCGGACGGTCGCGGCGGCCACGACCATCGGAGGAACGCAGCCTCCACCTGAATACCGGAGGCGGAGCTGCGGCAAACGCGGTTCCCGCAGAATGTCACATGTCGGCAACACGCTGTAGTGACATGTCGACATGTATCGGGTGAATTTGCGCAGGAAGCAGAGGGTGTGCGGCATTTGGGCAGCCCAAAAATGCCCCTGAAACGGTCTACCCGTTTCAGCTATGCCTCGATCCTGTTTGCGGATCTGAGTCGGGCAAAGCTTCGGGCAAGCAGCCTTGACACATGCATCTGCGAAACGCCCAGCTCCTGGCTGATCTGCGACTGCGTCAGATTGTTGTAGTAGCGGAGCATGAGGATCCGCTGTTCCCGCTCGGGCAGTTGTACGAGCAGATGGCGAACCAGGTCGCGGTGTTCGACGCCGGCCAGCGCCGGGTCCTCGTAACCGAGCCGGTCGAGCAGCCCCGGCAGCCCGTCGCCCTCCTGGGCAGCCTCCAGGGAGGTCGCATGGTACGAGCGCCCGGCCTCGATGCAGGCCAGCACCTCGTCCTCGCCGATCTTCAGCCGCTCGGCGATCTCGGCCGTCGTCGGGGTGCGCCCATGAGCCGTCGTCAGATCCTCGGTGGCGCCGTTGACCTGCACCCACAGCTCGTGCAGCCGCCGCGGCACATGGACGGTCCGTACGTTGTCGCGGAAGTACCGCTTGATCTCGCCGACCACGGTGGGCATCGCGAACGTCGGGAACTGCACACCGCGGTCCGGGTCGAAGCGGTCGATGGCGTTGATGAGCCCGATCGTGCCGACCTGGACGACGTCCTCCATCGGCTCGTTGCGGGAGCGGAACCGCGCGGCGGCGTAGCGCACAAGCGGCAGATTCGCCTCGATCAGCGCCCCACGCACCCGGGAGTGTTCCGGAGTGCCCGGCTTCAGCTCTTTGAGCTGGCCGAAGAGCACCTGGGTCAGGGCCCGGGTGTCCGCGCCCCGGCTCGGGGGTTTTCCGGGGGCCGGGGTGTCGTCGGGCCGCTCGTTCTGGGGTGGCACCTGAGGCGCAGTACTGGCCGACACGGTCACGCCACCCCTTTGCGGTCAACTACGGTCAACTCATCCGTCAAAAGCGGTCATAGCATCACAAGACATGTCCACTGTGTGCAAGCACCTGAAAACGCCGTGTTGAAGGCAAGTTGAGGGCTAAACTCAAAAGGCCCCCCGCCGACAGGCGAGGGGCTGGGGAAACCGGGGGCTCAGAACTCGTAGTCGGCGATCACCCACGTGGCGAACTCGCGCCACTGTCCGGCGGCAGCCTGATGGGCCGGATGCCCGATATACCGCGCCAGCGCCTCGCGGTCGGACACCGCGGAGTTGATGGCGAAGTCATAGGCGATCGGCCGGTCGGTGATGTTCCAGGCGCACTCCCAGAACTCCAGCTCGGGCACGACCCCGTCGAGCGCCTGGAAGGCCTTCACGCCGGCGGCCACCCGCGGCTCCTCGCGATCGACGCCCTCATTGAGCTTGAAGAGGACAAGATGGCGGATCAAGGGGCACTCCTAATTGACGAGCTCTGTCATGAATCGTCCGACGCCCTGTGCGGCGCTCGAAATGCCCTCGAAGCCTATCTGGACCATGTCGGCAGCCCTGTCCGGGGAGGTGATGATCGTGTACAGCATGAAGACAACGACAACGTAGAGAGCGATCTTCTTCGTTTGCACCATCAGCCCCTGCCTCCCCTGCGATGCCTGTGGTCCCTGCAGCCTCTGCGGTCCCTGCTGTCCCCCGGTCGCGCAGTCGCGTGAGTCTAACCGAGCCCTTTAAGGCCAAGGGCCGGGGTGTCGATGCCCTTTGCCGCCCCTGACTGCGGCCGGGCCTGTATGTGCCTCTGTCCGCCTCTCCGGGCAAGCGAAAGGGCCCGACGCATTGCGTCGGGCCCTTTCGATGAGAGCGGTAGCGGAGGGATTTGAACCCTCGGTGACTTGCGCCACACTCGCTTTCGAGGCGAGCTCCTTCGGCCGCTCGGACACGCTACCGGGAGAGAGCTTAGCCCAAGGTGGGCCGTGCTCTGAAATCCGCCCGGGATCCCGTCGTTCACCGGTCCCGGAAGAAGCCCGTCAGCTGTTCGGCGCATTCGGCCTCCAGCACTCCGAGGATGACTTCGGGCCGGTGGTTGAGCCTCCGGTCCCGTACGACGTCCCAGAGCGAACCGGCCGCGCCCGCCTTCTCGTCCCGTGCGCCGTAGACCACCCGGTCCACCCGGGACTGCACGATCGCGCCCGCGCACATCGTGCACGGCTCCAGCGTGACGACGAGCGTGCAGCCGGTCAGCCGCCACTCTCCCAAATGCGCGGCGGCCCGGCGGATCGCCAGCACCTCGGCGTGCGCCGTCGGGTCGCCCGTCGCCTCACGCTCGTTGTGACCGGTGGCAAGGACCGTGCCGTCCGCGGACAGCACGACAGCGCCGACGGGCACATCGCCGGACAGCGCCGCGCGTTCCGCCGCTGCCAGGGCAAGGCGCATCGGCGCCTCCCACGGCTCGCGTACGGGATCGGGCGGTGCGCCACCGGATGCCGGTTCTGTCACTAGCGGACGGTCTCCAGAACCTCGGCAGCGCCCAGTGCGTCCGCGATCTCCAGCAGCGCGTCCGTGTCCAGCGCCAGCAGCTCCTTCTCCGACAGTCCCAGGTCCATGAGGATGTCGCGGTCGCCGGCCGGTCCCGCCGGCACGAACTCGCCGGCCGGGCCGGACTCGCCGTCCGCCTCCTCCTCGTCGTCCTCTTCCGGCTCTCCGTCTTCGGTGCCGTCGAGGTCCAGCGTGTCGAGATCGTCGGCGGGGTCGTCATCGTCCCCGCCGAGCAGTTCCTTGGTGAGGATCTCCCCGTAAGAGGAGCGTGCGGCCGCGGCCGCGTCCGAGACGTAGATACGAGGATCCTCCTCGCCCTCCACGCGGACGACACCGAACCAAGCGTCCTCCTGCTCGATGAAGACGAGCACCGTGTCCTCGTCCACCGAGGCATCACGGGCCAGGTCGGTCAGATCCGACAGGGTCTCCACATCGTCGAGCTCTGTGTCGCTCGCTTGCCACCCGTCTTGAGTGCGCGCGAGCAGTGCGGCGAAGTACACCGTGACTCTCCCACTGATCAGAGGTGTGACGACCGGCGGCGCTGTGCTTTGTGCCCCGCCCACTCGGAATCGTGGCAGAAACGAGCCCGTTGCGAGAGGTCTTCCGTCGTTGCGTCGGCCATCAGTTCTTACGAGGAGGGGCTACCAGCGGAAGGTCCGCATGCGCATTTGCTGGCGCATCCGGGCCGCTCGGGCCCTTCTGGGCTGGACTCGCTCACGCAGTGCCTTGGCCTCGTTGAGTTCGCGGAGGAACTGGGCGCGTCGCCGCCTGCGCTGCGCTTCAGTCTCGGGTTCTATGTCGTGCTGCTCCTGCTCAGGCTCCTGCACCGGCCACACCACCCCACGGCTTGGTCCGTATTCCCCCTAGGCCCTGCGGCCTGGGAGGGACCCCCTCCACCTTCCCTCCGGACCCGTGCTTGAAGCGAGCGGATACTGTTGTGCGCATGCGGATCCATGTCGTCGACCACCCGCTGGTGGCGCACAAACTCACCACGCTGCGCGACAAGCGCACCGACTCCCCGACCTTCCGGCGCCTCGCCGACGAGCTGGTCACCCTGCTCGCGTACGAGGCCACCAGGGACGTGCGCACCGAGCAGGTCGACATCGAGACCCCGGTGACCAGGACGACGGGCGTGAAGCTCTCGTACCCGCGCCCGCTGGTGGTGCCGATCCTGCGGGCCGGCCTGGGCATGCTCGACGGCATGGTGCGGCTGCTGCCGACCGCCGAAGTGGGCTTCCTCGGGATGATCCGCAATGAGGAGACCCTGGAGGCGTCGACGTACGCGACCCGAATGCCCGAGGACCTCTCGGGCCGCCAGGTGTACGTGCTCGACCCGATGCTGGCCACCGGCGGCACGCTGGTCGCGGCGATCCGGGAGCTGATCAAGCGCGGCGCGGACGATGTGACCGCGGTTGTGCTGCTCGCGGCGCCGGAGGGCGTCGAGGTGATGGAGCGCGAGCTGGCGGGCACGCCGGTCACCGTGGTCACCGCCTCGGTCGACGAGCGGCTCAATGACCACGGTTACATCGTGCCGGGCCTGGGTGACGCGGGCGACCGCATGTACGGGACCGCGGACTAGGAGCTGGGAGCCGGGTGGTTCCTCAGCACTTCCTGGAGGGCGCCGGAGCGGGATTGGCCAGGGTGGCCAGAGCCGCGTCGGCGTCCTTCTTCGTGTCCAGGGCCTTGAACGCCGTGCCGAGGATCAGGTCGACGTCCGCCGTCTCGCGGGTGTCGGTCTTCAGCTGGCTGCCCCGGAGCTGGGTGCCGAGCACGCGGAAGGCGCCGTCGTACGCGTTGGGGGCGCCCAGCAGTATTGCGGTGCCCGGGACCTTCTTGTCGTACGCCGGAGAGGCGTTGCCCACCTTGCCGATGGCGAAGCCGCGCCTTTTCAGCTCGTCGGCCGCCGCCTTGGCGAGGCCGCCGCGCGGGGTCGCGTTGTAGACGTTCACCGTGATCTGGCCCGGCTTGGGCGCCGGGGGCGCGGCGGAGGATCTCGGCGCGGGCTTGCAGTCCGTCGTGCGGCCGCCCGCGGTTGTCTTCTTGCCGTCGCCCGCGAAGACGTCGATGAGCTGCAGTGTTCCCCAGCCGGCCAGGCCGAGGGCGACCGCCGCGGCGATGGCCGCCGATACGATCCTGCGGCGGTTGCTGGGGCGTCGCATACGCGGGTACTTGTCGCCCGTGATGCGGTACTTTCCGCCCATGCCGGGGGGAGTGAGCATGCTCATGGGCGCAGCGTAGTGCGGGCTGGTGCCGATGCCTACTAGATGATCAATCGATTGCGTCCGTACGGTCCCGAAAGGGTCCGAAAGGCTCAGTCGGACTGGTCGCCGACCGGCCCCGGCCTCAGCCCAGCTCGAGCACGCGGGCGTGCAGTACCTGGCGCTGCTGCAGCGCGGCGCGCACGGCGCGGTGCAGGCCGTCCTCCAGATAGAGGTCGCCCTGCCACTTCACGACATGCGCGAAGAGGTCGCCGTAGAACGTGGAGTCCTCGGCGAGCAGCGTTTCCAGGTCCAGCTGGCCCTTGGTGGTCACGAGCTGATCGAGGCGGACCGGGCGCGGCGCGACATCCGCCCACTGCCGGGTGCTTTCCCGGCCGTGGTCGGGATACGGCCGCCCGTTACCGATGCGCTTGAAGATCACACGGAAAGCCTACCGGGCAAGCGGCGGTCGGCGCAGCCAGGCAGCGCCAGTGTAATGCTGGTCAAAGTGCCTCATATCGGGAATAGGGGGTCGCCATGAGCGCCGGCCAACAGCCGCTGAACGCGCCGGAAACGGAAACGCCCACGGGTGTGTCCGTGGCTGATGGGGCTGCGTCCACCCCGTCGGGCGCGTCGGCCGCCGGGTCCGCGCTGCCGCCGCCCGCGCAGGAGATCGCCGCCGGATACGCCCTCAGCGGCGCCGCACTGGACCTCGGCGCACTGCTCTGGGACGGCCAGTGCCGACCCGAGGCCCAGATCCGTATCCCGCTGTCCATGCTCAACCGGCACGGTCTGGTCGCCGGCGCCACCGGCACCGGAAAGACCAAGACACTCCAGCTGATCGCCGAGCAGCTCTCCGCGAACGGCGTGCCCGTCTTCCTCGCCGACATCAAGGGTGATGTCTCCGGAATCTCCGCCCCGGGCGAGTCGGGCGCGAAGGTCCAGGAGCGGGCCGGGCAGGTCGGGCAGGCGTGGGAGGCCAAGGGATTCCCCTGCGAGTTCTACGGCCTCGGCGGCATCGGCCCCGGCGTTCCGCTGCGCGCGACGGTCACCAGCTTCGGACCCGTACTGCTCTCCAAGGTGCTCCAGCTCAACCGGACGCAGGAGCAGTTGCTCGGGCTGATCTTCCACTTCGCCGACTCCAAGGGTCTGGAGCTGGTGGATCTCAAGGATCTGCGGGCCGTGGTCGTCTTTCTGGTGTCGGACACCGGGAAGGCGGAGCTCAAGAACATCGGCGGACTCTCCACGGTCACCGCCGGGGTGATCCTGCGTGCGCTCACCGCCTTCGAGCAGCAGGGCGCGGGCGGCTTCTTCGGCGAGCCGGAGTTCGACACGAGTGAGCTGCTGCGTACGGCTCCGGACGGGCGCGGGCTCGTCTCCGTACTGGAACTGCCCGCCGTACAGGACAAGCCGCAGCTGTTCTCGACGTTTCTGATGTGGCTGCTCGCGGACCTCTTCCACGACCTTCCCGAGGTCGGGGATGTCGAGAAGCCGAAGCTGGTGTTCTTCTTCGACGAGGCGCATCTGCTCTTCAACGGGGCGTCGAAGGCGTTCCTGGAGTCGATTACGCAGACGGTGCGGCTGATTCGCTCGAAAGGAGTCGGCGTCTTCCTTGTCACGCAGACGCCGAAGGATGTTCCGGGGGATGTGCTGGCGCAGCTCGGCAACCGGGTGCAGCACGCGCTGCGCGCCTTCACTCCGGACGACGCCAAGGCGCTGAAGGCGACGGTGAAGACGTTCCCGAAATCGCCGTACGACCTGGAGGAGGTGCTGACGGGGCTCGGCACGGGCGAGGCGGTGATCACCGTGCTCAGCGACAAGGGCGCCCCGACGCCGGTCGCGGTGACCCGTCTGCGCGCCCCGCAGTCGCTGATGGGCCCGCTCGACGCGGCGGCCCTGGACGAGGTGGTGAAGTCCTCGCAGCTGTACTCGCGCTGTGCGGAGGCGGTCGACCGGGAGTCGGCGTACGAGAAGTTGACGGCCGAACAGCTGGAGGCGGCGGCGGGGCGGGCGGCGGTGGAGGCCGAGCATGCCAAGGAGGCCAAGGAGGCCAAGGAGGCCAAGGAGGCCAAGGAGGCCAAGGAGGCCAAGGAGGCGGCGAGGACGGCGAAGGCCCCGAGGGCGCGGGCGCAGGACGAGTCTGTGGTGGGGCAGGTCATGGGCAGCGGCATCTTCAAGTCGCTGGCGCGCTCGGTCGGCACGCAGCTGGGCCGGGAGATCTCCCGCTCGATCTTCGGCACGGCGCGCAGGCGACGCTAGGCGCGGGTTCCCCAGTGGGGGCGAGTCCCCCAGGCCCCATAAGGCCTTCGGCCGTGTCCTCAATCGCCGGACGGGCTGGGCTTAGCGCCGGAGGGACATGTCAGCCCCTCCGGCGTTTGAGGAGCGGGGCCTGGGGCGGAGCCCCGACAAGAGCCTCGCCGGCGATTGAGGCGCGCGGTGGGCGGAGCCCCAGGTGCGGCCTACTCGGTCACATCGTGGTCGTGTCCGTCGTGCAGGCCGCCACCGCTGCCCGCTTCGCCGCCCGTCGGGACCGTGACGACCGGCTTGCGCAGCGAGCTCAGGTCGTGGGCGTATGTGCCCACCGCGTTGGCGATGACGCCGATGTTGACGGCGAACGCCTTCATGTCGATGTTGCTGATGTTGTCGCACTTGGCGTGGTAGCAGGAGTCGTACGCCACCCCGGCCGTGCCGCCGTACTTCTTCGCCTGGGCCGCCGTCTTGATGCCCTCGGCGCCCGTGAACGTACCGCCGGACGGGATGCCGGCCTCGATGAACGGGCCGTAGTCCGAGCGGCCCGTGAAGTCCGTGCCCTCGTGCGGCCTGCCCCGCTTGTCGAGGAACTCGTTGATGTCACGCTCGAGTTGCGCCGAGCCGGCCGGGCCGGGGCCCGCGCCCACGCCGTCGGAGTCGTCGCCGTCGTAGACGAAGAGCCCGTAGTTCGGCGAGGCGATCATGTCGAAGTTCAGGTAGAGCTTGATCTCCTTCTTGCCCAGCGAGCTCAGCTGGGCGACGTACGCCTCCGAGCCGAGCAGGCCGTTCTCCTCCGCCGACCACCAGGCGAAGCGGACCTTGTTGGTCGGCCTCGCCTTGGACTTGGCGAGTTCCTGGGCGACTTCGAGGAGTCCGGCCGAGCCGGAGCCGTTGTCGTTGATGCCGGGGCCCGCGGTGACCGAGTCGAGGTGCGCGCCGAGCATCACGGTGTTCGCGGCGTTGCCGCCGCGGGTCTCCGCGATGACGTTGTTGGTGGAGCGCTTCTGCTGGAGCTGGCGGATCTCGAAGGAGATGTTCACCGGGCCCTTGGCGACGTCGGCGGCGAGCTGCTCGCCCTCGGCCCGGGTGATTCCGCCGGTCGGGATCTTGCCGGTGGCCGGGTCGCCGAGGGTGCCCGACAGCGCGCCGTCGGCGTTGTTGTAGATGACCGCGCCGACCGCGCCGGCACCCGCCGCGGCAGCCTGCTTCTCGCCGAAGGTGCAGCCGCCGCGCTTGATCAGCGCGATCTTTCCGGTGAAGGTCCCGGAGGCGTAGTCGGCCGGCTCGCAGCCGGTGGTCGCGTCCACCGGCACGGCGGCCAGATCGGCTTTGACGCCACCCACCGGAGTGGACTTGGTGTACGTCATCGCCTTGATCTCGACGGCGCGCGGCGCGGGCGAGACCACGGAGAGCTTCTCGGCCTGCGTCTCGGTGTAGATGAAGTCGAACTGCTGGTACGAGACGTCATAGCCGTACTTCTTCAGCTGCTGGTAGACGTACGCGGCGGAGGCGTCGTGCCCGAGCGTCCCTGCGGCGCGGTTGCCGTCGGTCGTGTCGGCTATCTGCTGGAACTTCTTCAGGTGCTGGAACGCGTCCTTGGCGGACGACTTCTCGACCAGTTTCCTTGCGAGCTTCGACGCGTCCTTGGCCGCCTGCTCGCCGGGGTTCTGGCGGGCTGCGGAGGGGGATGCGGATGCCAGCAGGAGCGGGGTCGCGAGTGCGGCTGCGGCCATGGTGGCCACGGCTCTGCGATGGGTTGCCTTCACAGAGATCCTTCCCGTGTGTACGAGGTTGAGGGGAAGTTAGCGATCTTTGCGAGCTCTGTGAACCGATGTGCCCCAACTCACGGCGTATTTCATCGCATTGATACCAGGAGGCGCCCCATCCACTTCAACACGCCGTGCATCAGGCCTTCTTGTCCGCCTTCGTGGCGCGTTTCATCTCCTGCTTGTACGCACGTACCTTGGCGAGCGACTCGGGTCCGGTGATGTCGGCCGCCGAGCGGTACGAGCCCTGCTCGCCGTACGCTCCGGCAGCCTCGCGCCAGCCCTTGGGCCGCACCCCGAACTGCTTGCCCAGCAGAGCCAGGAAGATCTTCGCCTTCTGTTCGCCGAAGCCGGGCAGCGCCTTCAGCCGCGCCAGCAGCTCCTCCCCGGTCTCCACATCGCGCCAGACGGCGCTCACGTCGCCGTCGTACTCGTCGACCAGGTACTGGCACAGCTGCTGCACCCGTTTGGCCATGCTTCCCGGATAGCGGTGCACGGCGGGCTTCTGCTTCAGCAGCTCGGCGAAGGCGTCGGGGTCGTACGCGGCGATCTGGGCAGCATCGAGATCGTCGGTGCCCAGGCGCTGCGCGATGGTGTACGGGCCGGAGAACGCCCACTCCATGGGGACCTGCTGGTCGAGCAGCATGCCGATGAGCACGGCGAGCGGACTGCGGCTGAGCAGTTCGTCGGCCTCGGGCTGTTGGGCGAGATGAATCGTGGGGCTCATGTCCCGATGATCACCCGGCCGCTGACGCGCCGCCAGTCTCACGCGGGCGATCGGGTCGCTCCGGGGTGCACGAAGCGATGTCGCGGCACGCGTGGGGGGATGTGTACGCGATTCTGTCGGGGGCCGACGGGCCTGCTGAGCTTCGCCATGGTCACCGTCGGCGAAAGCCTGATCGGGCTCGGTGAGGCACGAGAAGGTGTCCAGCTCCTCGACGAGGCCATGGTCGCGGTGACGGCCGGCGAGGTGTCCCCGGTTGTCTCCGGACTCGCGTACTGCGCGGTGATCGCGGCCTGCCACGAGATCTTCGATCTGCGCCGAGCCCGCGAGTGGACGGCCGAGCTGTCCCGGTGGTGTGCGTCGCAGCAGCAGGTGGTGCCGTACCGCGGTGTGTGCCTGGCCCACCGTCTCGAGATCATGCGGTTGCACGGCGACTGGGCCGACGCCATGGACGAGGCCAACCACACGTGCCGCTGGCTGGGCTCCGCGCCGTCCGCTCGGTCCGCCGACGCCGCCTACTACCAGCTCGGTGAGCTCCACCGGCTGCTCGGCGAGTACGGCAAGGCGGACCAGGCCTACCGCGAGGCCAGCAGACTCGGACACACCGCGCAGCCGGGACTCGCGCTTGTGCTGCTCGCCGCGGGAGATGTACGGGCCGCCCAACACGCGATCCGCACCGCGCTCGACGCCGCCGCCGACCAGGCGTCGCGGTGCCGGAGGCCACCGTCGCGAGGGCCGCGGCGCGGACGTGGTGCTGGACATCGTCGGAGGGCGGGTGTTCGGGCAGAGCCTGCGCGAGATCGGCTACGCAGGCCGTGTCGTCGCCCTTGCGAACGTCGCGCTGGAGTCGAGCGCCATCGATACCCGCGACTTCTATCCGAAGAACGCCTCCATCCACGGTTTCCAGCTCACCAACCTGCAGGAGCACGGCTACGACCCCCGCGAGGACCTGCGTGAGATCGCCGACCGGGTCGCCGCCGGCACCTACCACGTTCCGGTCGAGGCGGCCTTCCCGCTGGAGCGGGCGAGCGAGGCCCATGAGCGCCTTCAACAGCGCAGTACCCGGGGAAAGATCGTGCTCACGGTCTCGTAGGTGAAGTGACCAGGACTACGCGGGAGTGATGCCGGTGACGGTGAGGATCTGCTCCGCCGATCTGCAGTTGCTGTCCAGTACGGCCATGGCCATCGCGGCGCGTGCGGCCGATGCGGGAGCCTGTGGCGGGATCACCAGAAAGGAGAAGTGGTCCTGAGGCCCGCGAGTGATGATCATTGTGCTGTCGTCGACGGCCGACCAGTCGATATGGACCGTGCGGCCGCCGATGGCCAGGTGGCCGGGAGCGTGGTTCCAGGCGCTCGCGTCCAGGCCGACGCTTGCGATGGGGCCGAGTCGGGCGGTCAGTGCGGTGATCAGGCCGGGCAGTTGGGTTTCGATGTCACGGGAGCTCGGCCACCACGCGCCGTCGAACAACCCCACACGGCTGGAGGTCGTCTCCATCCTCAGCACAGCCACGCCGGGAACTATCGGCTGATCGCTTGTGTCCTCGAGAAGCAGGAGAGGATTCGGGACGCTGGAATCGCAGGTCATGAGACGCCGCCAGTGGCACTCGAAGCCGCGTGTCCGCGGGACGTGGGTGGAACCGCCGTGGGCCGAGTGGTACCTGAGCAACGACTTCTTGCGCAGCTGAACCCGAGGCCGGGTGGGCTGGTGGCCGGCGCGAGGATGAGTCGGAGGGGCAGCGAAGAGGTCCGGTCTCCGACCGCGGGCGTATGCAACATGGTCGCGGTCATGACGCGGACCCTGCCCCGGCCCGGTCGAAACCGGCCCGGTGTCGTGAATCGCCGAAAACGACACGAGCAATGGAAGCTGGTGCGCGAAGAGTTCTCGGTATCCCCACGGTACTCCCGGCCGGAGTCCGCCGATATGTTTCGAATTTGCTGCCGCAGTCGGCGGATGGAACGCCGCCGAGCACCCCGGACCAGCACCATCACCCGAATCCTTCTTCAGCGCTGAGTCTTCAGTGCTGAGCTGTACTGAGCGTGGGGTCAGCGGCGCGCGAGTTGCCGTTCGCCGTTGGCGCCCGGCTGGTAGGTCATGCCGTAGTGCTGGAAGATCGCTTCCTCCTGCCCGGCGGGCAGTACGTCGTCCGTGCCGATCGAAGGGGCCTTCCTCACCAGTCCTTTGGCGTAGGAAACCTTGAGGTATCCCGGTCCGAGGACGGCCTTGTCGAGGGGGACGAAGACCAGGCGCTGGCGACTGAGCAGCCCGGTCCGGACGGTGGCCACGGCCGGTTCGTCGGTGGTGGTGTCCACATAGACCGCTTCGAGCACGCCGATCTTGCGCTGCTTCTCGTCGACGACATCGTGGTCGCGCCACTCGCGGATGTCGGCTGCCTGGATCATGCCCTCTCCCTCCTGAGCGGGACACCGGTCGGTGCGAGCCGTCTGAGCGGATCACCAGTCGGTGCGAGCCGTCTGAGCTGGATCACCAATCGGTGCGAGCCGTCCCACGGAATGTCGCGGCCGAGCAGCTGGATCGGTGGCCCTCCACTTTTCCAGCCTGCCCCCGCGGGCCCCTGACGCCACGCTCACTCGCCCAGTCGGATCCGCGCCCGCCCCGCAGGCGAGCCCTGGCATCTGCTGCGCTGTCGCACCGACGACTTGGGCAACGACCCCGGCGTATACACGCCGGGGTCGCCCTTCCGGGCGGTTGCACGTGAGAGTGCACCAACCCACAGTCGATTTTACTGCCCGCCGGCTCGGCCCTGCTCTTCTTCCATGGCCTCCATGAGCCGAATTCCTTCGTGTGTCAGCGTGACCATGGCGGGTGTGTTGCCTGTCGCCCAGTCGACCGCGATCAGCTCCTCGCCCACCAGATAGGTGCAGGCGGCAGCCAGATCCTCTTCGCGGATCCCGAGATCGTGAAGCAGTTGCGCCCCGGTGACACCCAGGAGGCGGTTGCCTTCAGTGGCTTCATACAGAGCCTGCATGATCTTCTCGCGGTACGCCTTCCGCTCGGTCAGAGATGCCATGACTGCCACCTGGTCTCCTCAGACCTCGTCCTTGTGCGGGCGGTCACTCGCCGCTGACCTGCTGGTCACCAGCCATGGCGGGGCCGAATCGGCGGGCGCGGGGGTGTGCGTGGTGTCCACGGTGATGTGGAGCCGGGTCCCGCCGTCGCGGCCGGCGGGGTAGCTGCGCTGTTCGGTGGAGGTGAAGAAGTGCCGGAGAACCTCTGCGACCCGGCGGGCGGCTTCGGGGGACGTGGCGACGATGCGAACCTCGGCGAGCCCTGCCCCGGGCACTGGTTCCGCAGATCTCATGATGGCCTCGCTGTCCGGCGAATGCTGTGCCCAGTGGTGTGAGGCGAAGGCGTAGAACGGCATGCACGGGCGCGCTCCAAATGGCCCCCGGTGTCTTCACACTACTCCGGCGCGAACAGGGGCCCTGGCTCGTATCCGCTCGATGTCCCGGCGCCGGCTCCTGATTTCACAGTCCGAGTGGTCCAGAACCGCCGGTTCCGAATCAAAATTTCGGTGATAGTTCGGTTTCTTGTCTTGCGTTTTCCGCGTGACGGAGTCATTTCCTCTGCGCAGTCCATCGCGAGGGAGGCGGCCTGTGTCCCAGGGAGCCTCGTCGCTAAATGCCGTTTTCGTTTCACCTATACATCGATAAGTGGAAGATGGAGACATCTCATGCCATCTCGTCTCGCTTGGTGTGCGTCGAACCGTAAATGCAGATATGCCCTGCCGGGGTCGTGTGCAGGGCTTTTACGTGAGTGTTCACCGTAGATTCCGTGCGATGGGGTTCGTCACCAACGGCAGACAAAACGGCACTTCAAGGCATGTTGTGGTGACGAAGTGTGTGCACCGAAAAGAACCGGGAGGTAAGTTGCCCGGCGGTCCCTCGGCGTGATTGCATCCTGCGAGTACGGGAGTCGTAATTATTGGTGCCCGGTTGGGTGTCAGACGCCCGTTGAACCGGCCGGATTTGTCTTGCCGTAAACCCGGCCGACGCCCGTTCAGGAACCTCAGAGCATTGAAAGGAAGGGAAAGTCGTGCGCAAGGACTTCACCCCTCAGGTTGAGACCGTCGAGATTTCCGACAGCGAGCTGGACAACATTTCCGGTGGTGTCGCAAGCGCCGGTGCCGATGTCGCAGGTAACGGTGCCTCCGTTGGCATCGGCGACGTAGTCGGGACTGCCCAGTCCCTCGCGCCCGCCCTGCCCGTTTCGCAGCTCTCCGGTCTCGTCTCGGTGCGGACCACCGGAATCTGACGGCGATATTTTGCGACAATGTCTTATGGCCAGGAGTATTACTCGACCCACCGGTGCATCTGAATACCAGTAGGTTGGCCAGGACCCCGGAACCCTCCAGTTCCGGGGTTCATGCATGTTCTGGACGAGGCTCGTCGGCCGCGCATCTGCAGTCGAAACTGGGCAAGGTCTTCTTCCCCTCCGGTTCCCCCGGTGCGCAGGTGGGTCTCGAGCTTCGCCACCTTTGCCGCGGCGTTCGTCGTGCGCCCCCTCGGCGGGCTGGTCTTCGGCCCGCTGGGCGACCGCATCGGACGCCGGCGGGTGCTCTCAGCGACCATGATCATGATGGCGATCGGCACCTTTGCGGTGGGACTGCTGCCCGGCTACAACGCCCTCGGCTTCGCCGCCCCGCTGCTGCTCGTCGTCTGCCGTCTTGTGCAGGGTTTCTCCACCGGCGGTGAGTACGCCGGGGCCACCACCTACATCGCCGAGTACGCCCCGGACACGCGTCGTGGCTTCCTCGGCAGCTGGCTCGACTTCGGGACGTTCATCGGCTTCGCCCTCGTCTCCGGCCTGCTGCGTGGTGACCTTCTGATCCGTAGCTCTACAAGCCCGCGCCCGCACCGCCCACTACCGCAGACAGTCCACAGCGCAACCGTGAAGGCGCCTGGCCTGCACGGCCGTTTACCGTCCCGCCGGGGTGACTGCAGCAACGCCGTCGATCTCGACGAGCACGCCATCGCGCACGAGCTGCGTGACGACCGTGGTCCGGGCGGGCAGCGGAGAGCAGTCCGCGAAGAACTCCCCGTACACGCGGTTGAAGGCGGCGAAGTGCCTACGGTCACTGAGATAGCAAGTGCACTTGACGACCAGGTCCTTGCTGCTGCCGGCTGCGACGAAGACCGCGACGAGGTTGAGCAGAACCTGCCGAACCTGGGCATCGAAGTCGGTCGGTATCTCGCGCGTAACGGGGTCGAGTGGCCCCTGCCCGGAGGTGAAGATCAGATCACCGGTCCTGATGGCCTGGGACAACGGAGGCTCGGTGCCATCGGAGAAGCGTACGAATGGGGCGTTCTCGGTGTGGATGCCTTCGATCATGGCGGCATGCTCCGTCACAGACGCCTGCCGATACGCGGCCTGACACCCGCCGCTCACCATCTCAGCCGGCAAGGTCATGCTCTACGACTGCCGTACTGGCGGCTACTCATCCTGTGAAGAGAGCAGCGCCGGGTGGCGGCAAAGCCCAGCAAGCCCCTCCTGCTCCGTGGCGGTCCGCACGTAGTCCTACCTGCGTGGCCTTCGCCGATGTCGCGACGAGAGGCTGATGCCAAGACGCACGCGGCATCGCTGCGTCCGGCCGCCGAACTTCCCTCCCGCTCCTGCCTCTACGCTTGAGGCCGCCGATTGACGGATGACGAACAGCGATGGAACGGAGCGTGCGGTGACGGCGGGGGAAGCGCATGGCGGAGAGCTGATAGGCAAGGTACTCGGGGGGCGTTACCGGGTGACCTCCATGGTCGGACGCGGCGGCATGGGAGTGGTCGCCCGGGCGGTGGACGAACTGCTGAACCGAGAGGTCGCCGTCAAGGTCCTGCGAGCCTTCACCGACGCCTCCGCAGCCGAACTGGCCGACCTGCGGACCCGGATGCAGCGTGAGGCGCAGGCCGCCGCGCGTATCCGGCACGGCGGCGTGGTCACCGTGCACGACGTGACCGAGGATCAGGGCCTGCCCGTCATCGTCATGGAACTCGTCGACGGGCCCTCGCTCGACGACCTGCTGATGGAGCGCGGCACTCTGGAGCCGCACGAGGCTGCGGCGATCGGCGCCAAGCTGATGGACGCGCTCGACGCCGCGCACCGGGCCGGCGTACTGCATCGGGACGTCAAGCCCGCGAACGTGCTGCTGGAGGACGGCGGGAGGGTCGTGCTCACCGATTTCGGCATCGCCAGCATGGAAGCCTCCGGCGACGACGCCATGGCCAAGCTGACCCGCAGCGGTCAGCTCGTAGGCTCCCTCGACTATTTGCCGCCGGAGCGCGCGCAGGGCAGGGAGCCCGGTCCCGCGTCGGACATCTGGTCGCTCGGCATGACGCTGTACGCGGCAGTGGAGGGCACTCCGCCGTTCCGTCGCAATTCCGCGTGGTCCACGTTGTCGGCCATCGTCACCGAGCCCCTGCCGGAGCCCCGCCGGGCGGGACCGCTCACGCCGGTGCTCCAGGCGCTGATGGCGAAGGAACCGGAGGACCGGCCCACCGCGGAACAGGCGCGCGGCATGCTGGAGCGCGTCGCCTCGGGCGGGACGGTGCACCTCGCGTCCGCCGCCCCGACGCCCACTCCCACGGTGGATCCCGGGGCTGCGGCCACCGTCGAACCGCCCCCCGGGTTCGGCCCCCCGCTGTTCCCCCAGCCCACCTCGCAGCCTCAGCCTCCGTATGCCGGCTACCCGCAGCCCAACCTGCCGCCGACGCTTCCGCAGCCCGCCGCGCCGGTCGCGGGCCCCGCCGGAGTCCCCGCTCCCGAAACGAGCCGGACGGCAGCCCGTCGCGTACAGCGCCGCAGCCGCACCCTCACCGCATCAGCAGCCGCCATCCTGCTCCTCGCCGCAGGCGGCGGAATCACCTACGCCCTGACTGCCCAACAGGGCGGCACGACCACGGGCGGCGCGCAGGTCAGCTCCCCGGCGGGCAGCCACCGGCCGACTGGGGGCAGCACCCCGTCGTCCGCCGGTTCTCCTGGCGCGTCCTCGAAGCCGTCTCCCTCGGAGGAGACAGACATTCACGAGGACGAGGACAGAAAGACAGGTCCCACGACGACGCCCGGCAACGACGGTCACGAGCCGGCCGCGGAGTCGCCCGCCTCTCCGGAGACCAAGCCCAGTTCCACGGTGAAGGAGCCCACCCCGGTGTCGACGGGTTGCAGCGGCTGGAGCCACCAGAACCGCAGCAACGGCTACGGCTACCTGGTCGACGACTACCACCTCTTCACCGGGCCGTACCGGGAATGTGCCTACGTGACCCTGGTTAAGTCCGGCGTGAAGATTTGGTACCACTGCTACGTCACAAATGCCCTTGGCAACAAGTGGATCTACGCCCGTATCGAGGGCGCGGACACCGAAGGCTGGATGTCCAGCAACCACCTCACCCGGGAGAGCGGCACGCTGGTCCGCTGCTAGTACCGCGAGTCGCTGGAAGCAGTGATCACCGCCATGTCCCTCCGCCGAGTGGAGGCGCCCCGGGGGACATATTCGAACTCGTGAGGGGTTGCCCCCAACACGCTTTCCAACTCCGCTGGTCCCCGTTCCTGGTGGTTCAGACCCGTTCAGATCCTGCGTGTCGCCTTCCGCAAGCATGGCCGTGAACGAGCGCGAACTTCCACGGATGAGACTGCGGTTGAGACTGAGCGACATCAGGGGGCTCCCTAGGAACGTATCGGGGAGTTGTTCAAGGCGTTCGCCGGCAAGGGCGAGTTTTGCGGGTTTGGTTTCCGAGCCGGAGCCTCAGCTGTTGGCCAGGGTGCGGTCGAGGAGGGGCAGCAGGCGGTCCCAGTGGCGCTGCAGCGCGGCGGGGTTGAAGGCGTCGGTGTCGGACATGGTGAAGCCGTGGATGGTGCCGGGGTAGATCTCGGAGGTGTAGTCGACCCCCGCGGCGTCCAGGGCCTGGTTGAGCTCGTCGAGGGCCTCGGGCGTCATGTCGCCTTCGGCGTGGCCGAGGTGGACCTGGGCGGTTAGCTTGGCGAGGCTGTCGGGCCCGTCGGCGCCCACGGGGCCGTGGAATCCGGCGACGGCGGCCACCTGGCCGGGGTGGGCCGCGGCGGTGCGCATCGCCAGGAGGCCGCCTATGCAGTAGCCGGTCACCGCGACCGGTCCGGCGCCGACCTCGGGCTGGGTGGTGAGGAACCTGAGGTAGGCGTCGGCGTCGCTCAGGACACGTTCGGCGGTGTGCGCCTCGATCAAGGGCATCAGCTGGGCGAAGACCGCGGGCCGGACCTCTTCTCCGATGTGCTCGGGAAGTTCGACTACCGGTGCCGGGCCGTGCCGGTAGAAGAGGTTGGGGACGAGCACGTAGTACCCGTGCCCGGCCAGTTCGCGGGCCATCTCCCGCAGCACGGGCCGGATGCCGAAGCCGTCCGCGTACATCAGCACCCCTGGGTGCCGCTCACCGCCGTCGGGGAAGGCAGCGAAAGCGTCGGCCTGGCCGTCCGCGGTGGGAATGTGCAGCGTCTTGGTGGGCATGAGTTCTCCTGTCGTGGTTGACGTGTCGAGCTGTGATCAACACGACAGGAGGCGGAGCCCGCGCAGCAGCGCCAGATCCTCGATCCCACAGCGGGCCAGCACCGGCCCGTACGGCGCTCAGAGGAGCGCCGGGTCACCAATCCGTGTGTGGCGCAATGCCGTCCCGGTAGTCATCGCCGCACAACGTAGCCCACCGGACAGGATCGATGCCAGCCCCCCCAAGTCCACAGTGCTGTTCGCGAGAATGATCTCGGTCAGCACCTCGGATCCTGAACCCGCGCGCTGCCCGCGACAGCGATACCGATCTTGTGTCTGCGCGGTCCTCACCACACTTCGAAGGCCCTGTTCGAACTCTGAGCTGGGCAAACGCTCGCCAGGGATCGAAAACGGCCACAGCCTTGGTACTGCGGCTCGGTGTGCGGTTCCTCGACCCATCCGAGCTCGCAGCGACGGCAGATCTTGTAGTCGACGCCGAATGCGACCTTGCAATGGAGTAGAGCCGCACGCTGGCGCCGTCCGGTGCGAGTAGTGATGCAGATCATGGGGTGGTCGTCCACGGCGATGGCGGCCCGCTATCAGCAGGTGACGGGCGGCATCCTGGCCGACGTAGCGCAGCGGGTCGGGGGCCTCATCTGGGAGGTGGCCAAGGCGAACGACGAGGATGGCCCGGCGGGCTCCCAGGAAACGCGTTGAGACTGCGGACGCCGAAGGGCCCCACCGCGGACGGTGGGGCCCTTCGACGTATTGCCCGGTGAGAGCAATGGCGGAGGATACGAGATTCGAACTCGTGAGGGGTTGCCCCCAACACGCTTTCCAAGCGTGCGCCCTAGGCCACTAGGCGAATCCTCCGCGGCAAACAATACAAGACGTTGAGGAGTGCTAGCGAACTCGTTCCCACCCCCTGCGATCAGGTACCCTGTGCGGAGCCCCTCACGTGGCGCTATCTGACTGAACTCCCCCAGGGCCGGAAGGCAGCAAGGGTAGGTTGGCTCTGGCGGGTGCGTGGGGGGCGCTTGCGTTTGCTGCCCGTCCGACGGTCCCGCCTCCCGGCCAGCGACGCGGATGCGGATGCGGGCCGGTCGCCCAGCGCCGTCGGGCGGCGCCGCTTGTCAGTGGGCCCCGATAACCTCGTAGGCGTGTCGTCCCTTGCGCTGTACCGCCGCTATCGCCCCGAGTCGTTCGCCGAGGTCATCGGGCAGGAGCATGTCACTGACCCGCTGCAGCAGGCCCTGCGGAACAACCGGGTCAATCACGCGTACCTGTTCAGCGGGCCGCGCGGATGCGGAAAGACGACCAGTGCGCGCATCCTCGCCCGCTGTCTGAACTGCGAGCAGGGGCCCACGCCGACGCCGTGCGGCGCGTGCCAGTCCTGCCAGGACCTCGCCAGGAACGGGCCGGGGTCGATCGATGTCATCGAGATCGACGCCGCGTCGCACGGTGGTGTCGACGATGCGCGTGATCTTCGGGAGAAGGCCTTCTTCGGGCCGGCGAGCAGCCGGTACAAGATCTACATCATCGATGAGGCGCACATGGTCAGCCCGCAGGGCTTCAACGCTCTGCTGAAGGTGGTCGAGGAGCCGCCGGAGCACCTCAAGTTCATCTTCGCGACCACCGAGCCCGAGAAGGTCATCGGGACGATCCGGTCGCGTACGCACCACTATCCGTTCCGGCTGGTGCCTCCGGGGACGCTGCGCGAGTACCTCGGCGAGGTGTGCGGCAAGGAGAACATCCCGGTGGCGGACGGCGTGCTGCCGCTCGTCGTGCGGGCCGGCGGCGGGTCCGTGCGTGACTCGATGTCCGTGATGGACCAGCTGCTGGCGGGCGCGACCGAGGAAGGTGTGACGTATGCCATGGCCACCTCCCTCCTCGGGTACACGGACGGGTCGTTGCTCGACTCGATCGTGGATGCCTTCGCGGCGGGCGACGGGGCCGCGGCCTTCGAGGTCGTGGACCGGGTCATCGAGGGCGGCAACGACCCGCGGCGCTTTGTCGCCGATCTGCTGGAGCGGCTGCGGGACCTGGTGATCCTGGCCGCCGTGCCGGACGCGGCGGACAAGGGCCTGATCGACGCACCGGCCGACGTGGTCGAGCGTATGCAGGCGCAGGCGTCCGTCTTCGGTGCGGCCGAGCTGAGCCGTGCCGCCGATCTGGTCAACACCGGGCTCACGGAGATGCGCGGCGCCACCTCGCCGCGGCTGCAGCTCGAGCTGGTCTGTGCGCGGGTGCTGCTGCCCGCAGCCTTCGACGACGAGCGGTCGATGCAGGCGCGGCTGGACCGGCTGGAGCGGGGTGCGACGTTCTCGACCGGGGGCTCCGGGCCCGCGATGGGGTACGTGCCGGGGCCGGAGGCGCAGGCGCACGCTCCCGTACCGCCGGTCCCGCAGGGGGGCGGGCCCGCCGCGGCCCGGGCGGCGGCTCGGGGCGGAGGTGCGCCCACGCCCGCTCCTGTTCCTGCCGCGCCCACTCCCGCACCCGCACCTGCTCCCGCGCCTGTGCCCGCTCCCGAGGCGGTGGCTCCCCCGGCGGAGCAGCCACAGCCGGCCGGGTCGCGCCCGGGGGCCTGGCCCGCCGCGGCCGCGGCGGAGCCGGGGCGGCGTCCCGGTGGCTGGCCCACGGCATCGGCCCCGGGACAGGGCGGCCAGCCCGCGGCTCCCGCGCCCGCGGCCCCCGCTCCCGCGTCGGCCGCGTCCGCCCCCGCCGCGCCGAGCGCCGGCATGGTGCAGGGCGCCGTACAGGTGCGGAACATGTGGCCGGACATCCTGGAGGCCGTGAAGAACCGCCGCCGCTTCACCTGGATCCTGCTCAGTCAGAACGCCCAGGTCGCAGGCTTCGACGGCACCACCCTCCAGCTCGGCTTCATCAACGCCGGCGCTCGGGACAACTTCGCGAGCAGTGGCAGCGAGGAGGTGCTGAAGCAGGCGCTCTCCGAGCAGTTCAATATGCAGTGGAAGGTCGAGGCGATCATCGATCCCTCGGGCGGTGCGGGCGGTCCAGGTGGCGCAGGCGGTCCCGGCGGCGGTGCCCAGCCCCCGTCCGGCGGCGGCTTCGGTGGTGGATTCGGCGGCGGTCGTGCCCCGGCGGCCCCGGCCTCGCAGCCCCCCGCAGCCCCCGCGCCCCGACCCGCCCCGTCGGCTCCCTACTCAGGATCAGGCCCGCAGACCTCCGCGCCGGAGCCCCGGCGCGCGGCCCAGGTGCACACCCCGCCCCCGGTCGCTCCCGAGGACGACGTACCGGAAGAGGACGATCCCGACCTCGTCGACTCCGCGCTCTCCGGCCACGACCTGATCGTGCGCGAGCTCGGTGCCACGGTCGTGGAGGAATATACGAACGAGTAGGGGGCGGGTCCTCGGAGGCCCGTACAGGACCAGCCGCCCCCGGCGGTTAGGCTGGCTGCCGTGAAGGTCCTCGTCATCGGCGGCGGCGCCCGCGAACACGCCCTGTGCCGCTCTCTCTCCCTCGACCCCGACGTCACCGCTCTGCACTGCGCGCCCGGAAACGCCGGCATCGGCGAGGTCGCCGAGCTGCACCCGGTCGACGCGCTGGACGGCGCGGCCGTGGCGCGGCTCGCCACCGAGCTGGCGGCCGAGCTCGTCGTCGTCGGCCCCGAGGCGCCGCTCGTCGCCGGGGTCGCCGACGCCGTACGGTCCGCGGGTATCCCGTGCTTCGGCCCCTCCCGGGAGGCCGCCGAGCTGGAGGGCTCCAAGGCCTTCGCCAAGGACGTGATGGCGGCGGCCGGAGTGCCCACGGCCCGCAGCTATCTCTGTACGACTCCCGAGGAGATCGACCAGGCCCTGGACGCCTTCGGCGCTCCGTACGTCGTCAAGGACGACGGCCTGGCCGCCGGCAAGGGCGTCGTCGTCACCGACGACCTCGCCGCCGCCCGCGAGCACGCGCTGGCCTGCGACCGCGTCGTCATCGAGGAGTTCCTCGACGGCCCCGAGGTCTCCCTCTTCGCCATCACCGACGGCCAGACTGTCGTCCCGCTGACGCCCGCCCAGGACTTCAAGCGCGCCCTCGACGGCGACGAAGGCCCCAACACCGGCGGCATGGGTGCGTACTCCCCGCTCCCGTGGGCCGACCCCAAGCTGGTCGACGAGGTCATGGCCACCGTCCTCCAGCCGACCGTCGACGAGCTGCGCCGCCGTGGCACGCCCTTCTCCGGGCTGCTGTACGCGGGCCTCGCGATCACCTCGCGCGGCGTACGGGTCATCGAGTTCAACGCCCGTTTCGGCGACCCGGAGACCCAGGTGGTCCTGGCCCGCCTCGCGACGCCGCTCGCGAGCGTTCTCCTCAACGCGGCGCAGGGCACCCTCGACCTCGAGCCGCCGCTGCGGTGGCGCGAGGACGCGGCCGTGACCGTGGTCGTCGCCTCCCACAACTACCCGGACACCCCGCGCACCGGCGACCCGATCGAGGGCCTGGACGAGGTCGCGGCCGAGGACGCCCCCCATGCGTACGTCCTGCACGCCGGGACCAGGCACGAAGGCGACGCGGTCGTGAGCGCCGGTGGCCGCGTACTTTCGGTAACCGCGACCGGCAAGGACCTGGCGCAGGCCCGCGAACGCGCGTACAAGGCGGTGGCCCGGATCCGCCTGGACGGTTCGCAGCACCGTACGGACATCGCACGCAAAGCCGCCGGGGAGTGAACCTCTAGGGCCCGGAGCCCGTCATCACCTTTGCCCAAAGCCATTCCATCGAGTGACGGGTGGCCCATCCGGATGACGCCCGCCGAAGCCCCCAACTAGGGTGCGGCGCAGGCATTCCGGCACTTGGCCCACCGGCATTGCGATGTCAGTGGTGGGTGCCACAGTGGGGGAGTGAGCAGCACCGTCGCAGGGCAGAGGGGGTGAGTCCGGCCGTGTCGGGTTCCGGTATCGGTGAGTCCATGGGCGCGCAGGCCGCGCGGTCCCGGGCTCTCGCCGTGCTGCGTATACGTAGCCGGGCGCTGGCCGTGGCGCTGCTGCCCGCGGCCGTCGCCGTCGTGCTGCTGGCAGGCGGCACCACGGACCATATGGACGGCGGTAGTTGGAACGCGGCGCGCTGGGGTGTGACGTTCTGCGCGGTGATCGTGCTGCTGGTCGCCGCGGCGGTCGCGACCGTGATCGTTCGGGCCAGTCCGGCACTCAGCCCGACCGTGGAGCTCTCGGAGCGGGCCGCCCCTGATCTGTACCGGCTGGTGCGGGACGTGGCAGAGCGCCTCGAGGTGCCGGCGCCGTCCGCGCTCGCGCTCACACCCGACTGCGACAGCTGGCTCGAGGACCGTACGCACCCGGCCCATGCGATCCGGGGGATTCAGGGCGGGCGCAGACGCCGGACGACCGAGGCGCCCGTGCTGGTGATCGGCTCGCCGTTCCTGTGGTGGATGCGGGTCGCGGAGCTGCGGGCGGTGCTGGCGCCGGTCGTGGCCGGGACCGCGCCCTCCGCGCACCCGGACATAGCCGCGGCGCGCCGTTTCGTACGGGGACTGGACGCGGCGGTCGCGGTTGCCGCGAACCCCGGCCGGGGGGCGATACCCAGGCTCGCGCTCGGCTTTGTCGGCCGGATCGCCCGGCTGCTGCTGCGCAGCTGCCAGCTGCATGTCGGTGAGATGGAGCGCGGGGTCGCGGCCGATGCCTCCGAGCGTGCACAGGCTGTGGACTACGGTCTGCGGATCGTCGCCCAGGAACAGGTCGGCCTCGCCTACGCGGGGTGGGACCGGCTGCTGACCCGGGTCGCGCTGCCCGCCTGGCGTATGGGCCGCTGGCCCTCCCGTCTGGACGCGGGCGTCGTCTCGGCCCTCACCGAGCTCTCCCGCCGCGACCGCCTCGCCGAGGGCTTCGCATCCCGGCTGGGCGAGCGCCCCGCCTGCGACCTGCTCGAGGAGCCGGGCGCGGTCGACGAGGCGGCTTCGCTGCTGGCGGCCCGCCTCTTCCACGGTGGCCCGGCCGAGGAAGGTCCCGACTGGTCCCCGGTGGACTGGCAGCAGTATCCGGAAGAGGTCGTCGACCGCAAGTGGCGTACGGAGGCGGCCCGGCTTCACCGGGTGCTTGACGGCCTGGGCGTGCCTCCGTCGACCGGCCCCGACGGCCCGACGCTCGCGCGGGTGATGAACCACCTGTCGGCGCGGGGCACCGCCATCGGCGACACCCTGGCGGCGGGGATCAGTGCGGAGGTCGCCCGCGAGGAGGAGGCGGCGCCCCTCCCGCAGAGCCCGGCAGACGCCGTCAACGGCTGGGGTGCGGACCCGCTGCCCCTGTTCCCGCTGCAGCCGCCGCGTACCGGCCGCGAGCTGCTCGCCGACCATGTCACGGCGATGGTCTGCTGCGCCGCGGTCGACACCGCGGGCGCCGTCCCCGGCCTCGACTGGCTCGACGGCCCGGCCCTTCTGATCAACGGTGAACGCCGCGCAGACCTGGGCAGCCGCGTCCTGAGCCTGATCGAGGACGGCGACGCGGCCCCACTGCGCGGCTGGCTGACCACACTGGGCATCCGCCCTGAGAAGCCGGTCCGCCTGGTGTAGGCGCGCATCTGCCCACTCACCGGCCCCCGAGAGCCGGTCGAGTCACGCTCCCAAACCGGTCGAGTCACGCTCCCGAAACGGTCGAGCCACGCTTCCGAAACCGGTCGATCACGCTCCCGCACGACGGAACGGCACGTTCCGTTCACGCCAATTCGCGACGAACGGTGACGGAGTGCGTGCGTTATGTGATGTGCTGGAGACCGGCACTGAACAATCGGCGCAGCACAGTGTCCCGGGGCATCGAGGGAGGGCGCGGCATGGGGGCGGAGCAGATCCGGCGATGGGAATCGGGCGCACTGGCCCACGCGGTCACGGATCCCTTCGGGCAGGGCCCGCTCCCGTGGCTGCGCGGCAGCGAGCACTACTTCGACGACACCGGCCAGGTCGTCCCCTGGTACGCCGACCCCACCCTTGCCAGAGGCCGCTCCGGCGGGCCCCGCTCCGCCGACGACGTACGCCGCCAGATCAAGGGCTTCGCGTCCACCGGCGCGGCCGCCCCCGGTGAGTCGATCGACTTCCACATCACTGTGGACCCGCCCCAGCAGTTCTCCGTCGACATCTACCGCATCGGGCACTACGCGGGCGACGGCGCCGCCAAGATCACCACCAGCCCGCGCCTCTCCGGGATCGTCCAGCCGCCCCCGCTTGCCGCCGACCGCACGGTCTCCTGCCACCACTGGTGGCTCTCCTGGCGGTTGCAGATCCCCTCCTACTGGTCGATCGGTGCCTACGTCGCCGTCCTCACCACCGGCGACGGCTACCGCTCCCACATTCCCTTCACGGTGCGCGACGACCGCCCCGCCGACCTCCTTCTGCTCCTCCCGGACATCACCTGGCAGGCGTACAACCTCTATCCGGAGGACGGCCGTACCGGCGCCAGCCTCTACCACGCCTGGGACGAGACGGGCCGGCTCCTCGGCGAGGAGGACGCCGCCATCACGGTCTCCTTCGACCGTCCGTACGCAGGCGCCGGCCTCCCCCTCCATGTAGGTCACGCCTACGACTTCATCCGCTGGGCCGAGCGCTACGGCTACGACCTTGCCTACGCCGACACCCGCGACCTCCACGCCGGCCGGGTCGACCCCTCCCGCTACCGCGGACTGGTCTTCCCCGGCCACGACGAGTACTGGTCGGCGCCCATGCGCCGCACCGTCGAGCTCGCCCGCGACCAAGGCACCTCGCTCGTCTTCCTCTCCGCCAACACCATGTACTGGCAGGTCGAGCTCGGGCCCGCGCCTTCCGGCGTACCCGACCGTCTCCTCACCTGCCGCAAGCGCCGCTGCCCCGGCAAGCCCGCACTCTGGCGCGAGATCGACCGGGCCGAGCAGCAGCTGCTGGGCATCCAGTACGCGGGACGGGTCCCCGAGCCGCATCCCTTGGTCGTACGGAACGCGGACCACTGGCTCTGGGAGGCGACCGGCGCCGGCGAGGGCGACGAGCTCGCCGGACTGGTCGCGGGCGAGGCCGACCGCTACTTCCCGCGCACCGCGCTCCCCGAGCACCAGGGCCGGATCCTGCTCGCCCACTCGCCGTACCGGGACAGCGAGGACGCCACCCGCCACCAGGAGACGTCGCTCTACCGGGCCCCTTCCGGCGCCCTGGTCTTCGCGTCCGGCACCTTCGCCTGGTCCCCGGCGCTGGACCGGCCCGGCCATGTCGACACCCGCGTCCAGCGGGCGACCGCCAATCTGCTCGACCGCATCTGCAAACGCGACTAGGGCACGCCCTGGAGGCGCCGAGGGGGCCCCTGGCCGGGCCCGCACTTCCCGCGTACGGGACAATCGGACGCGTTGGCCCACCCGTCTCCCACCACCGCCCTACTTGTGCCCCTTCGGGGCGCCCCTCTTGTTCCACCACGGGGAGGAACCGTGTCCGGATTCGTCGAAAAGCCCGAGCCGCTACAGGTGCCGGGCCTGGTACATCTGCACACCGGCAAGGTGCGCGATCTGTATCAGAACGAGGCGGGCGACCTCGTGATGGTCGCCAGCGACCGCATCTCCGCGTACGACTGGGTGCTGCCCACCGAGATCCCCGACAAGGGACGGGTGCTCACCCAGCTCTCGCTCTGGTGGTTCGAGCGTCTAGAGAGCCTCGTACCGAACCACGTCATCTCCACCGAGCTGCCCGCCGGCGCCCCTGCCGACTGGGCCGGTCGCACCCTTGTCTGCAAGTCCCTGCGGATGCTCCCGGTCGAGTGTGTCGCCCGCGGCTATCTCACCGGGTCGGGTCTCGTCGAGTACAAGGAGTCCCGCACCGTCTGCGGTCTCGCGCTGCCCGAGGGCCTCAGCGACGGCTCCGAGCTCCCGGCCCCGATCTTCACGCCCGCCACCAAGGCGGCCGTCGGTGACCACGACGAGAACGTCAGCTACGAGGAAGTCGCCCGCCAGGTCGGCGCGGACACCGCGGCCCAGCTGCGCCGGACGACCCTGGCCGTCTACAGCCGGGCCCGTGACGTCGCCCGCGAGCGCGGCATCATCCTCGCGGACACCAAGTTCGAGTTCGGCTTCGAGGGCGACGAGCTCGTCATCGCCGACGAGGTGCTGACCCCGGACTCCTCGCGCTTCTGGCCGGCCGCCACCTGGGAGCCGGGCCGCGCCCAGCCGTCGTACGACAAGCAGTACGTCCGCGACTGGCTGACCTCGCCCGCCTCCGGCTGGGACAGGAAGAGCGAGCAGCCGCCACCGGCCCTCCCGCAGGAGATCGTCGACGCGACCCGCGGCAAGTACATCGAGGCGTACGAGCTGCTGACCGGCACCCCCTGGCAGTAGCGGCGCACGAAGAAGGACGCGAGAAGGAGCACACACGAAGAAGGCCCCGGTCACCAGGACCGGGGCCTTCAATCTGAGCGGACGACCAGGTTCGAACTGGCGACCTCAACCTTGGCAAGGTTGCGCTCTACCAACTGAGCTACGTCCGCATGCGCCGTAGCGCGGAGACCACTATACCCAACCTCGCTCGTGTGCGAGACGCACCGCCGCGTGTCGGTTCTCGGCCCCCAGCTTGGACGCGGCCGACGAGAGGTAGTTCCGTACCGTCCCCTGCGACAGTGAGGCCTTCTCCGCGATCTCCGCGATCGGCGCCCCGTCCGCCGCCAGCTCCAGCACCTGCGCCTCCCGCACGGTCAGCGGAGAGTCCCCCGCCGAGATCGCGTCGGCCGCCAACTCCGGGTCCACATAACGGTTTCCGGCATGCACGGTATGGATGATCTCGGCCAGCCGCTGGGCGCTGACGGTCTTCGGTACAAATCCGCGCACTCCCGCCACCAGGGCCCGTTTCAGATGGCCGGGCAGCCCGTGGCTCGTCACGATCATGGTCCGGCATTCGGGCAGTTCAGCCCTGAGAGATGTGGCCACACTCACACCGTCCGGGCCGGGCATCTGAAGATCGAGGACCGCGACATCGGGCCGGTGCGCCCGCGCCATGGCGAGGGCCTCGGCGCCCGACGCCGCCTCGGCGACCACCACGAGATCGTCCTCGAGTGCGAGCAGCGCGGCCAGCGCACCCCGGATCAGATGCTCGTCGTCGGCGAGCAGTACGCGTACGGTCACACCGCCTCCTTCACGTCATCCCCGATCAGGTCGTCCCCGTCGCGCCGGTTGCCTCTGTCGTCCCCGTCGTCCCCGTCGTCCTCAAGGGGAACGCGGGCCGTCAGCCGGAAGCGTCCGCCCCGGTACGGGCCGGCCTCCAGCGTGCCGCCCACCGCGGACAGCCGCTCCCGCAGGCCCGCGAGCCCCGAGCCCGGGGCGTCACCCGACGCCGCATCGGCCACCCCGTCGTTCTCGACGACCAGGACGACGGTGTCGTCCGCGCTGCGCACCGAGATCGTGCAGCGCCGCGCGTCCCCGTGCCGCAGCACGTTCGTCGTGGCCTCCCGGACCACCCAGCCCAGCGCCGACTGGACATCGCCGGGCAGTTCCGTGTCCCTCGACTCGACGACGCAGGCGATCCCCGCCGCAGCCAACACGCCCCGTGCGCCCTCCAGTTCCACCCGCAGGTTCGCCTCGCGGTAGCCGCGCACCACGTCCCGTACCTCTCGGTGCGACTCCCGCGCGATGCGCTGGACCTCCGTCATCTGGTCGACGGCTCGGTCCCACCCGTCACCCGACCGCCGCCCCTCAACGGGTGCTTCGCACGATCCTTTCGACGCGCGCCGGGCCAGTTGCACCGCCAGCTCGCTCTTGAGCGCGATGACGGCGAGATTCCGCCCCAGTACGTCGTGCAGATCACGGCCGAAGCGCAGCCGTTCCTCGGCGACCGCGAGCCGCGCCTGTACGTGGCGCGCCTCGCGCAGCTCCCACATCACCGCCAGCACCCACATGGACGCCCTGGCCGTGAACGCCATCCAGCCGGTTACGAAGCCGATGGTCACGACGGCGAACAGCGCCTGATCGGCGGTGCGGCCGGTCAGCGAGACCAGCCCGCACACCCCGGCCAGCACCACCAGCTGGATCAGGGCCGTGGTCCGGTTGCGCACGAGCAGACAGTGGACGGTCAGGAAGGGTGTCAGCCCCGCCGCCAGCATCGTCGGCAGCAGCCCCGTCAGATCGACCGTCGCCGCCAGCACCACCACGGCGGCCGTCGTCGCGGCCGTCGCCGCCGCTGCCCACGAGACCAGTCTCCGGGGCACCTGTCCCTGCCCCAGATAGGCATCCATGGCGTGCCGGGCCAGCCGTCCGCAGACCACCCCTTCCGCGACGCCGAGCAGCGAGGCGCTCACGACCAGCACCTGCTGCCCGCCCTCGTGGACCGGCCGGGCCTGCAGCAGCAACGTCAGCCCGAGGACCCCCACCCACACGATCAGATAGACCGTGCCGCGCGTGTACAGGTCCACCTTCGCCAGTCCGCTGCGGCTGCTCCAGCCCTTCACCCGCACAGAAACTCCCGAAGTCAGCGGCGGGGGTCCCAACGGAACCATGCCCACCGCAGCAGTTCCTCGAGCGTCTGCTGCAGCCGGTGCGTACGGATCTCGATCCGCCGTCCGTCCGCGGCGGCCCGCAGCGAGAGCGGCAGCCGTGCCGCAGTCACCCCCTTGGGCAGTGCGAACCGGATGCGGGACGGCCGGGCGGCCGTCACCTCGGCCGGGCTCCCCGCGGTCACGATCCGCCCCCGGTGCATGATCGCCAACCGGTCGGCCAGCGACTCGGCCTCCTCCAGGTAGTGCGTCGTCAGCAGCACCGTGGTGCCGCCGTTCCGCAGCGCCCGCACCAACTCCCAGGTGCCATGCCGCCCTTCCACGTCAAGGCCGGTCGTCGGCTCGTCGAGGAAGAGCACCTCCGGCCGCCCGAGCACCGACAGCGCCAGGTCCAGCCGCCGCCGCTCGCCGCCCGACAGCTGCTTGACCCGCACGCCGGCGCGCCCTTCGAGCCCCACCAGCTCCAGCGCCTCACCGATGGGCCGCGCCCCGCTGGTGCAGCCCGCCCACATACGGGCGGTCTCGGCGGCCGTCAGGTCGGACGGGAAGCCGCCCTCCTGGAGCATCACGCCTGTCCGCGGCCGGACGGCGGCGCGCTCGCGGTACGGATCGTGGCCGAGGACGCGTACGGTCCCGCCGTCGGGGGCGGCGAGGCCTTCGAGCAGCTCGACCGTCGAGGTCTTGCCCGCGCCGTTGGTCCCGAGCAGGGCGAAGATCTCGCCGCGCGCCACGGAGAAGGAGATTCCGGTCACCGCTTCGAAGCCGCCGGAGTAGGTCCGGCGCAGCCCTTCCGCCTCGATGACGTACTGGTCTGTGGTCATGGCTCAAGGCTTCCGCCGAGCGTGAGCGACGGGCAGTGCGCCCTGTCATCACTGCCGATGACAAATGTCATCGGACCCGGGGCGTACGGATACGACGAAGGCCCCGGTCGATTCGACCGGGGCCTTCACTCTGAGCGGACGACGAGATTCGAACTCGCGACCCTCACCTTGGCAAGGTGATGCTCTACCAACTGAGCCACGTCCGCATTGCTGCCGCTCAGCTCTCACTGGGCGGGGCGATCACCACCCTACCCGATCCACCTGGATGGCCGGCAAAGCGATGCAGAGCGGGTGACAGGAATTGCACACTGCGCCTTCCCCCTGGAAGGGGGATGTTCTACTACTGAACTACACCCGCACGCTGCGTGAGGTCGGACCTTGCGGCCTCGCCCCTCGGCGTGCTCCAGACTCTATCCGAACAGCAGGGGTGCAGTGCAACTCGGATCCGCGGGCGCCCCTCAACTGGCCTCGCGGAAGGCCTCGTAGACCCTCTTGGGGATCCGGCCGCGAGCGGGCACGTCCATCTTGTTGGACTGTGCCCAGGCCCGCACGGCCGCCGGCGCGGGCGCGAGCGAGGTGTGCCGGTAGGAGATGCGGGACTTGTCACGCTTCCCGGCGTATGTCTGCTTTCGGCCGGCCGTCATGTACGGGGCCAGGGCCTTGCGCAGTTTCTTTGCATTGGAGGGATTGAGGTCGATCTCGTACGACTTCCCGTCCAGGGCGAACGCGACCGTTTCCGCCGCTTCTCCGCCGTCCATGTCGTCGGAGAGCGTGACCACTACTCGCTGAGCCACGGATATCGGTCCTTTCCTGCGGTATCGCCGGTTCTGGCATGCGGTGATACCGGCTTTCCGGCTGGTGAGGGGCAATGCTGCTTTCCTCTGTATTCCTTTGTACAGCTGTAGGCGGCGCATTGTGAAGCCCAGCCAATTACATGCGCGTGTCCGACGGCAATGGGGAGCGGGATTTTTCTCTGGATTTTTCCCGGGCGTTCTCGAGATATCTACTCGCGTAGATTTTTCGGGCGGGTACGCTGAGGGAACCGCCCTCGCAACACACCACCGGGAGTGCCCGTGGCACGCGTCGTAGTCGACGTCATGCTCAAGCCCGAGATCCTCGACCCCCAGGGCCAAGCGGTGCAGCGCGCACTGCCCCGCCTTGGATTCGACGGGATCGCGGACGTACGTCAGGGAAAGCGCTTCGAGCTGGAGGTGGAGGGGCCGGTCGATGACGCCGCCCTCGCCCGCATCCACGAGATGGCCGAAACGTTCCTCGCCAACACTGTCATCGAGGACTTCGTCGTAAAGGTGGAGTCGTGACCGCTCGTATCGGCGTCGTCACATTCCCCGGCACGCTCGACGACAAGGACAGTCTTCGCGCCGTCCGACTCGCCGGCGCCGAACCCGTCCCGCTCTGGCATCGCGACAAGGACCTCAAGCAGGTCGACGCCGTGGTCCTGGCCGGAGGCTTCTCCTACGGCGACTATCTGCGGGCCGGAGCCATCGCCCGCTTCTCGCCGGTGATGGAGACGATCATCGAGCAGGCCAAGGCCGGTCTGCCGGTCCTCGGTATCTGCAACGGCTTCCAGATCCTCACCGAGTCGCATCTGCTGCCGGGCGCGATGCTCCAGAACAATCACCTCCACTTCATCTGCCGCGAGCAGAAGCTGCGGGTGGAGACGAGCGGGACGGCCTGGACGGCGGATTACACCGCCGGTCAGGAGATCCAGATCCCGCTCAAGAACATGGACGGGCGGTACGTCGCCGACGAGCGCACGCTCGACGAGCTCGAGGCCGAGGGCCGGGTCGCCTTCCGTTATCTCGACTTCAATCCGAACGGCTCGCTCCGTGACATCGCCGGCATCACCAACGCCGCGGGCAATGTCGTCGGTCTGATGCCGCACCCCGAGCACGCCGTCGAGCCGCTGATCGGTACGGGCCGTACCGACGGCCTCGGATTCTTCACCTCGATCCTGAAGAAGCTGGTCTCCGCATGACTCTCGACACCGTCAAGCACGCCACCGAGACGCCCGACGTCGAGCAGCCCTGGAAGGAACTCGGCCTCAAGCAGGACGAGTACGCGCGCATCCGCGAAATCCTCGAGCGCCGCCCGACCGGCGCCGAACTCGCCATGTACTCCGTCATGTGGTCCGAGCACTGCTCGTACAAGAGCAGCAAGGTCCACCTGAAGCAGTTCGGCGAGAAGGTTCCCGAGAACGACGCCATGCTCGTCGGCATCGGCGAGAACGCGGGCGTCGTCGACGTCGGCCAGGGTTACGCCGTCACCTTCAAGGTCGAGTCGCACAACCACCCGAGCTACATCGAGCCCTACCAGGGCGCGGCCACCGGCGTCGGCGGCATCGTCCGCGACATCCTCGCCATGGGCGCCCGTCCGGTCGCGGTCGTCGACCCGCTGCGCTTCGGCGCGGCAGACCACCCCGACACCAAGCGGGTGCTGCCCGGTGTCGTCGCGGGCATCGGCGGCTACGGCAACTGCCTCGGCCTGCCGAACATCGGCGGCGAGGTCGTCTTCGACGAGTGCTACCAGGGCAACCCGCTGGTCAACGCCGGCTGTATCGGTGTGATGAAGCACGAGGACATCCACCTCGCGAAGGCCTCCGGCCCCGGCAACAAGGTCATCCTGTACGGCGCCCGTACCGGCGGCGACGGCATCGGCGGCGTCTCCGTGCTCGCCTCCGAGACCTTCGAGTCGACCGGTCCGGCCAAGCGTCCCGCCGTCCAGGTCGGCGACCCCTTCCAGGAGAAGCTCCTCATCGAGTGCACGCTCGAGATCTTCAAGGAGAAGCTGGTCGCGGGCATCCAGGACCTCGGCGGCGCCGGACTGTCCTGTGCGACGAGCGAGCTGGCGAGCGCCGGCTCCGGCGGTATGCGGGTCGAGCTCGACACCGTGCCGCTGCGTGATGCGACCCTCTCGCCCGAGGAGATCCTCATGAGCGAGTCGCAGGAGCGCATGTGCGCGATCGTGGAGCCGGAGAAGGTCGAGCGTTTCCTCGAGATCTGCGAGAAGTGGGACGTCATCGCCACCGTCATCGGTGAGGTGACCGACGGCGAGCGGCTCGAGATCTTCTGGCACGGCGAGCAGATCGTGGACGTACCGCCGCGTTCGGTGGCCCATGAGGGCCCGACGTACCACCGTCCGTACGCCCGTCCTGAGTGGCAGGACGCGCTCCAGGCCGACGACGCGAACAAGCTTCCCCGGCCGGTGACGTCCGAGGAGCTGCGCGAGCAGGTGCTGAAGCTGGTCGCATCGCCGAACCAGGCCTCGAAGTCCTGGATCACCGACCAGTACGACCGTTTCGTGCAGGGCAACACCGTGCTGGCCCAGCCCGAGGACGCGGGCATGATCCGGATCGACGCGGAGTCGAATCTGGGCGTGGCCATGGCGACCGACGGCAATGGCCGGTACGCGAAGCTCGACCCGTACACGGGCGCGCAGCTCGCGCTGGCCGAGGCGTACCGCAATGTCGCCGCCTCCGGCGCCAAGCCGCTCGCCATCTCGGACTGCCTGAACTTCGGTTCGCCCGAGGACCCGGCCGTCATGTGGCAGTTCGCCGAGGTCACGCGCGGTCTCGCGGACGGCTGCCTGCAGCTCGGCACCCCGGTGACCGGCGGCAATGTCTCGCTCTACAACCAGACCGGCGACGTGGCCATCCACCCGACGCCCGTGGTCGCGGTGCTCGGCGTGATCGACGACGTGAACCGCCGTACGCCGATCGCCTTCAAGGAAGAGGGCCAGCTCCTCTACCTGCTGGGCGACACGCGTGAGGAGTTCGGCGGCTCGGCCTGGTCCCAGGTCGTCCACGACCACCTCGGCGGGCTGCCGCCGGCCGTGGACCTGGACCGCGAGAAGCTGCTCGGCGACATCCTGATCTCGGCCTCCCGCGACGGCATGATCGACGCGGCGCACGACCTGTCGGACGGCGGTCTGATCCAGGCCGTGGTCGAGTCGTGCCTGCGCGGCGGTACGGGCGCGCGACTGATCGTCCCGGACGGGCTCGACGCCTTCACCTTGCTGTTCAGCGAGTCCGCGGGCCGTGCGGTCGTGGCCGTGCCGCGCAGCGAGGAGCTCCGCTTCAACGACATGTGCGGGGCGCGGGGGCTGCCCGTGACCCGTATCGGTGTTGTGGACGGCGAGGACGTGGAGGTCCAGGGCGAGTTCAGCATCGCACTGAGCGAGCTCCGTACGGCACACGAGGAGACCATCCCCGGTCTGCTGGTCTGACGCCGCACCGCTCTGCGGGAGCCCCCGTCCGGATTCTCCGGGCGGGGGCTCCCGCATTTCCTCTTGCCAGAGATTACGTAATTACGTAATCTCTGGGTCATGGAGCTGGAAGAGCGCGTCGCCGAGCTGGAGCGGCGTCTGGCGGCGCTGGAGGGCGGAGGCCGCGATGTCCCGCGGCTGGGCGACGGCGACTTCTGGGCGCTGGACGGGCTCAAGGCGCAGCTCGTCGGCACGGAGGCGGGTGGCGTGCTGTTCACCGGTGCCGTACGGCTGCCGACGCAGGAGCAGTACGAATGGCAGTACGGCACGCTCACCGGGGATCTGCTCGACGCCGACTGGACCCAGGCGGCCGAGTCCTTCGCCGCGCTCGGCCATCCGGTACGGCTGCGGCTGCTGCGCGAGATCCTCGGCGGCCGGCGCACGGCTGCCGAGCTGGCCGAACTCGAAGACCTCGGGACGACCGGCCAGATCTATCACCATCTGCGCCAGCTGGCCGCCGTCGGCTGGCTGCACACGGCGGGGCGGGGCCGTTACGAGGTCCCGGCGGGGCGCGTGGTGCCGCTGCTCGTGGTGCTGTCCGCCGCCTGAACCGCCTCAGGACAACCGCCTCAGGAACAACAACAGTACAAACAACAACCGTACGAACCAAGGGGGAACCATGCCCGTTCGCAAGCTCGCGATGATCTCCTACCGAGGCCTCCAGCTGGTCTTTTTCGCCCTGGTGGTGGGCTCGTTCTTCGTCGAGTACCCGTTCAGCTGGTGGTGGATCTTCCTGCCGGTTGTGCTCTCGAGCGTTCTCGTCATCGTGCTGGGCCGGCGCACGGCCGCCGAGCAGCGGCTCGACCCGCGGCCTCCGGTCGAGGTCGACCCGCCGGTGACCGGCCGCTGGATCGCCATCAACAGCCCCGCCGACAAGGTGCCGAGCCATGGGACCCACGCCTACGGCCAGACGTACGCGATCGACATCGTGGCCGAGCCCGAGGAGGGCGGACGGCCCGCCTTCCAGTCGCTGTGGCCCCTCGCCCGTCCGGTCGGCGCCTTCCCGGCCTTCGACGAGCCGCTGCTCGCGGTCGCCGACGCCACCGTCGTGCACGCCACCGACTGGCGGCGCGACCACCTCAGCCGCAACTCCCTGCCCGCCCTGGCCTATCTGCTGCTGATCGAGGCGTCCGCCCGCGACATGGGCGGCGCGGGCTGGGTCACCGGCAACCACATAGTCCTCGATCTCGGCGACGGCACCTATGCGATGTACGCGCACCTGAGGCGCGGCTCGCTCACCGTCCGCGCGGGGGACACGGTGCGGGCCGGCCAGGAGATCGCTCGCTGCGGGAACTCCGGCAACTCCACCGAGCCGCATGTGCACTTCCAGCTGATGGACGGCCCGGACCTGGACTCGGCCCGGGGTGTCCCCTTCAGGTGGCGCGGGATCGGGGTGCCGTCGGGCGGCGATGCGTTCACTGTCGAGCGGCAGCCGGCTACCTGAACTCGGCGGGCTCGGGAGCGTCGGCGGGCTCGGCGACTACGCAACCCCGTCCTGTCCGCCCGTTAGTCTCACTCTCATGCCACCGGCCAAGAAGCGCACCCGCAGCTACGACCCCGTCAAGATCCGCGCCGCCGTCCTCGCCCAGTTCGAGAACGTACGGCAGGTGGTGGGCACGCTCACGCCCGAGCAGCTCGCCCTTCCCACCCGGCTCGGCGACTGGACGGTGCGCGATCTGGCCGGGCACATCGCCATGGTCGTCGGCGCGGTCGGCCGGAGTCTCGAGCAGCGCGAGCCCGCCAGGCAGGAACTCGATCTGCTGGACTGGCCGTTCGCGACCGTCGCCTTCGCCGGGAAGGTCTCCGACGACACCAAGGAGATTGCGGCGAGCGGTGAGCCCGAAGAGCTCTGTGCGCGAACTGCCGCCCGGCTGGCCGAGTTGCTGCCCGCCGCGCCCGACGGCCGGTTGCTCGCCACCCGCGTCGGCGCGATGCGCCTCGGCGACTTCCTCGTCACCCGCACCGTCGAACTCATCGTCCACACGGACGACTTGAACGACGCGACGGGCCTCGGCATCCCGTACGACCGACAGGCGCTTGCCGCCTCCACCCGGCTCCTCGCCGACGCCCTCGCGGTGAAGGCCCCGGGTGCATCCACCGAGGTGCGCGTGCCGCCGTTCGCCGTTGTGCAGTGCGTCGAAGGCCCGCGGCACACACGCGGCACCCCGCCCAATGTCGTCGAGACCGACCCGCTGACCTGGATCCGGCTCGCCACGGGGCGTACGGGATGGGCCGAGGCGCTCGACGCGGCGAAGGTCAGCGCGAGCGGCGAGCGCGCCGACCTCTCGGCGCTGCTGCCGATCCTCGGCTGATCGCAGTGGCTGATCGCAGTGGCTGATCGCAGCGGCTGAGAGCAGTGGCGAGCGCGGCGGGGGAAGGCAGCGCGGGGACCCAGCGGCTGAACGCAGCGCCGGAACCCGGCGGGGGAACCAGAGCCACACCTCCCCCGTCCCAACGGTATGCGCAACCAGCTGAGCGTTCCTGTCACCGTCCTGGCCCTCCTCGCCCTTGCCGCCTGCGGCACGGAGTCGGGATCCGCCTCCGGCGACGGAGGCGGCTCGGTGAAGACCGATCTGCCCCTCACCGGCGTCCACTGGTCCGTCGACAGCGTGACCGTCGGCGGTAAGAGGTCCGCGGCGCCGTCCGGCGCGCATGTCGAGATCACGGACAAGGGCCGGGCCCAGGGCAACTACGGCTGCAACCACTTCGGTGCGGACGTCAAGGTCGACGGCGACACGGTCACCGTGAGCCCGGCCGAGATGACCGAGATGGCCTGCGCCAAGGACATCCAGGGCTTCGAGGACGAGCTGCGGGCCGCCTTCTCCGGCAAGCTCAAGGCGAAGATCGCCGACGGGAAGCTCACGCTGACCACCGAGAAGGGCGACTCCATCGCCCTCACCTCCGAGCGTCCGGCCGCGCTGGTGGGCACCAAGTGGTGGGTGAACTCACTCCTCTCCGACGGGACCGCGTCGTCCCTGCCGGCCGGCACGGACAAGAAGGCGTATCTGACCTTCGGCAAGGACGGTTCCGTACAGGGCAGCCTCGGCTGCAACACCTTCCACAGCACCGCGAAGATCACCGGCGCCAGCATCACCTTCGGCCGTCTCGCCACCACCCGGAAGCAGTGCCCGGGCCCGGAGATGAACGTGGAGCGCGAACTGCTCAAGGTCCTCGACGGGACGGTGACGTACAAACTGCAGCACCGCGGCCTGTCCCTCACCGCGCCGAACGGCAAGGGACTGGCCGCGACTGCCGCGCAGAAGTGATCAGCCGGGGGTACGGAAGCAGCCCGGCGTCCGTCCGCTCCCAGGCCGCCCGCAGCTCCGCGAGCCGCCCGGGCTCCACTGCCGCCTTGTCCGCCTGCTCCCGCGCGTCCTCGGTCAGCTTGAAGAGCTGGTCCTCGCCGAGATCGGCCCACCCGAGGTCGTCCCCCAGGATGAAGATTGGGCCGCCGCGCATGCCGCCCGAGCGCCCACGCGGCCCGCAAGGCCCGCTCCTGAGGCGCTGCGGCCTCGGCGGTCCCGGCCGCGAGCCCCACGGCGGCGGCCGCGGCGCCAACGGCTCCTCCGAAGGCGCGCCGGCTCAGCTTGTGGTCGTACGAGGTCACGGTGTCTCCAGACATGACTGGCCACGCTCCAGAGGGGGAGCGGCAGTGTGAAATGCGCAACGCGGGGCGGACCGGCCGCCCTGTGAGCAGACCGGACCCGGACCGGACCCCGGAACCAGAACCGAAAGGACCCCCGCACCGGGGTCAGCGAACAACTACACGCAGCGACAGATCGCGCTCGCGACACGGACCAGGTCAACGCGTCGGCGCTCCACCAGCGTGACCGTCCGGTCACCAAGAGGCTGCATGCGCCAGGATCTTCCCCGAACCCCCGTGTACCTGCCAACGATCGTCCCGAAATGCGGACACCCGAATGGACACCCGCCAAGCCCCCGTACGCCCGTCAGGACCGCCCCGGACCACCCCCGAGCGAGCCCGTTCCGCATCCCCAATTCGGACCAGTGGTCGATCTCGCCTACACTCGGTGCCGTGCCACGTGGTGACGGACGACTCAACCACGACCTGCTCCCCGGTGAGAAGGGCCCCCAGGACGCTTGCGGCGTCTTCGGTGTCTGGGCCCCGGGCGAAGAGGTCGCGAAGCTCACTTACTTCGGGCTCTACGCCCTCCAACATCGAGGCCAGGAATCCGCAGGGATCGCGGTGAGCAACGGCTCACAGATCCTCGTATTCAAGGACATGGGCCTGGTCTCTCAGGTCTTCGACGAAACTTCCCTCGGCTCCCTCCAGGGTCATATTGCGGTCGGTCACGCCCGCTACTCGACCACGGGCGCCTCCGTGTGGGAGAACGCGCAGCCGACCTTCCGGGCGACCGCCCACGGCTCGATCGCGCTCGGCCACAACGGAAACCTGGTCAATACCGCCCAGCTCGCCGAGATGGTCGCCGAGCTCCCCAGGGAGAACGGCCGGGCCACCCAGGTCGCCGCGACCAATGACACCGATCTGGTCACCGCGCTCCTCGCGGGCCAGGTCGACGACGACGGCAAGCCGCTGACCATAGAGGCGGCCGCCGCCAAGGTGCTGCCCGAGGTGAGGGGCGCCTTCTCGCTCGTCTTCATGGACGAGGGCACCCTCTACGCGGCCCGCGACCCGCAGGGCATCCGCCCGCTCGTCCTCGGCCGCCTCGACCGCGGCTGGGTCGTCGCGAGCGAGTCCGCCGCCCTCGACATCTGCGGCGCCAGCTATGTCCGCGAGATCGAGCAGGGCGAGCTCATCGCCATCGACGAGAACGGCCTCCGCAGCTCCCGATTCGCAGACGCGAAGCCCAAGGGCTGTGTCTTCGAGTACGTGTATCTGGCCCGCCCCGACACCGACATCGCCGGCCGGAATGTCTATCTCTCCCGTGTGGAGATGGGTCGCAGGCTCGCCAAGGAAGCTCCGGTCGAAGCGGATCTGGTCATAGCGACGCCGGAGTCCGGCACTCCCGCCGCGATCGGCTACGCCGAGGCCAGCGGAATCCCGTACGGCTCCGGTCTGGTGAAGAACGCCTACGTCGGCCGCACCTTCATCCAGCCGTCCCAGACCATCCGCCAGCTGGGCATCCGCCTCAAGCTGAACCCGCTCAAGGAAGTCATCCGCGGCAAGCGACTGGTGGTCGTCGACGACTCGATCGTCCGCGGCAACACCCAGCGTGCGCTCGTGAAGATGCTCCGCGAGGCCGGCGCCGCCGAGGTCCACATCCGGATCTCGTCCCCGCCGGTGAAGTGGCCCTGCTTCTTCGGCATCGACTTCGCGACCCGCGCCGAGCTCATCGCCAACGGCATGACGATCGACGAGATCGGCACCTCGCTGGGCGCGGACTCGCTCTCGTACATCTCCCTCGACGGGATGATCGAGGCGACCACCATCGCCAAGCCGAATCTCTGCCGCGCCTGCTTCGACGGCGAGTACCCGATGGACCTTCCCGACCCCGAGCTGCTCGGCAAGCAGCTTCTGGAGACGGAGCTGGCGGGCGGCGCCGATGCCGCCGACGCGCTCCGTCGCCCGTAAGTCCTGCAGTACGACACGAAAGTTCTCTCCGTCATGACAGCTGAGTCTTTTGAGCGTGCTCCGCACGCGGGCGCCGGTGCCAGCTACGCAGCCGCGGGCGTCGACATCGAAGCCGGCGACCGCGCCGTCGAGCTGATGAAGGAGTGGGTGAAGAAGACGCAGCGCCCCGAGGTCCTCGGTGGCCTCGGCGGTTTCGCCGGCCTCTTCGACGCCTCCGCCCTCAAGCGCTACGAGCGTCCGCTGCTCGCCTCGGCCACCGACGGCGTCGGCACGAAGGTCGATCTCGCCCGCAAGATGGGCGTGTACGACTCGATCGGCCACGACCTCGTCGGCATGGTCGTCGACGACCTGGTCGTCTGCGGCGCCGAGCCGCTCTTCATGACCGACTACATCTGCGTGGGCAAGGTCCACCCCGAGCGTGTCGCCGCCATCGTCAAGGGCATCGCCGAGGGCTGTGTCCTGGCCGGCTGCGCGCTGGTCGGCGGCGAGACCGCCGAGCACCCCGGACTGCTGGGCGAGGACGACTTCGACGTCGCAGGCGCCGGTACGGGCGTGGTGGAGGCCGACCGGCTGCTGGGCGCGGATCGTATCCGTACGGGTGACGCGGTCATCGCCATGGCGTCCTCCGGCCTTCACTCCAACGGGTACTCGCTGGTCCGCCATGTCGTCTTCGACCGCGCCAAGATGTCCCTGGACCAGCAGGTCGAGGAATTCGGGCGGACCCTGGGCGAGGAGCTCCTCGAGCCCACCAAGATCTACTCGCTGGACTGCCTGGCGCTCACCCGGACCACCGAGGTGCACGCTTTCAGCCACATCACCGGCGGCGGTCTTGCCAACAACCTGGCCCGGGTCATCCCGGACAGCCTGCACGCGGTCGTCGACCGTTCGACCTGGACCCCGGGCGCGGTCTTCGACCTCGTCGGCAAGGCCGGTCAGGTCGAGCGGCTCGAGCTGGAGAAGACCCTCAACATGGGCGTCGGCATGATCGCCGTCGTCCCCGAGGAGTCGGTGGACGTGGCGCTGACCACGCTCGCGGACCGCGGCGTCGACGCCTGGGTCGCGGGAGAGATCACCGAGCGCGGCGAGCACACCACGGGCGCGACGCTCACGGGTGACTACGCAGGCTGAGCCCACAGGGGCAGCGCGAAACCCGGTCCGGGGCGTGGGCCTCGGACCGGGTCACGTAGCAACGCTTTTTGAGGTGTACGTACGTCAAGCGCCGCGGCGCTGTGACGACGGACCGGACTCGTCGTCCTCGTCATCGTCGTCGTTGTACAGATCCGCGTACTGTGCGTACGGGTCATCTTCCTCGTCGTCGTCCTCGAACGGCTCAGCGTTCGGTGGTTGACTCGAAGGCGATGCGCCCAGCTCATTGGCCAGACGCGACAGGTCAGTCCCGCCGCTGTTGTACTTCAGCTGGCGGGCGACCTTCGTCTGCTTGGCCTTGGCCCGGCCGCGCCCCATGGCTCGACCCCCTCGGTGACGGGGCTCGACGGCCCCAGAGTCTTGACACGCGTTCATAATTCGGAACGGACTCTCCATGGAGAGACCGGTCCGTAGGACTTCAACGGTACCTGCTTCCGCGGCCATACGGTACGCCGCCCGCATGACGCGCCACTTCACAGGACCCTCGAGGAGCCCCGTCCTCGCTGGTCAACTGCGATTTTAACCTCTTCTTGGCAGTCGACCCGCCGACCGGGGTGAGTCTTGTCTCCCAGGTCGGCGGGCCGGCCCCGCGAGGATCAGCGTCCGCGGGCCTCCGCCATGCGCTGCTCGGCGATCCGGTCGGCCGCCGCGGCCGGCGGAATACCGTCTTCCTTCGCGCGTGCGAATATGGCCAGCGTGGTGTCGAAGATCTTCGACGCCTTCGCCTTGCACCGGTCGAAGTCGAAGCCGTGCAGCTCGTCGGCGACCTGGATCACGCCGCCGGCGTTCACGACGTAGTCGGGGGCGTAGAGGATCCCGCGGTCCGCGAGGTCCTTCTCCACGCCCGGGTGCGCGAGCTGGTTGTTGGCGGCGCCGCAGACCACGTGCGCGGTGAGCGCGGGCACGGAGTCGTCGTTCAGCGCGCCGCCGAGCGCGCACGGTGCGTAGACGTCCAGGCCCTCGGTGCGGATCAGGGCGTCCGTGTCGGTGACCGCGGTGACCTTGCCCGGGTGCTTGTCGAGGATCCGGCGTACGGACTCCACCCGTACATCCGTGATCACGACCTCGGCGCCGTCCGACAGCAGATGCTCGACCAGGTGGTGACCGACCTTGCCGACGCCCGCGATGCCGACCTTGCGGCCGCGCAGCGTCGGGTCGCCCCACAGATGCTGGGCCGAGGCCCGCATGCCCTGGAAGACGCCGTACGCGGTCAGCACGGACGAGTCGCCCGCTCCGCCGTTCTCGGGGGAGCGGCCGGTGGCCCACCGGGTTTCCCGGGCCACGACGTCCATGTCGGCGACGTATGTGCCGACGTCGCAGGCGGTCACATAACGGCCGCCGAGGGAGTCCACGAACCGGCCGTAGGCGAGCAGCAGTTCCTCGGTCTTGATCGTCTCGGGGTCACCGATGATCACGGCCTTGCCGCCGCCGTGGTCGAGCCCGGCCATGGCGTTCTTGTACGACATCCCGCGGGAGAGGTTCAGCGCGTCCGCGACGGCCTCTGCCTCGGTGGCGTACGGATAGAAACGGGTGCCGCCCAGGGCCGGGCCCAGAGCGGTCGAGTGGATGGCGATGACGGCCTTCAGCCCGGAGGCGCGGTCCTGGCACAGCACGACTTGCTCGTGGCCGCCCTGATCCGATTGGAACAGGGTGTGCAGGACGCCGTCGGTCAGATCGGTCACGGTGGTGACTCCCAGGTACGAAGCGGCGGAGGAAGGCCCTCCTGTGGGTGGGGAAGGCCCAGTTGGGGACGAGGGTAAGTCCTACGCGTGCGTAGATCCGACGCAGTGCTGAGGATCACCCCCTGGCGGAGTACTGGCGTGGAAGGATTCGCGGCATGCCAGCGCTGTCCTCGGTCCTCGTTCCCTACGCGGCCTACCTGCGGGTGTACGAGCCGCTGGCGGCCTTTCCCGAGCCCGAGCGGAGCCACTGGGCCCGCTACGCCCGCCGGGAGACCACCCCCACCGCCCAGGACGAACTGCGGCGCTCGCTGGCCGACTTGCTGCCCACGCCGCCGGTCCCGGTGCCCGTCCACGAGAGCGCCGACGCCTTTGTGACGGAGGTGGACGGGGTGGTGTGCGTCTGCCCGTGGCGGACCCGGCTGCGCGGCTGGCTGGCCCTGGAGGAGCTGGCGGAGCAGTTGCCGGCGCCTCTCCTCGACGCGGTGCTGCCGCCGGTGGTGCGCGGGCAGGCCGCCGCGGACTACGAGCAGTGGCGCGAGCGCAACCCGGACGCGCGGCCGTGGATCAGGACGTCGGTCTGGCAGATCCCGGTGCGCTGGTTCGCGCTCTTCTCGGACGAGGAGCGCGAGTACGAGCCCGCCGGGCCCGCCGCGCCGGTGCTGCGCTACCGGACGCCGATGGTGCAGGCCCGGCGGCGGGTGGCCCGCGCGCTGAAGACGCTGAGAGAGACGATCGACGAGGGACAGCTGACCGAAGGCCTGGTAGATGTGGGGCGGTGGCTGGAGGAATTCCATCCGCGCTCCCTGGTCGAGCTGGACTACGGCGGCCTGGTGCACGCTCTTCCCGGACCGCAGCTCGCCGAGGATCGCTCGGCGGCGGATGTGGCCGAGGGGATCGCGGCACTGCGGGCCGGAGACGGCGAAGGAGCGGGCGAGGCGTACGCGCGTCTTGTCGAGCGCTGGCGGGCCATCAGGGACCTTCAGTCCGCTAATTGAGCGTTCTGGGGACCACTGAGCTCATCGGTCCAGGACGTAGGTCCCGTTCCGGGCCTTTGTGTCAAGCGTGACGGACGGCACTTACTGGCCCCTTGCGCCCATCACCTACCCTCGTGTCAAAATAGGACAAGGAGCCCGGCGAGGGCTCCTTCCGTCCAAGTAAGGGCGGAATACTCGGCATTGCACTCTATGGGGGGTCTGACGACTCCTGATCATCCTGTGACTGATCGTCACTGTGGCGTGACTGTCCGTTATGGCATGGTCCATCGGCTTCCGCCGCTGATGAACACCTCAGAGGGCAATTCCATCGGTTTGGCCGACGTGGCTGGACGGATGGTGTAGTTGTAGTGCCGAGGACAAGCCGTTCGTCCTATAACCGACTCGACCCGCGTCCGCCATTTCGGGCAACGCGGGTCAAGGTGCAGAATTTAGAGGAAAGAACCGAGATGGTTCGGTTCTCCCGAGGAGGCCGCTCATGACCGCTCGCACCCCTGATGCCGAGCCGCTGCTGACCCCGGCTGAGGTTGCCACGATGTTCCGCGTGGACCCGAAGACGGTCACCCGCTGGGCCAAGGCTGGCAAGCTCACGTCCATCCGCACGCTCGGTGGACATCGTCGGTACCGCGAGGCAGAGGTCCGCGCACTGCTTGCGGGTATTCCGCAGCAGCGTAGCGAGGCCTGAACACCCCATTGATCGGGCATTTCCGGGACCCCCATCCCGGGCAAGCCCACCGATAGCGCCACATGGCGGCCGTCTGCCCCAACAGACTTCGTCATTGATCGCGCTGGACTCCGCCGGGTCCAGCGCGATCTTTTTTGTGCCCGCAGGCAGGCCGGGGCGACCCGTGGAGGCTGCTGCGTGTGGGGCGGCCGGCGGCCCGGGAAGTGTCCGGAGGGTGGTGCAATTGCACATATTAAATTGGTTGCTTGTAAGAAGGGGGTAAGTTCCCCGCTTTCGAAAACCCACCCGGTGACACCCGTCACACCGCACAACTCTTGCCAAAGGCACGCCTGTCACCGAAAAAACCGGCGGTAACGAGGCGTAGGTCACTCGGTCGCAGGACCTTCGTCCTCGGCTGTAGGGGTGAGTGCGGGGACGGACGTGGGGGCGGACATGGGTAGTTCCATGGCGAGCCGCTGGAGGCGATGGCATATGGGGCAGTGCCGCGTGAGATGCCGGTAGCCGGACGCGGCCTTCAGGTGGGCGCGCAGAAGCGCTCCGGTCTCGTGCCGCCTCGCTGCGGACGCCGCCATGCACGTCACCTCCGGGTGTGTGCCGTCCTCTAATGACTGGGTACCGGTGGCAGATGACGCCGTCAAGACGGCCGTACGACGCAGCGTGGGGGCATGGCACGACGAAGGCCCGCATCCCCCAGGGATACGGGCCTTCGATCTACTGCGGTCCTGACGGGATTTGAACCCGCGGCCTCCACCTTGACAGGGTGGCGAGCACTCCAAACTGCTCCACAGGACCAGGTTTCGCAGCTTCTAACTGTGCGTCGGCTGCGAGAGAGACTGTACAGCAGGTCAGGGGGTGCGGTCGAACTCGATGCAAGCGGCCCCGCCGGTCACGGCGCCGCCGCGTCGATCGCCTTGACGATGCGCTTGTCGGAGACCGCATACGCAGTGCCCAGCGCGTGCGCGAAGTAGCTCACCCGCAGCTCCTCGATCATCCAGCGGATGTCCAGGACCTCCTGCGGGACCGGGCGGCCCTGCGGCATCTGCTCCAGTAGCCAGGCGTACTCGTCCTGCATCTCGTGGACCTTCTCCATGCGCGTCGTGTCGCGCTGCACGCCCGTCGGCATCTGCTGCAGCCGGCGGTCCACCGCGACCAGGTAGCGCATCAGGTCCGGCAGTCGCCGCAGGCCCGTCCTGGTGACGAAGCCGGCCGGCATGAGGGCCGCGAGCTGCTCTCGTACGTCCTGGACGTTGTTGACGAGCGTCAGGCTGTTCGTGGCCTTCAGACGGCGCTCGCAGGCCTGCCAGGCGGCCAGGATCTGCTGCACCTGGCCCACGGTTCGTACCGTCGCGTCGACGAGGTCGGCACGCACCTTGTCGTACAGCTTGCGGAACGACTCCTCGTCCCAGGCCGGACCGCCGTGGTCGGCGATCAGCTTGTCCGCCGCGGCCATGGCGCAGTCGTCGAAGAGCGCCTGGATCGAGCCGTGAGGGTTACGGGACAGCGCCAGTTTCTGCTGGTTGTTGAGCTTGTCCGAGGCGAACTTGGCAGGGTTCACCGGAATGTTGAGCAGGATCAGCCGCCGCGTGCCCCGCCACATCGCCTGCTGCTGCTCGGCCTCGGTGTCGAAGAGGCGTACGGAGACGTTCGCACCGTCGTCGACCAGGGCCGGGTAGGCCTTGACCGGCTGGCCGGCCCTGCGGGTCTCGAAGACTCGGGTCAGCGTGCCGATCGTCCAGTCGGTCAGACCCGTGCGCTCCAGGGACTCCCCCGAGGGGCCGGACGTGGCGGCCGCCGCGGCCTTGGAGAGGGCCTGGCGCGCCTTCGGCTTCAGCTGGAGCTTCAGCGCCTCCAGATCCTTGTTCTCGGCGAGCTTCTTGCGGCGCTCGTCGACGATCCGGAACGTGATCTTCAGGTGATCGGGAATCCGGGTCAGGTCGAAGTCGTCGGCCGTGACCGGGACGCCGACCATGCGCTGCAGCTCACGCGCGAGCGTGGTGGGCAGCGGCTCCTGCAGGGGCACGGCCCGCTCCAGAAACGCCCTTGCGTAGTTCGGCGCCGGGACGTAGTGCCGACGGATCGGCTTGGGGAGGGAGCGGATCAGCTCCATCACCACGTCCTCGCGCAGGCCCGGGATCTGCCAGTCGAAGCCCTCGGAGGTGACCTGGTTCAGCACCTGGAGAGGGATGTGGACGGTCACGCCGTCCGCGTCCGCGCCCGGCTCGAACTGGTACGTCACCCGGAATTTCAGCGCACCCTGGCGCCAGGAGTCCGGATAGTCGTCCTTGGTGACCGACCCGGCCTTCTCGTTGATGAGCATCTCGCGCTCGAAATCGAGAAGTTCGGGCTCGTCCCGGCGCTTGTCCTTCCACCAGGAGTCGAAGTGCGCTCCCGACACGACATGTTCGGGCACCCGCTGGTCGTAGAAGTCGAAGAGCGTCTCGTCGTCCACCAGGATGTCGCGGCGGCGTGCGCGGTGCTCCAACTCCTCGACCTCGGTGAGTAGTTTGCGGTTGTCGGCGAAGAACTTGTGGTGCGTACGCCAATCGCCCTCGACCAGTGCGTTGCGGATGAACAGATCGCGGGACGTCTCCGGATCGATCCGCCCGTAGTTCACCTTGCGCTGCGCGACGATCGGCACGCCGTACAGCGTGACCCTCTCGTACGCCATCACCGCCGCAGCGTCCTTCTCCCAGTGCGGCTCGCTGTAGGTGCGCTTGATCAGATGCTGGGCGAGCGGCTCGATCCACTCCGGCTCGACCCTGGCGTTGACGCGGGCCCACAGCCGGGAGGTCTCGACGAGCTCCGCCGACATGATGAAGCGCGGAGGCTTCTTGAAGAGCGCCGAGCCGGGGAAGACCGCGAACTTGGCGCTGCGGGCGCCCAGATACTCGTTCTTGTCGGTGTCCTTGAGGCCGATGTGCGAGAGCAGACCGGCCAGCAGTGAGGTGTGGACGGACTGCTCGGGAGCGTCCTCTTCGTTGAGATGGATGCCCATCTGCTTGGCGACTGTACGCAGCTGCGCGTAGATGTCCTGCCACTCGCGGATGCGCAGGAAGTTCAGATACTCCTGCTTGCACATCCGGCGGAAGCTGGAGGAGCCGCGCTCCTTCTGCTGCTCGCGGACGTAGCGCCAGAGATTGAGGAAGGCGAGGAAGTCGGAGGTCTCGTCCTTGAAGCGGGCGTGCTGCTGGTCGGCCTGCGTCTGCTTGTCGGCGGGCCGCTCGCGCGGGTCCTGGATGGAGAGCGCGGCCGCGATCACCATGACCTCGCGGACGCAGCCGTTCTTGTCGGCCTCGATGACCATGCGGGCCAGTCGCGGGTCGACGGGCAGCTGGCTCAGCTTGCGGCCGAGCGGCGTCAGCTTCTTCTTCGGATCCTTCTGGACCGGGTCGAACGCGCCCAGTTCCTGCAGGAGTTGGACACCGTCGCGGATGTTGCGGTGGTCCGGCGGGTCGATGAAGGGGAACTTCTCGATGTCGCCGAGGCCGGCCGCGGTCATCTGGAGGATGACGGAGGCCAGGTTCGTCCGAAGGATCTCGGCGTCCGTGAACTCGGGACGGGAGACGAAGTCGTCCTCGGAGTAGAGACGGATGCAGATGCCGTCGGACGTACGGCCGCAGCGGCCCTTGCGCTGGTTGGCGCTGGCCTGGCTGATCCGCTCGATGGGCAGGCGCTGGACCTTGGTGCGATGGCTGTAGCGGGAGATACGGGCGGTGCCCGGGTCGATCACGTACTTGATGCCGGGGACGGTCAGCGAGGTCTCCGCGACATTCGTGGCGAGGACGACGCGGCGGCCGGTGTGCGGCTGGAAGACACGGTGCTGCTCGGCATGCGAGAGGCGTGCGTAGAGGGGGAGTACCTCCGTGAAGCGGTACTGCTTCTTGTTGAGCGCGTCCGCGGTGTCGCGGATCTCGCGCTCGCCGGAGAGGAAGACGAGGATGTCGCCCTTGCCCTCGGACTGGAGCTCCTCGACGGCGTCGCAGATCGCGGTGATCTGGTCGCGGTCGGACTCCTCGCTTTCGTCCTCGAGGAGCGGTCGGTAGCGGACCTCGACGGGGTAGGTACGGCCGCTGACCTCGACGATCGGTGCGTCGCCGAAGTGGCGCGAGAAGCGCTCCGGATCGATCGTCGCGGAGGTGATGATCACCTTGAGGTCGGGGCGCTTCGGCAGCAGCTGGGCGAGATAGCCGAGCAGGAAGTCGATGTTGAGGGACCGCTCGTGGGCCTCGTCGATGATGATCGTGTCGTACGCGCTCAGTTCGCGGTCCGTCTGGATCTCGGCGAGGAGGATGCCGTCCGTCATCAGCTTGACGAAGGTGGCGTCGTGGTTGACCTGGTCGGTGAAGCGGACCTTCCAGCCGACCGCCTCGCCGAGCGGGGTACTGAGCTCTTCCGCGATGCGTTCGGCCACGGTACGGGCGGCGAGCCTGCGCGGCTGCGTATGGCCGATCATGCCGCGTACGCCCCGGCCCAGCTCCAGACAGATCTTCGGGATCTGGGTCGTCTTGCCCGAACCGGTCTCGCCCGCGACGATCACGACCTGGTGGTCCCGTATCGCCTCGAGGATCACGTCCTTCTTCTGGCTGACCGGCAGCTGCTCGGGGTAGGTGACCTCGGGCACCCGGTCGGCGCGCCGCGTGACGCGGGCAGCGGAGCGCTCGGCCTCGGAGGCGATCTCGTTCAGCACGGCCTGCCGCGCCTCGGGCTTGCGGATGCGGCGGGCGCCTTCGAGACGACGGCCGAGCCGCTGGGCGTCGCGCAGCGACACCCCGGCCAGGAGGGTCTGAAGGTCGGCGAAGGAAGTAGACATACGGATCCCAGGATCGCACCCCCGGGAAAGCACTGGCGAACGCATTTCGCTCAGGAGCTGGTGCAGTATGGAGCAGATCCGTCCAGTTCTGCAGCGAGATCCGAAGCGGATCCGAAGCAGATCCCAAGCAAGGGGAAGCGCGTCCATGCCGCTCAGCCGCGAGTGCCGGCGCCGTCTTCCGGCGACCGTGACCGCGCTGCTGGGACTGCTTTTCGCGCTGCTGCTGTGTTCGACGGCACATGTGAGCGCCGAGCCGGCCGAGGGCCGGGCGGTGGGCGTCGTCGTCGCCGACCAGGGCCAGGCGCCCGGCTGCGGCAAGGGAGTGCCGGACGACGGCAGGGGCGCGCGGCCCTCGACCCCGCCGCGCGGTTCTTCCTCGTACGAGCTGCTGCCCGCACTGCAGCACGCCCACGACGGCTCCGGCTCCTGGTGCCAGGACGGTACGGCCCTGGACATCAGCCCGGAACGCGGGCCGCCGGCGCCGGCCCCGCCCTCACCGGTCGACCTCTCCATCCTGCGCGTTTAGGCCCGCCCGACGGGCCGCGCTTCGGCGTGGCCGCGCTCGTGCCGTTTTCGCCTTTCGCTCAGGAGTACCGAACCGCCATGTCTTCCGCTTCCCGTTCCTCTCGCTCTTCCCGTAAGCCGATCGCCATCGGTGCCGGTGTCGTCGTCGCCGCGGTGCTGCTCGGCATCGCCTCGTACACCGCCACCAGGCCCGAGTCGCCTTCGGGCTCCGCCGCAGCCGCCACGGTCTCCGACGAACCGGGCGCCGGCGCCTACTCCGAGCCGGCGAAATTCGCCCGCCGCGACGCCAGGGACCCGCTCGCCCGGGGCCGCGCGGATGCGCCCGTCGTCATGATCGAGTACGCCGACTTCAAGTGCGGCTACTGCGGGAAGTTCGCCCGTGACACCGAGCCCGCGCTGGTGAAGAAGTACGTGGACAAGGGCGTCCTGCGCATCGAGTGGCGCAACTTCCCGATCTTCGGCGAGGACTCGGAGGCGGCGGCGCGTGCGGCCTGGGCGGCCGGGCAGCAGGGCCGCTTCTGGCAGTTCCACGCCGCCGCGTACGCCGAGGGCTCGAAGGAGAAGGGCTTCGCCAAGGACCGGCTGGTCGCGCTCGCGCGGGACGCCGGGGTCAAGGACCTCGACCGCTTCGCGCGCGACCTGGACGGGGAAGGTGCGGGGCAGGCGGTGAAGAAGGACCAGGAGGAGGCGTACGGACTCGGCGCCACTTCCACCCCATCGTTCCTGATCAACGGCCGTCCCATCGCCGGGGCCCAGTCGACGGCGACCTTCACCGAGGCCATCGAGGCGGCGAAGCAGGCCGCCAAGTGACGGACATCGGCTATCTGGCCGCCTTCCTCGGCGGTCTCCTCGCGCTGATCAGCCCGTGCAGCGCGCTACTGCTCCCGGCGTTCTTCGCGTACTCCCTCGACTCGGGCGGCAAGCTGCTGGCCCGTACCGGAATCTTCTACGCGGGACTGGCGACGACGCTCGCCCCGCTGGGCGCCGCCGGGTCCCTCGCCGGGCGACTCTTCTACGGCCACCGCGATCTGCTCGTCTCCGTCGGCGGCTGGCTGATCATCGCGCTCGGGGTGGCCCAGATCCTCGGGATGGGCTTCGCCTCGCGCCGGATGGCCGAGATCTCCGGCCGCATCCGCCCGACGACCGTGGTCTCCGTCTACGCCCTGGGTCTGGTCTACGGCCTTGCGGGCTTCTGTGCGGGCCCGATCCTCGGCAGCGTCCTGACGGTGGCGGCACTGAGCGGCAGCCCCGTCTACGGCGGGCTGCTCCTCGCGGTCTACGCACTGGGCATGGCTGTCCCGCTCTTCCTGCTCGCGCTCCTGTGGGAACGGTTCGACCTGGGCAAACGCCCCTGGCTGCGCGGCCGTTCGATGCGCGTGGGCCGCTTCGAACTGCATACGACCTCGCTGCTGTCGGGCCTGTTCTTCATCGTGCTCGGGGTGGTCTTCCTCGCCTTCGACGGCACGACGGCGCTGCCCGGGCTGCTGTCGGTCGACGACTCGTTCGCGGTGGAGGAATGGGCGAGCGGCCTCGGCGAGGCGGTCCCGGACTGGGCACTGCTGATCGTGGTGGTGGCGGTGTCGATCACCCTCGGCGTCCGCGGCCGGCGCCGCCGGGAAGAGGCGTAAGGAAGAGGCGTAGAAGCCGAAGGGCCCCGCCGACGGGCGGGGCCCTTCGGGACCGCGCCGCTCCGGAACACGACGAAAGCCCCGGTCCGGGAAGGATCGGGGCTTTCGGGTTGTGGCTGGGGCCGGGATCGAACCGGCGACCTATCGCTTTTCAGGCGATCGCTCGTACCAACTGAGCTACCCAGCCACGCAGCGCTTGCGAGCTGCAGCGGTCCTGACGGGATTTGAACCCGCGGCCTCCACCTTGACAGGGTGGCGAGCACTCCAAGCTGCTCCACAGGACCAAGCAGTGTGCGAGCACGAGTCTCGCACACGGTATTGCGTGCCCCCAACGGGATTCGAACCCGTGCTACCGCCTTGAAAGGGCGGCGTCCTGGGCCACTAGACGATGAGGGCTAAGGGCCCACCTGGGCGCCTTTCGGCGCGTCGGGGACGTGAGAAGCATATGGGATGCGGGGAGCTATCGCCAAAACGGTTTACGGGGGTCCGCGGGGCGCCCCCAGGACAACGCCGTCGGGGAGCGGGAGGGGGGCGCGGAGGGAGTGGTGGAGGGGCTGGTGGAGGGGCTGCTCGGGGACGGGGTGGCCCCGGGCTGGTTCTCCCCCGGGAGATGGCGGCTGACCTCGGCCGTCGTCAGGCCCAGACCCCCCAGTGTGATCTCGTCCCATGCCTGCAGCCGTTTGGTCGTACGGTCCAGATAGAGCACCGACGCGCGCACCTTCTCCGGTTTGTCGTTCTGCACCGCGCGCAGGCCCCCGCCGCCCGTCGAGCCCTCGACCTTGAGGCGGGTGCCGTGTGGGAGTACCTCCGTCTCGCGGTGGTGGACATGGCCCGCCAGCGCCAGCGGGACCTCGCCGTCGGTCTCCCGCGCGGCCACCGGGTTGTGGGTGACCGCGATGTCGACCGGGGTGCCTGCGCGCTGCTGGTCGCGCAGGGCCGAGGCGAGGCGGATGCCCGTCATGCGTTCGGCCGGATCGCCCTGGGCGACGATCGAGCGGTCGGGGGTGAACTGGGGGTCGCCGCTGCCCGCGATGCGCAGGCCGGCGAGGGTGACGGCCTTGCCGTCGTCGAGGACGTGCACGTTCTTGAGGCGGGCGAGATAGGCCTGGGTGATGCGGGAGTCATGGTTGCCGCGGACCCAGACGTACGGCGCCCCGAGGTCGGGAATCGGGTCGAGGAACCCGTTCTCGGCGGCGGTGCCGTGGTCCATCGTGTCGCCGGAGTCGATGATCACGTCGATTCCGTACTGCTCGACGAGCGAGCCGATGATGTGCCACGCCGCCGGGTTGAGATGGATGTCGGAGACGTGCAGCACCCGCATCGTGCCAGGGTCCGGCTGGTACGTCGGGAGCGTCGATGTCGCGTCGTACAGCTTGGTGACATTGGTGACCAGGCGCGCCAACTCCCGCTGGTAGACGTCGAATTCGCTGACGATGGAGCGGGCGTTGCCGACGACCGAGGGGGCGCTGGACAGCAGTCCGGAGAACCTCGGCTCAAGGACGGACTTCGGGTTCCAGGTGGCGTACGCGGAGATGCCGGAGGCTGCCAGCAGCGCGAGCGCCAGGCCGCCCGCCGCGAGTGCCCGGCGCGGGCGGCGGTAGACGGCGAGTCCCAGTGCGGTCGCGCCGGAGACGACGGCGACGCAGGAGCGTACGGCCAGCTCGGTGGTGCCGTCCGCCACGTCGCGGGCGACCTCGTCCTGGAGTCCGGAGATTCGTTCGGGGTGTTCGACCAGGGCCTGGGAACGGACCGGGTCGAGCTGTTCGACGTCGACGTCGAGACGGATGGGTGCGACATGGGAGTCGAGCTCCAGGGCGCCGAGCGGCGAGACGTTGATCTTTGTGCCGCCGGACAGGGACGGGCGCAGCGTCATGCTGGTGTCCATCGGGCCCACCGGCGTACGGACGCTGCCGACGATCAGCAGGCCGAGCCAGGCGCCGAGCAGGACCACGGCGGTGAGGCCCAGTGCGCGGACCCAGGGGTGCGGGGTGTGGAGCAGGGCGCTGGTGGGGCCGGTGTGGCGCGAGCGGTAGTGCCGCCGGAGCCGGTTGAGTGCGGCTCGGATCGAACGGGTCGGTTCCGGGGCTTCGCGGGCCATTGGTCCCGTATGCCCACCCCGACGGGCAGCCATGCCGGGGCGACCGGTCGCACGGCGTACGTGACAATGGCCACGTGCTGGAGATGACGCGCGAGGAGTTCGAGGAACTGGTCGCTGAGGCGCTGGACAGGATCCCGCCGGAGCTGACGCGGCTGATGGACAACGTCGCGGTGTTCGTCGAGGACGAACCGGCCGCCGACGATCCGGAGCTGCTCGGGCTCTACGAGGGGACTCCGCTCACCGATCGCGGTGAGTGGTACGCGGGCGTGCTGCCGGACCGGATCACCATCTACCGCGGGCCGACGCTGCGGATGTGCGAGGACCGCGAGGACGTCGTCGCGGAGACCGAGATCACCGTGGTGCACGAGATCGCCCATCACTTCGGGATCGACGACGAGCGGCTGCACGCGCTGGGGTACGGATGAGTCCGCCCGGTCTTCCTGAGGTCCCGGAGGTCCCGGAGACCCCGGATCTCCCGGAAGTTCCGGACGCCGCGGAGGCGATCGATCCGGATGTCGATCTGCATGTGCCGGCCCAGCGCGCGGAGACCGCGGGCAGGCACAAGTGGTCGGTGCTCGCCGCGATCTCGGCCGGCGGCGTGGCAGGGACGCTGGCGCGGTACGCGGCCACGGTGCTGTGGCCCGCCGCCGAGGGGTCGTTCCCATGGGCGATCTTCTGGGTCAATGTGCTGGGCTGCGCGCTGATCGGAGTGCTGATGGTGCTGGTCAGCGAGGGCGGCCGGACGGCGCATCCGTTGGTGCGGCCGTTCCTCGGGGTGGGGGTGCTCGGCGGGTTCACGACCTTCTCGACGTACGCACTGGACTTCTCGGACCTGCTGGCTCGCGAGGAGGCGGACACCGCACTGGGGTACGCGTCCGGGACTCTGGCCGGGGCGCTCGGCGCGGTGTGGCTGGCGGCCTCGGTCGCCCGGTGGGCAGTGACCCGGCGGGCGGTCACGCGGTGAACTGGCTGCTGGTGGCGGTGGGCGCGGCGATCGGCGCGCCGCTGCGGTATCTGACGGACCGTGCGGTGCAGGCGCGGCACGACTCGGTGTTCCCGTGGGGGACTTTCGTGGTCAACGCGGCCGGGAGTCTGGTGCTGGGGGCGCTCTCGGGGGCAGCGGTGTCCTCGGGGGCTTACGCGCTGCTGGGGACGGGGCTGTGCGGCGCACTGACGACGTACTCGACCTTTTCGTACGAGACGCTGCGGCTGGCCGAGCGGGGCTGGATGTTTCTGGCGGTGGCGAATGTGGCCGCGTCACTGCTGGTCGGGCTCGGATCGGTGTTCCTGGGCGTGGAGTTGGCGCGCGGGCTGGTGGCGTAAGGGGCGTCCGGGGCGTGTCCCTTGTGGGGTACAGGGAGTTGGGCAGGGAAACGCATGTCCCGTGCCCCGGAGGTGCTCCCCGTGCGCCAGTCGTCCGTCCCCTCTTCCTTCCCCGGCCGGTTGGCTGTCTGGGCCGCCGCCTCGCTGGCTGTCGCGGCCTCGGCGGGCTGTATGAGCGTGAGCGACGACGAAGGCGGGAAGCCGGCGCCCCATTCGTCGACCGGTCGGCGTGGGACGGTGGGCGAACCGGACGGCGGGCATGGCGTGTCGGGCGGTGGTCGACAGACCGGCGGTGGGCGCGGCGTGTCGGACGCGAAGGCCGGGGCGGGGGCGAAGGCCTCGGCGAGTCCGAACGCCTCCGCGCCGCCCAAGGCTCAGCCGCCGCGGAGCGGGCAGCGGCCCCAGCCGCCGCGGGATCCCGGGCCGACCGGCGGCGGACCGGTCCCGACCGAGCAGCCGCCGCCGCAGCCGACCCCGTCGGAACTGCCGCCGGAGAGCCCCACGCCGCAGCCGTCCGAGCCGACCGACGCCCCGTCGGCCTCGTCCGCGCCAGAGGTGCACGCCGAGGCGATGAGGATGGCGGGCGGGCAGGGGAGCATGGCGGACGGGCAGTGCATGGAACCGACGGCATCGCCGCAGGTCGGACCTGCGTAACGGGGGTCACTCGGGTCGGGTTTGCCATACGTGGGTGAGGGTGCGTATGGTGGTAGATCGTTTGATCCCATTGCCCGGCGCCGACACAGAAGAGCGCCGCGTGGCGCGTACTCTCCCTAGCCGTGGCTGACCGCATTGAGGCGGTCGAATTGCGAATCACGGAGTTTGGGCGCGTGCCGAGACTCCGGAAGGTTTCGCATTTCGCATGTCCACTTTCAGTACTGATCACGCCGTCATGCCCGAGAACGACGAGACCGCGAAGGCCGTAGTGGCCGCCGCCGTCGACACCGAGATTCAGGCCGAGCTCGAGGCCGACATCGAGGCTGAGCTCGAGGCCGAGCTCGAGGTCGTCTCGGAGACGGTCGAGGCTTCCGAGGAGCCGCAGGCCACGTTCGCCGACCTTGGACTGCCCGAGGGTGTCGTCCGCAAGCTCGCGCAGAACGGCGTCACCACCCCCTTCCCGATCCAGGCCGCGACCATCCCGGACGCCCTGGCCGGCAAGGACATCCTGGGCCGCGGCCGTACCGGCTCCGGCAAGACCCTCTCCTTCGGTCTGCCGACCCTGGCCACGCTGGCCGGCGGCCACACCGAGAAGAAGAAGCCCCGCGCGGTCATCCTCACCCCGACCCGTGAGCTCGCGATGCAGGTCGCGGACGCCCTGCAGCCGTACGGCGACGTACTCGGCCTGAAGATGAAGGTCGTCTGCGGCGGTACGTCGATGGGCAACCAGATCTACGCGCTCGAGCGCGGCGTCGATGTCCTCGTCGCCACCCCGGGCCGACTGCGCGACATCATCAACCGTGGCGCCTGCTCGCTCGAGAACGTCCAGGTCGCCGTCCTCGACGAGGCCGACCAGATGTCCGACCTGGGCTTCCTGCCCGAGGTCACCGAGCTGTTCGACCAGATCCCGGCCGGCGGCCAGCGGATGCTCTTCTCCGCCACCATGGAGAACGAGATCGGCACGCTCGTCCGCCGCTACCTCGTCAACCCGGTCAGCCACGAGGTCGACAGCGCCCAGGGCAACGTCACGACCATGACGCACCACGTGCTCGTCGTGAAGCCGAAGGACAAGGCGCCGGTCACCGCGGCGATCGCCGCCCGCAAGGGCCGCACCATCATCTTCGTACGCACCCAGCTGGGTGCCGACCGTATCGCCGAGCAGCTCGTCGAGTCGGGCGTGAAGGCGGACGCGCTGCACGGCGGCATGACACAGGGCGCGCGTACCCGCGTCCTCGAGGACTTCAAGAAGGGCTACGTCAACGCGCTTGTCGCGACCGACGTCGCCGCCCGCGGTATCCACGTCGACGGCATCGACCTGGTCCTGAACGTGGACCCGGCCGGCGACCACAAGGACTACCTGCACCGCTCGGGCCGTACCGCCCGCGCCGGCAAGTCCGGCACGGTCGTCTCGCTGTCGCTGCCGCACCAGCGCCGCCAGATCTTCCGTCTGATGGAGGACGCGGGCGTCGACGCCTCGCGCCACATCGTGGCCGGAGCGGGCGCGTTCGACCCGGAGGTCGCCGAGATCACCGGCGCCCGTTCGCTGACCGAGGTCCAGGCCGACTCCGCGAACAACGCCGCCAAGCAGGCGGAGCGCGAGGTCGTCGACCTGACCAAGCAGCTGGAGCGCGTCCAGCGCCGTGCGTCCGAACTCCGTGAGGAGGCCGACCGCCTGGTGGCGCGCGCGGCGCGTGAGCGGGGCGACGACCCGGAGACGGCGGTTGCCGAGGTGACCGAGGCCGCCGAGGCCGAGGTCGAGGCGGCGGTTGCTGCGGCGGCTGTGCCGGAGCAGGTTGAGCGTCGTGACGACCGGGGCAACTTCGACCGTCGTGGCGGCGACCGTGGTGGCTTCCGCCGCGACGACCGCCGGGACAACGACCGTCCGTCCGGTGGTTTCCGTCGCGACGACCGTCGTGACGACCGTGGCGGCCGTTCGTTCGAGCGCCGTGACGACCGTGGTGGCTTCCGTCGGGACAACGACCGTCCGTCCGGTGGTTTCCGCCGCGACGACAGCCGTGACGACCGTGGTGGCCGTTCGTTCGAGCGCCGTGACGACCGTCCCGCGGGCGGCTTCCGTCGGGACAACGACCGTCCGTCCGGTGGCTTCCGCCGCGACGACCGTCCGTCGGGCGGCTTCCGCCGGGATGACCGTCGTGACAACGAGCGCGGTGGCTTCAACCGTGACAACGAGCGCGGTGGCTTCCGCCGCGACGACCGCCCCACCGGCGGCCACCGTGGCAGCGACCGCCCGTTCAACCGCGACCGCCGCGACGACCGTCCCGCGGGCGGCTTCCGCTCCAGTGGCAGCAGCGACCGCCCGCACGTCCGTCGTGACGACCACCGTGGTGGCAGCACCGGCACGAACACCGGCTCCTTCGGGCGCCGTGACGACAAGCCGCGCTGGAAGCGCAACGGCTGATCCCCGGCTCCGCGCCTGATGGGCCCGGACAGCACCGTGAGAACGGTGCTGTCCGGGCCCATTGCTATGCTCCGCGCACTTGTGCGGGTGACGGGCGACGGCTGGGGGGTCGGGCGTCAACGGCCGGTTCAGCTGGTCCCTGACCGCGGTCCCGGTCGGCGCCGGCAGTGCCGCGGCCCTCGCCTCGGGCACCGGCTGGCTGGGGGACGGCGCGGCCGTCCACCGCGACTACTTCAGCGACCAGGGCCGCCCCGACGGTCTCGGGGACCTGCTGACGCTCAGCTCGTTCGGGACCGGCCGGCAGGGCTACAAGGGGCTCTTCCAGCAGCGTGGCTGGTTCGAAAGGGGCCTGCTCGGTGTCGTCCTGGCACTGGGTGGGTCCCCGCTCTTTGAACGGGTTCGAATTTACCTTCCGTTGCCTGTGAGGCGGCTGTTACGATCCGTCCACTTGTGGTGGGGGGCACGGCAAGGGGAGTCCGGCCTGATATTTCAAAGGCCGTGAGCCGCCGTGTCTTTCCCCTGCCGTTTCAGGCTCCTGGGGAGGGACCTTCTTGAAGCGTCATGCGCTCCTGCGTGCATGCACCTCGGCCACCTTGGCCATCGTCATGACCACGGGCCTCGGTCCACTGGCCGCCTCGTCCGCGGTCGCCGCCGACGACCCTTCGGGCGAGGTTGTCCTGCCGGCTCCGGCACGGTTCCAGCCGGTCGCGGACAAGGTGCTGGAGGTCGGTGCGACCGGGTATCTGCATGAGCAGGAGGGCACCACCGGCACTCTCTGGACGGATTACGCCTCCGGTGAGACCAAGCCGCTGACCGCCACCGGGAGCGGGTACGCAGGGATGCGAGCGGCCCTCGACGCGGAGATCCCGGGCGCGCCCCGGACGGTGAGCATTACCGAGCTGGGTTCCGCGTCCGTGCGCAAGATCGAGGTGCCTGCGGGTGCCGGCTGGACGAAGGCGTTCACTGCCGACTCCGTGCTCGTGGACCGCGCTTCCGCGGCGGACGGTGAGCTCACCTCGCTGAGCATCGTACGGATGGAGGGCGGCCAGGCCGTCGAGCGTCCGATCACGGGACTGCCCAAGGGCGTCAAGCTGACGGACGCCGCCGCCTACCACCGGACCAGCACAGGCGCTGTGGTGCTCCTGACCACGCTGGACGACAGGGTGGAGAAGGAGTACCTCGTCGACTACGGCTCCGCCGAGCTGCGGGAGCTGCCGGACCACCGGGAGGTGGACGTCACCCAGTTCGGGGACAAGCACCTGCTGGACAGGTACAGCGACGCCGGGCGGCAGGTCCGCACTGTGCCGCGCGCCGACCCACTTGCCACGCCCACGGTGACGCAACTGCCGCCGCCGCCTGCCGGATACCGCGATGACAACTGGGAGACGCTGCTGGGCGACTGGATCGTCTTCGGCTGGAGCCGTGAGACGACGGGGATTCCTTCCCTGCCCGGTGTGAAGCTGCAGGCCGTACCCGTCGGCGGCGGTGAGGTCCGCGATCTGCTTCCGTACGAATCCCAAGCTCCGGCGATCGCTCCCGACGGCAGCCTCCTGGTCACCGGCGGCAGCAGCTCGGTGGACTGGGCGGTTCGCCGCATCACCGTCGGCCCGGACGGCGCCCCCCGGATCACCAAGGTCAAGGATGTGCCGCCGACGTCGACGACGGTCGACGGGCTTTCGCTGGGTGCCGGGACTCTCCACTACGTGGCGACATCCGACGCGGCCGCGTGGCCGGCTATGTATGAGCACTCTCTCGCGCTCCATGGTGCTCCGGCTGCCGGCGAACGATCGCTGAAGAGCACTCTCTACGGGCCCGTGGGTCCGGTGGTGTCGCTCGGCAACGGCAATTCCGCCTATATGAAGGATGGTTATGTCGTTGCGGGTGGCGACCGCTCCCAGATCTACGGGCGGCTGACCGGCGGCACCGGGCGGTATGTCGTGAGCGATACCGACGCCGACCCCGACACGAGCCAAAAGGGCAACCAGTACGTCGGAGACCTCAAGTCGCTCGACACGCGCCGGTTCGACGGCCAGGACTCTGCCGCCGTCTGGGGTACGACCGTCTGGCTCTCGGACCCGGCGGTTCCTTCCGCCGTCTCCTGGTACGACATGAAGACTCACAAGACCTCGTCAGCTCTCGCCATCGGCTCGGGATGCGCCCCCAACGAGCTTCAGGCGGTGGGACGTTGGATCTACTGGAGCTGCGCCACGGCGGCCAAGGCCGGGGTCTGGGACCAGAAGACCCGGCTGAGCACCCCCGTCCCCTTCGGCCCGGCGCAGCTCGGTGACGGCTTCCTCGTCCGCAAGGACCAGGCGGCGGGCGAGCTCACGCTCTCCGACTTCCACACCGGAGATCCGGCGGCCGTGAAGACGACCGAGTTCGCAACCGTGCCCGTGAACAGCCAATGGACGGTCGACAAGTTCGGTGGCCACGCCGCGTACACCGATGCCCAGCAGCGCATTCACGTCAAGTCGGTGACCGTTCCGCGCTCGCCGATCGGGGTCATCGAGAACCGTACGGACGGCACGGTTCTGAACCTCGCCCGGCCGAACGGCAAGGACAACATCTGGGACAGCACCTGGCAGCTGTCGCGGCCTGCCGCCACATGGAGCGTGGCCTTCAAGGACCCGGCGGGCCGTACCGTACGCACCATCACCTCCACCGACCGCAAGGGCGCCGAAATCTCGGCCACGTGGAACGGCATGGGCGACGACGGCAAGCCTCTGCCCGCAGCTCACTACACCTGGACGCTCAGCGCGGATCCCGGCGACGGCAGCGGGCGTGAGGTGCAGAGCGGCATCGTGCAACTCGCCGATGTCTCCCTTCCCCTCAGGGACTACAACGGCAACGGCGCGGGCGAACTGTTCACCGTGGCCGGGGGCACACTCGGCGCCGAGGAGAACTTCACCGGCGGCAGCGCGGGCGCTTCGCGGACGACCTCGACCGGCTGGAGCGACATCAACCAGGTCGTGCCGTTCGGTGATCTGGACGCGGACGGCTGCAACGACGTCGTCGTACGCACCACCACAGGCGACCTCTACCGCTACAGCGCCAAGTGCAAGGGCGTCGTCAGCACCGCCAGCCCCAAGGCGAAGATCGGCGCGGGCTTCAACACTTTCGACACCGTGCTGAACTCCGGCGACATGACGGGAGACGGCCGCGCCGACCTGCTCGCCCGCCAGCGCTCAACCGGCGATCTGTATCTGTACGCCGACAACGGCGCCGGCGGCATCAAGGCAGGCGTGAAAATCCCCGGCAAGTGGGACGGCCTGCGCCTGATCGGCGCCGGAGATCTGAACGGTGACGGCCGCGGCGATCTGCTGACCCTGGGCACGGACGGAACGCTGTCGCGTCACAGCGCCACCGGGTACGGGACGTTCACCGCGCCGGTCGTTGTGTTCACGAACTGGGGCGCGGGCCGTGACGCCATCGTCGGGATCGGTGACATCACCGGAGACGGCAAGAACGATCTGGTCTCCCGGGACACCAATGGCAAGTTGCTCCGTAACAGCGGTGACGGCAAGGGGTCCTTCGGATCCACCGTGCAGATCGGCACGGGCTGGCAGAACTACAGCGCGCTGTACTAGCCGCCGGCCGCCCTGTACGACGATTCACGATCAGAAGGACTCTCGATGAGAATGCGCCGTTCCAGCGGGCGAGCCGCGGCCACCGCCGTTGTCCTCGCCTTGGGCGGAACTCCGGTCCTGGCCATCGGCCCGGTCGCGGCAGCCGCCGAAGTGCCGGTCGCGGAAGAGACAGTGATCCCGGCCGACGCCCGTTTCGCGCCACGCGCCGAGACGCTGACGCAAGCCGGAACGAACGGCTATATGCACGGGCAGGAGGGCACGAACGGCTCCGTGTGGACCGACTACGCCTCCGGGGAGACGGAGCCGATCGCCCCCCTGAGCAGCTACGGCTTTTCCCATTCGGGCCTGCGCCTCATGTTCAGCCCCAACCTGGTGTCCGAGCCGCGTACGGCGACCATCCGTGATCTGTCCACCAAGTCCGTGAAGCAGGTGGAAATCCCCGCAGGTGCCATCTCTGTCGGATACAACGCGGATTCGGTCGCCGTCCTCCTGCTCAGGGACGGTGTCGTCACCGGTATAAGCATCCTGCGGTCGGTCGACGGTACGACCGAGGAGCGGCCGGTCGACGGGGTCCCGTCCGGCATGACGATGGGCGGTTCGTACGGCCAGCTGGACACCAGGGGTACTGTCGTCGATCTGCGGGCGAGCGGTAAGACGCATCGCTACGTACTCGACTACCCGTCCGCCACGCTGCGCGAGCTCGCCCCGGAGATGTCGGGCCGCGCCCTCTACCTCGGTGAGAAGTATGTGCTGGGGGTCTCGGCCGGAGGTTCGGTGCCCCTGCTCACCGTTTCGCGCGACAACGTGTCGGCGACGCCCGTGGAGACCGCGCTGCCCGCCCCGGCCGCGGGGGAGTACACGACCGGGACGTTCCGCACGGTCGGGGACCACATCGTCTTCCGGCGGTACATCGAGACGTACCGGGCCAAGGGCCTGCCGGGGTACAAGCTTCAGACGATTCCGGTGGGCGGCGGCGCGGTCCAGGACCTGCTGCCGTACGCAGCCGACCAACTGGCGGTCGCGCCCGACGGAAGCGCCATCGCCGTAGGCGGCACCAAGGCCAGTGACTGGGCGTTGCGCCGGATCGCCGTCGGCGAGAACGGCAGCCTCGCGGTCACCAGGCTGCGGGATGTGCCACCCATGCCGGCACCGGTCCAAGCACTCACGCTCGGCGGTGGCAGGCTCAGCTATGTCAGCCGAACTGATGCGCATACGTTCACGAGCCTGTACGAGCGTGATGTGGAGGTCAACGGGACGCCCACGGCAGGCGAGCGCCGGATCCGGGGCTATGCCGACGAATCGCAGTCGGGGGTGCAGTCCCTGGGTAACGGGTATACGGCCATCGCCAGCGGATGGGACGTGTCTGCGCCGCTCTCCATCAACACCGCCAAAGGGTTGCGGCTCGGCGAACTGGCGAGCCTCGTGGACGCGAACGGCCGCTACACGGTGATCAACGGGCCGGACGGGACCAGCCAGAAGCAGTACATCGGCGACTTCGAGCAGTACAGCTCGGACAATGTTGTGCTCACGCGCGCCGCCACAGCCGCGTCCGTGTGGGGCACGACGCTCTGGAAGCCGGGCACGGCCACGGGGACCGTCAGCTGGTACGACCTCAAGTCGAAGAAGAGCTCCGCGGATCTGGCCATCGGCTCGGGATGCGTGCCCAATGAGCTTCAGGCGGTGGGGCGTTGGCTCTACTGGTCCTGCGGCCCGGCCGGCAAGGCCGGAGTGTGGGACCAGAAGACCCGCAAGAGCAGCGTCGTTCCGTCGGGCGAGGCACTGCTCGGGGATGGTTTCGTGGTCCGTAAGGACATCGCCGCGGGCAAGCTGATGCTGACCGACTTCCATGCCGGCGGTGGTACGGCCGCGACGACGACCGAGTTCGCCGATGTGCCCGCGGGGGGAATCCAGTCCGGGCGGCGGCTCAACTGGACCGTCGACAAGTTCGGTGGCCACGTCGCGTACGTCGATGCCCAGCAGCGCGTGCACATCAAGGCGGTGACCGTGCCCCGCTCCCCGATCGGTGTCGCCGAGTCGCAGTCCGCGACCGGCATCAACTTCTCGGTGAACGGGGAGGGCCGCCGCAACACCTGGAAGGGCAGCTGGCTGCTGACCCGCCCTGCCGTCCGCTGGAGCCTCGCTTTCAAGGACTCTTCGGGCCGCGTCGCGAAGACGATCACCAGCACGGACCGGGAGGGGGCACAGATAGCCGTCACCTGGGACGGCACGGGTGACGACGGAAAGATGATCTACAGCGGCAGGTACACCTGGACGCTGAGCGCCGACCCCGGGGACGGAACCGGGACCCGAACGGTAGGAAGTGGGGCCGTGGCTGTCTACGGAGCCGCCACACCCTTCCGGGACTACGACAGCGACGGAGCACCCGAACTGCTCACAACGCGCGGCGGTGCGCTCACCAGCCACCAGGGGCTCTACGCCGGGAACTACACCGGCGCCTCCCTCCGCTCCACGAGCGGCTGGACCGAGAGCAACCTCTTCGTTCCCTTCGGCGACATGGACGGCGACCGCTGCAACGACCTGCTCGTACGCACCACCGCCGGAGACCTCTACCGCTACGGAGTCCAGTGCGAGGGCGTCCCCAGCACCTCGAGCCCCAAGGCCAGGATCGGCGCCGGGTTCGGCCAGTTCGACACCATGGCCAGCCCTGGCGATCTGACGGGTGACGGCCGGGTCGATCTGGTCGCCCGCCAGCGCTCCACCGGCGATCTGTTTCTTTACGCCGACAATGGCGCGGGCGGCCTGAGCGCACCCGTGAAGATCGGCGCCAAGTGGACCGGCTACCGTGCGGTCATCGGTGCCGGAGACCTGAATGGCGACGGCATCGGGGATGTCCTCGCCGTAGACAAGGCCAACTCGCTGTGGCGCTACGACGGTTCCGCGACGGGCTCGCTCAAGCCACGGGCTCTGGTCTTCGGCAACAACTGGGCCGTCGGCCGCAATGCGTTCGTCGGTGTCGGTGACCTCACCGGTGACGGCAGGAACGACCTGGTTTCCCGCAACGCTGTCGGTGATCTGCTGCGCAATCCCGGTAACGGCAAGGGTTCGTTCGGGTCGACAGTGAAGATCGGGGCCGGCTGGCAGCGCTATACAAGGCTCTTCTAGCAGGGCGGGCCCAGGGTTCTCACGACCCGCTCGATCAGCGCAGTCACGATCTGGGGCTCGACGATGTGGACGCCCGGCAGCAGGCAGGGCAGCATCAGGTGGTACGACCTGGCGACGAGGACCGACGCTCCGTACGCCTCGGACACCGGTCTGAGCTGCTCGCCGGACGAGCTGCAGAAGGTCGGACGGTGGGTCTACTGGCGGTGCGACGACGCCAAGAAGTCCTGGATCTGGGACTCCGACGCCAACTTCCCCCGGTTCACCTCCGTGCCGTACTCGAAGTCCGCGAAGCTCGGCGACGGCTTCGTGGTCCAGCAGGACGACGCGGCCGGGACGCTGACGATGACCGACTTCCACACGTTCGGGGCGACGGAGACGATCGGAACGGGCTGGCAGAACTACCGGGCGCTGTTTTAGGCCACGACCGGCGCATGTGGTGCCCCCGGCAAGGGAATTGCTGGGGGCATGACAGATGACGCCAGTACGGGGAAGCCCCCGCCAGTCGGCTCGGCGCCCGCGCCCGTCGCCGCGCCCGAATCCGTATCCACCACCCCCACCCCACCCTCCGCAGGGTCCGACGAGGAGCGCCTGGCCCAGCTCGGCTACACCCAGGTTCTCGCCCGCCGGATGTCGGCGTTCTCCAACTACGCCGTCTCCTTCACCATCATCTCGGTCCTCTCCGGCTGTCTCACCCTCTACCTCTTCGGCATGAACACCGGCGGCCCGGCCGTGATCACCTGGGGCTGGGTCGCCGTCGGCCTGATGACCCTGTTCGTCGGCCTGGCGATGGCCGAGATCTGCTCGGCGTACCCGACCTCCGCGGGCCTGTACTTCTGGGCCCACCGGCTGGCACCTCCGCGCACCGCGGCCGCCTGGGCCTGGTTCACGGGCTGGTTCAACGTCCTCGGCCAGGTCGCCGTCACAGCGGGTATCGACTTCGGCGCCGCGTCCTTCCTGGGCGCGTACCTCAATCTCCAGTTCGGCTTCGAGGTCACGCCGGGCCGCACGATCCTGCTGTTCGCCGCGATCCTGGCGCTGCACGGCCTCCTCAACACCTTCGGCGTACGCATAGTCGCGATCCTCAACAACGTCAGCGTCTGGTGGCATGTGCTGGGCGTCGCGCTGATCGTCGGCGCGCTCACCCTCGTACCCGACTCCCACCAGTCGGCGTCGTTCGTGTTCACGAAGTTCGTGAACAACACCGGCTGGAGCAGCAGCCTGTATGTCGTCCTCATCGGACTGCTGATGGCCCAGTACACCTTCACCGGCTACGACGCCTCGGCCCATATGACCGAGGAGACCCACGACGCCGCGACCGCCGGCCCGCGCGGCATCGTCCAGTCCATCTGGACCTCGTGGATCGCGGGCTTCGTCCTGCTGCTCGGCTTCACCTTCGCCATCCAGTCGTACGAAGGAGCCCTGACCTCTCCGACGGGAGCGCCGCCGGCCCAGATCCTGCTGGACGCTCTCGGTGCGACCGGAGGGAAGCTGCTGCTCCTGGTCGTCATCGGCGCCCAGCTCTTCTGCGGTATGGCGTCGGTCACTGCGAACAGCCGCATGATCTACGCCTTCTCCAGGGACGGCGCCCTGCCGTTCTCGAACGTCTGGCACACGGTCAGCCCCCGGACCCGTACGCCCGTCGCCGCGGTCTGGCTCGCGACCGTCGGTGCGTTGGCCCTCGGTCTGCCGTATCTGATCAATGTCACCGCCTACGCGGCTGTGACGTCGATCGCGGTCATCGGCCTCTACATCGCGTACGTCATCCCCACCCTGCTGCGGCTGTTCCGCGGCGACGGCTTCGAACGCGGCCCCTGGCACCTGGGCCGCTGGTCCCGCCCGATCGGCATCGTGGCGGTGACCTGGGTCGCGGTGATCACCGTGCTCTTCATGCTTCCGCAGGTCTCCCCGGTCACCTCGGAGACGTTCAACTACGCCCCGGTGGCGGTCCTGGTCGTCCTGGGCTTCGCCGCGGCGTGGTGGCTGGCCTCGGCCCGCCACTGGTTCCTGAACCGCAACCACCCCCGGACGATCGCCCGCGAGACGTCACGTCGGTGACCTGCGGCGGGGTCTCGACGGGGCCGGTGATCCGATACCCGATCGGCTCACCGGTCCTGTCCGGCTATGCTCGGGGATGCAATGCCGAGGGCCGTTAGCTCAATTGGCAGAGCAGCGGACTTTTAATCCGTTGGTTGTGGGTTCGAGTCCCACACGGCCTACCGCTAAGCCCCAGGTCAGAGCACATCTGATCTGGGGCTGGCTGCGTTTCGGGGGCCTTGAAGATCGATAGCTCGGGCGAAGCGCTAACGATCAAGACATGGAAGAGCCCCGGCCGTCCGCCGCGGGGGAAGCGGACGGTCGGGGCCGCTGAACGAGCGTCAGGCCTTGGACGGGGCGACGAATCCCCTCACGGGCCGGGGCTCCGGGTCGCGGGACTCGGGAGTCCGGGCGCGCTTCCACGCTGCGACCAGCTCCGCGTACCGCGGGTCAATCCACTCGGTCATGAGCCACCTCCTGCGCTCAGACTACGGGCGGCTGGGGGGTCGGCATGGGCCGGATCGTGCACTCCGGTGCGTGCTGGCACTGCGCCGCCACCGACACGAGCGTCTCGTCCGACGGCGCGCTCCACAGCTCCGGGTCCGCCACGTATCCCATCTTGGCGATCATCTCTCGTGTGCGGTCGAGGATCGCCGGGTCGTAGTGCGTCGGGTCATAGCCCGGGTAGTGGTGCACGAAGCTGCCGAGCTCGTCGCACAGCTCCGCGTACATCGCCGTGTGCAGGATCAGCGCATGCCATCCCTCGTCGACGATGCGGGACGGGGCGAGCCCGACCGCGGAGTACCGGGAGCAGGCGACCACGAACTTGAGGGCCTCCTCGATGATGCGGCCGGCCATCTCCTCGGCCATGTCCGGGTTGGCGTCCATCACGGTCTTGCGACAGCTGGTGAACTGCTTGTCCGTGATCAGGCAGCGGGCCAATGCAGGGATGGGGTTGCCGGGCGGGTCCGGGTACGGGGACGGAGGTACGCTCACGTTGATCTCCTCTACTGGATGGGGATCGCTCCGCCCCGGCCGGGGTTTCCTGGCCGGATGCATCGGCCGGGGCGGGCGTTTAGTGGGGTGTGCAGAGCCGACCGCTGCTTCTCGGCAGGCGCGTCGCTCTCGCCCTCGGCTGTCACGCAGTGCCCGCCGGCCTGCACGACGCGGTGTCGCATGACCGAGCTCTGCGAGGCGTCCCGGGTGAGCCGGTCCCAGCCGTCGACGAGGCACACGACGCCCCGGGGGTCTCTGTCCATGGCCACGCACAGCGCGTCGAACTGCGGCCTGTAATGACTCAGGGCGTGGTCGCCAAGGTCGAGCCAGATTCCCGCGACGTCCCATCCCCGCGACTCGGCGTAGGCGCGGCAGCGGTCGAGACGGATGTCGAGAATGACGGTCGAGGCGGTGGCGTGACGGTCGTAGATGAAGGCGCGCGGCGTCTCCACTGACGGGGTGGGCTCTTCGATCTCCACGACGACGGCCTTCCTACTACGCTGAGTTGCCCGGTCATCACTGCTGTTACGACAGTAGAAAGCGCAGATCACCGCTTGAAGTGACCGCAGGTACGGGTAACCGGCCGCTCTGTACGGGCAAGGGGGACGCCATGGACAATCACCCGCGATCCACCCCGACCACGGGTCAGGGAACCGCTCAGCGTGGCCGCGGCGGCATAGTCTCCGGGTACGTCTTCCGGCTCATCCGCGAGCAGTTGGGCCACACGCAGGACACTCTCGCCGAACACTTCCGCGCCTCGCCCGACACCATCGCGGGGTGGGAGTCCGGCCGTCGGCCGCTCACCGCCGTGCCCGTTGGCCAGATGCTCGTACACCGCCAACGGCTCCTGCAGTTAGGCACCAGCCCCGCGCTGCTCTTAGCCCTCGAACCGGCTATGGAAGCCGACGTATTGCTGGCCAGCGCCCTGGACGACAGCCCGGCCGCCGACGACAACCCGATCGGTGCATGGGTCATGCAGCGCGATTTGGTCGAGGTTCTCTCCTGGCCTCTCAACGGCGTCGCACCCACTCCGCTTCGGGACCTCCCCGCCCCGCCTCGACCGCGCCGCGGCCCCGTCCCGGAAGGGCCGGAGCTATCGGCCGACGATCGCAGAAGCTTCTTCGCCCGCATGCGGCGCACCGCCGAACAGGCCCGCGGAGCTGAACACTTCCTCCTCCGCCGCCAGGCGCTCTATCTGGCCGGCTACGACGAAGGCGCGGACACCTCCGAATGGCTGGCCCACCAGCAGCGCACGGAGCGTCCCGACGACTGGCTGACGCACTGGCTCAACGCCCGCTCGGTCGCTGCCGTCGCTGCCCGCCAGGGCGACCGCGACAGGATGGGGCACTTCATCACCACGACCTTCGCCGACGACGACGCGGGCGAGGCCGCCAACCTCAACTACTGGGCGTACTGGATCGGCGAAGCTCCGCACATCCAACTGTCCGACGACTTCATCGCCGCGCCCGCCGCGGGCCCTTGGCAAGGCGACAGGCTGATGCACCACCTGGTACGCGGCCTCACGCCACACCACGGATTTTTCGACCTCAACGTGCACACCCTGTGGACGCTCCTCGCCGCCCGCCCCAACCTCCTGCGCCCGTCTCCCACAGGCCGCGCCCTGCGCGAGCGGCTTCCCGTGATGTTGGATAGCCCAGAGCTGTCGACGCGTGCGCGCCGGGAGCTCGAGGGCATCCGGTACGCAATCCGCCTCGCCGAGGCGTGAGAGGAGACGGACGGTGGCTGACGACCTGTCCGCGGTCGCGCACTTCCTGTACGAGGCGGGCACGCTTAAGCACGCGAGGCGCACGGGATGGTGGATGGCCGGGGTCCGCGACCCGGAGAGCGTTGCCGAGCACTCGTGGCGCACGTCGCTGATCGCGTCGATCATCGCGAAGCTCGAGGGCGCCGACCCCGCGCGGGCCGCGTTCCTCGCGGTGTGGCATGACTCGCAGGAGACCCGCACCGGTGACGTGAACTACCTCGGCAAGAAGTACTCCTCCGAGGCCGATCCGGAGGACGTGACGGCCGACCAGACGGCTGGCATGCCCGAGGTGCTGGCCTCGACCGTGCGGGACCTGGTCGCGGAGTATGAGGCTAAGGAGACACCGGAAGCGATCTGCGCCCGGGACGCGGACAAGCTGGAGTGCATGCTGCAGGGCATCGAGTACAGGGCGCAGGGCTACGAGAACGCGCAGCGGTGGATCGACAACAGCCGTGGCCGTCTCGTGACGGAGACTGGGCAGCGCCTCGCGGACGAGCTCCTCTCGCACGGGTCGCTGGATTGGCTGCACGCCGCCCTGGGGGAGAAGCCGGCCTGACCCTTGACGCAGAAAGACGCCCCCTCCCACCGGAGGGGGCGCAGTGCGTTACGGGTGGGGCGCCCTGCGGCAGGCCCTACTTGCCGGGTTTCACCACGCCGACCCACTTCAACGTCTTGCGGGTGTTCTCCCGCTCGATCACGACCGGCTGCGTTGGCGGCGCTCCCGCCTCCAGAGCTGCTTTGACGAAGGCCTCGAGCTCGCCGAGCGTTACGTCGCCATTGGATTTTTCGGACGTGAAGGATATCCAGAGTGGTGGCATGAACTCATGATCCTGGTCGGTGAGTTGTGTGTCACCAGTGCCTCTGTCAGTGGCTGGCGGCGGGTACCAACCGCCCGCAGCCGGAGCAGCGCACGAGGTCCGCGCCTTCCCAGGAGCGGACCTCGTCGGCCTTGCGGTACACGACCGGTATGCGGCCCGACCACCGGCACCCCCGCACGTGCCGCCGGACGCGCCGTCACCCCGTCATTTCGTCCTGCCGCACGACGCACAGCGCCCAGATGATGAACGCGTACAGCGCGATCGCGATGACCGACCAGAACGGGTAGTACGGCAGGGACAGGAAGTTGGTGATGATGAGCAGTGCCGCGATTGCGATGCCGACGATCCGCGCCCAGAGCGGGGCCTTGAACAGGCTGACGCCCACGAGGATGGCCACGACTCCGAGGATCAGATGGAGCCAGCCCCACCCGGTCAGATCGAACCTGAAGACATAGCGCGGTGTGGAGACGAAGATGTCGTCGTTGGCGATGGCCATGATGCCTCGGAAGACGTCGAGGATACCGCCGATGATCAGCATTACTGCGGCGAACACCACGAGCCCGCCGGCAGCCGCCAGGGATGCGTCGGAGCGATCGTGGGTCGACCGTGGATGAGTTGTCTGCGACATGGTGTTTCCTCTACTCCCTGTTGTTCTCCGTTCCCGCACCTGCCGGTGCGGCGGCTTCGGATTTCGGCGGGTCGGCCGTTTCGCGTCCGACCCGGTTCTTCACCACCTCCGCTGCCGGCAGGCAGACCTGCCGGGAACCCCACGACACCGAGAGCGGTGCGCGGGTTCAGTGCAGGAGCTTTTCCTTGGCCCGCTCGAACTCCGCCTCGGAAATGTCGCCCTTGGCCTTGAGCTCGGACAGTTTGGCCAGCTGGTCCACCCCGCCGCCGGCACCGCCGGCTGTTTCACGGATGTAGGAGTCCATGGCGGATCGCTGAGCCTGTGCATGTTCGAGTTCGCGCTTGCCCATGTCCTTGCCGCGGGCGATCACGTACACCAGGACACCCAGGAAGGGGATGATGAGGACGAAGATCAGCCATCCCGTCTTCGCCCATCCACTCATCTCGTGGTCACGGAAGATGTCGATGATGATCCGGAAGAGCAGCATCAGCCACATGACCCAGAGGAAGATCCACATCACGGTCCAGAAGGCGCCCAGCACGGGATAGTCGTACGCCAGGACCAGATCTCCATCCATAGCTCTCCTCCTGCCACTCACAGTCGGACTCCAGGTCCGCTCCCTTTCAGCCTCCTCGTTTCCCGGCGCGAGCCCTCACCCGTCACGGGTGAATCGTGTGTGATCGGCCGCCATCCGGTCGCCCATCCGGTCGCTCACCGGGTCGCTCACCGGTCGCCATCCGGGGTCAGACAGTCTCAGCAGTGATCCGTCCAGCGCGCGCGGCGTCGATGAGGGCCTGGTGGTCGCGCTCGTTCTGGTCGGCGTAGAGCTCGGCGAACTCCGCGAGCGCCCGGTCGAAGCTGTCGTTGCTGCCGAGGTAGGCGGCAATGGCGATCCGGTCGCCGGAGCGGGCGTGGGCGCGGGCCAGTGTGGTGCCGCACAGGCTGCCGAAGTATTCGAGCTGGTCCGGGGGCATGAGGTGCGGTAGTGCGATGCCCTTCCAGTCGCGCAGCTGGCGGACGTAGAAGTCGCGCTGAAGGCTGTCGATGCCCGTGACCCGATCCCAGCCGAGGAAGATGTCACCGGCCGCCTGCATGAGCCGCTGCCCGGATACGACACGCTGCCCCTGGTTCTCGTACTCGCCGGCGCCGGCGTACGGGGCGAGCACGGACTGGTCGGCTTCCTTGGCCTGCAGCAGCAGCGGGTCCTTGTCGTCCGTGCCGAGCAGGAGCAGCACCCAGCAGCGGGTGCCCACGCTGCCGACACCGACCACTTTGCGGGCGATGTCGACCAGCCGGAACTGTTCCAGCAGGTGACGCCGGTCGGACGGGAGGCTGCGGCTGTATCCCTTGATGAGCAGACGGATCTGCTGCTCGAGCTCGTGGCGTGCGACGTGGGGGAGCAGGTCGCTCAGCGGGACGATCAACGGCGGGTCGGCCGCGATCCGCCGTGCGCCGTCGACGACCTTCGTGAGTTTCCTGTACGCCTGCAGGGTGTCGCGGGTGCGTGCGGTGGACAGCGCGTGGGACACCTTGTCGCGGGCGCCCTTGCCCAGCCGCTCCGGCAGGAGTTCATGGAGCTGGTCGGCGTCGGCCTGGGTGTACCAGACATCGAGGTTGGTCATCCCGGCGAAGCTGCGCATGGCGTCCCGGTACGCCCCGACGGTGCCCTGTACGACGGCTCTGCGCTGTTTCCGCGAGAAACCGTTCTCGCGACCGGCGATCACAAGGCTCGCCGCAAGCCGTTTGACGTCCCACTCCCACGGGCCGGGCAGGGTTTCGTCGAAGTCGTTGATGTCGAAGACAAGATGCCGTTCGGCGGAGGCGAGCAGCCGGAAGTTCAGCAGATGGGCGTCTCCGCAGAGCTGCGCGACGATCCCGGTGTGGGGCGCGGCGCCCAGGTCGGAGGCCATGATCGCGGCCGCGCCCCGGTAGAACCGGAAGGGTGATTCCAGCATCCGGCCGTACCGGATGGGAACGAGCTCCGGCACGCGAGCGGCGGACTGGCGTTCGATGATCTCGACCGGGTCGGTCCGGTTCGCCGGCGGTGCGAACAGGGCATGGCCGGTGCGTGGCATCCGGTCGCGGGCTGCCTTGCCGCGAGCGGCCCGCTCGTACGGGGTCAGATGTACGTCCGGGGTCGTCACTCTCATCGCGAGGCCTCCTTGCCTCTTCGGACCGGGTCAGTCCGGCAGCCGACGCATCTCGACCACGTGCAGGCCCAAGTCCTGGAAGCGCATGAGGAGCCCGTACAGATGCGCCTCGTCGGTGACGGGGCCGAAGAGGAGTGTCTGCTGTGGGGCGGGCACTTCCGCCAACTCGGGGAAGGCCTCTGCAACCGGCGTGGACAGGAGGCCGGTGACGCGGAACTCGTAACGCATGGCCCGCACTTCCCAATGATCCTGGATGCTCCTGGGGAATCGTCTCCTTGCATGGTGTCCGACGTGCGGCCGGTGCGGCATCACCCGGTTGAGGTGAGCCCGCAAGCTGAGCAGGCACGCCGAGCCCACGCCGCCGTCAGAGCAGGTGGAGCTCCCTCGCACGGCGGACCGCGTCGCTGCGCCGGGAAACGGAAAGCTTGCGGTAGATGCTCCTCAGATGTGTCTTCACCGTATTGACGGACACATACAGCTCCGCGGCGATCTCCTCGGTCGACATCATCTCCGCGGCAAGCCGCAGTACGTCGCATTCGCGGTCGCTGAGCGACTCGACGACAATCGCCTGCGCCGGCCCGCCGTCCAGGGCCGCAGTGCCGTTCAGGGTCGCCGTGCAGTCCAAGGCCGGGGTGCCGTCGGCGGATGCCGTGCGCTCGATGCGCCAAGGGTGGCCACTGGTGAGTTCGGGCCGCTGCTCGAGCAGGTGGCGCAGCCAGGGGGCGGCTCCCGGGAGGTCGGCGGGCATGCCGGCGAAGAGCCGCTCCAGCCGGTGGTTGTCCGGGCCGGTGAGCCCGCCGCCGAGGGCCAGGTGATCGACGATCAGGGCGGCGGCGCACTCCCAGTCCTCTGCCGCGGCCGCGTGTTCCATGGCTTCGGAGACCAGGCCGGCATCGGCGAACCAGCGGGCCGCGAGGCGATGCAGCTGCGGTTCGAGGCCGGGCTGGTGGCTGCGCAGATGTGCGTGGAGAACCTCCGTGAACAGCGGATGGAAGCGGCACCAGGGCGTGTCACCGATCGGTTCGACGAAGGTGTTGGCGCGGGTGAGCCCGGCCAGGATCCCCTCGGCGTCCTCGCGTCCGGTCAGCAGGTTCGCCAGCTGTGGGTGCACCCGGTTCAGGATGCTCGTACGCACCAGCAGGTCCTGGGTGGCGGCGGGCTGGGCCTCGACGACCTCGGCAAGCAGATAGTCGGCGACGGCACTCTGCGAAAGGGCGAACGACCGGGCGAAGCCGGTCGGATCGTCGCTCCGCTGCATGGCCAGGGCGCACAGCCGCAGTCCGGCGGCCCAGCCCTCGCTGCGCCGGGTGAGGGCGTCGACGGTCTCCGCCGACGAAACCAGGCCGTGCCGCCGCAGCAGCGTCGCGGTCTCGTGCCGGGTGAACGCCAGGTCGGCGCCGCGGATCTCGCAGATGCTGTCCTCGGCGCGGTAGCGGTGCAGAGGGAGCAGCGGGTCGACCCGGCTGATCAGCACCAGGCGCAGCTGCGGTCCCGCGTGATTCAGGATGAAGTCCAGGCCCGAAGCCACCTCGCGGTCGGGCACCTGGTCGAGGCCGTCGAGTACGAGAACCACCGGCTGATCCAGCCGCGCCAGCGCGGAAGCCAGCCGGACCAGCAGGGAACGGTCGACGTTGTCGGCGCGCGTGGGGGAGCCGACAGTGTCGGGCAGCGTCACGTGGTGGTGACGGAAGGCTTCGAGGACGTACGTCCAGAACACGCCGGGCGCGCCGTCGTCGTCCTCGAGGGTCAGCCACACGACCGCCGGGTGCGGTGCCGTCGCCCCGACCGCCCACGAGGCGGCGAGCATGGTCTTACCGGCGCCGGCCGGGCCCGTGATCAGGGTCAGCGGTCCCGCCGTTCCGTCCGTGAGGCGGTCCAGCAGGCGCTTGCGACGTACGAACGTCCCTGGAACGGACGGCACGGAGAACTTCGCGGCCAGCAGCGGGTCACCGGTCGGAGCCAGTTGCAGCTGCGACTCCGTGATGCCGATTCCGGACGTGTGGACTGACGGTGTCCGGGCGGTACGGGGGGCTCCGCCGCCGTCCAGCGCTGCGGAGGTTGTGCTCCGGGGCATGCGACCACCATCTGGCTGTCGGCTGCCTTGTCCTGCCAACCGTACGTATCGTGCGAACCGTAGGTAACGTGCCGACGGCACTTGGGCCGACACGTCAATCTTCACCGCGCATGTTCATGATCGCCAGGCAGGCGGCCCGGCGCCGATGAGCGGCAGCGCGTCGGGCGGTCGGCCGGCGGTGGGTTTCGCGCACTGGTGCTTCCGGCTGAGGCGGGTGAGTGGGCATCATCCGAAACGGGTGAAAAAGCCGCTTCCGGTGGTCCGGCGCTCACCCATGGAAGGCGATGCTCCGCCCCACCCCGCATCACCCGCTGCGGGTGCCGGTGTCCTTCGGCGCTTGTGTCCGGCGGCCCGTCGCGGCCAGCAGAGAGGTCACGGCGAGGGCCGCGAGGAGGATCAGGACCAGGAGCAGTACGGTCAGCGCCGTGGGGTGGTTCCACAGGGCGAAGATCAGGGCCAGTACGAGAAGCAGGCCGACGTTGATCCAGCGGCGGTGGCTCTCCGTCCAGGTGCCCACTTCGCCGGTGTGCACTCCGTGCGAATAGCCCCAGCCCGCCACGGAGTCGGCGGTGCGGTCGGCCGTGCCCCGCACCGCGCGGGGCAGTCGGCCGGGTCCGATCAGGTACGCGCCGACAGCGATGATCACGCCAAGCACGATCACGGTGCGGAGTGTGATGCGCAGGAAGTGCAGAAGCGTGTCGTAGACCGCTCCGGCGGCGGCGTGGGACAGCACCTGGGGCGGCAGGTGGCTGAGGTAGTAGCTACGGCCGACGACCAGGGCGATGACAAAGATCAGGCAGGCCAGGGCGGCACCGAGGGCGGTCTTGGCCAGGGCGCGCCTGCGGTGATGGGCGAGCAGCACACCGGCCGCACCGAGGAGCACGGTGATGATCGGCATCCAGTTGCCGATCACATCGAGCGCACGCGCGGCGTTCTGGACCTTGGCGAGCTCGTCGGACTTGAAGAGGACCAGTTGCTTGTTGACGGTGGGAATCTTCGAGGCCGGTTTCAGTCCCGCGTCGACGAGGTCCTTCTTGATGGTCTCCACGGCAGTGCCGACATTGAGGGTGACGGTTCCTTCGTCGACGCCGACCGCTCCGCGCCCCTTGCCGGTGAGCGCGTGATCGACGGCGTTGTGGCCGATCCGGTTGGCGGTGGTCCACACCTTCTTGAACCGGTCGCTCTCGACGAAGCGGCGGGCAACCTTCTCGACCGCCTCGTTGACGGCGGAAGCCACCTGCGGAGCGAAACTCTTGACTGCTTGCGCGGCGAGGGGCGGCAGTCCCTGCGACTGAAGCCAGTCAGCCACATTGGTAGTGAATTCCTTGGCGTCGAAGCGGACGTCCACCGCCTGGACGGCGCGATTCACCGCGGCGTCCTGGATCGCCGGATTGCTCGCCAGGGGAGCGACCGTGGCGACGTACCGGTCGGTGTCGAGCACGATGTCGTGCACCCAGACCGTCACTACGGACACCGGGACGAGAATGCACGTGAGGACGATGAGGACTGCCGATGACACCTTCCTCGCGATCCGCGCCGCCGCCGAACCGCCCGCCGCCGAACCCTGCGGCCGACCGCCCGCCGCCGAGCCCTCCGGCGCAGGTTCCGGTGACGGTTCCTGCCGCGGTTCCGACGAGTTCGTCATCCGTGCTCCTGCGTCAGTGCGGTAGCCGCCGAGGGCTGCTGCCTCCTGATCCATTTCCGCTCATGGCCACGGAGAGGGCACGTCCGGCCGGGCCGAACGGGCGAAACGGGGGATGACTCCACAAGCCGGTCCTGCGGGACGACTCCCACAGGCCGGGCCGCCCGGACACCCCGGACGACGTTCCGGGCGAGTGGTCCTGACGAGTAGTTCCGGAAAATTTCTCCGCGAGGTGTCGAGAATCCGTCATCGGCCGCGACGTCTCCTGTGAAAGTTGCCCGCAAGGGGCGGCAACGCATCCGAGGGAGCGAAACCATGAAGTATCTGGTGATGGTCCAGGGCTCGCAGGCCGACTACGAGGCCATGCGCGGCCAGGCGTCCGCGCACAGCCCGGCCTGGAGCGAGAAGGATCTGCAGGCGATGTTCGCCTTCATGGGCGAGGTCAACAACGACCTCTCCGAGTCGGGCGAGCTCGTCGACGGGAACGGCCTGGCCGAGCCCGCGCAGACCCGCTGCGTCAGTGCCGGCAAGGACGGGAAGCCCGTGATCACGGACGGTCCGTACGGAGAGACCAAGGAACTGCTCGCCGGGTACTGGGTTCTCGACTGCGAGAGCCTGGAGCGGGTCACCGAGATCGCCGCGCGCGTCGCGACGTGCCCGGCGCCCGAGGGGGCTCCCCCCTATCCGGTGGTCATCCGGCCCATCCAGGACGGCGGAGGCTGTGTGTGAGAGGTACGACCGGCATCGAGGACCTGCTGCGCCTGCACGCGCCGCAGGTCCTTGGCGCGCTGGTGCGCCGGTACGGGCACTTCGATCTGGCCGAGGACTCCGTACAGGAGGCGCTGCTCGCGGCCGCGCAGCAGTGGCCCGATGCGGGCCGGCCCGACAATCCGCGCGGTTGGCTGATCAAGGTCGCGTCCCGTCGGCTCACGGAAGCGCTGCGCAGTGACGAGGCCCGGCGCAGACGTGAGGAGACGGTCGCGGCGCTGACGCCTCGAGACGCCTTCACGGCGCCTGCGCCCGGAGAGAGCCGCGCACCGTCCGAGGACGACACTCTCACCCTGCTCTTCCTGTGCTGTCACCCCGCGCTCACCCCGGCCGCGCAGGTCGCGCTCACCCTGCGTGCCGTCGGGGGGCTGACCACGGCCGAGATCGCCCGTGCGCATCTTGTGCCGGAGGCGACCATGGCGCAGCGCATCAGCCGGGCCAAGCAGAAGGTCAAGGGAGTGCCGTTCCGGCAGCCGGGGCGCGAGGACCGCGATCAGCGGCTCGCGGCCGTGCTGCAGGTGCTCTACCTGATCTTCAACGAGGGCTATACGGCGACCTCCGGCAGCGATCTGCACCGCGCTGATCTCGCCGCCGAAGCGATCCGGCTGACCCGGGCCGTACGCCGGCTCCTGCCGCAGGAGGGGGCGGTGACCGGGCTGCTGGCGCTGATGCTGCTCACCGACGCGCGCAGCGCGGCCCGCACCGGACCGCACGGCGAACTGGTTCCGCTCGACGAGCAGGACCGCAGCCGTTGGGACGGGAAGGCGATCGCCGAGGGCAGCGCGCTGGTGGAGGAGGCACTGTCCGAGGGGCCGGCCGGGGCCTACCAGCTGCAGGCGGCGATCGCGGCGCTGCACGACGAGGCGGCTCGTGCCGAGGACACCGACTGGCCGCAGATCCTCGCTCTGTACGACATCCTCGTACGCCGCGCCCCCGAGCCGATGGCCGAGCTCGGCCGCGCCGTGGCCGTTGCCATGGTGCACGGCCCCGAGGCCGGGCTATCCGAAGTCGCCGAGCTGGAGGACCGGTTGGCGGGGCACCATCGGCTCGACGCCGTACGGGCACACCTGCTGGAGAAGGCCGGTGATGCCGAAGGCGCCCGAGCCGCCTACCGGTTGGCGGCACAGCGCACGCTCAGCGTCCCGGAGACGCGCTACCTGCAGATGCGGGCCGCGCGGCTGCTGCCCCCTGCGTAGCCGGACCCGACGACTGGAGGCAACTCCCAGGTCAGAGGCGGATTTTCGCCTTCCGGACGCTGTTGCGAAGCGGTGACAGTACGGGGATTGCCCGGCCGATCTTGAGCGGTGAAGATATGCACATCGCCGCAAGCCGGGACCGTGCAGGGCCGGACAGAAGGCGAACTCTCATCCAGTGCGCTCTGCGAGCTCACCGCTCATTTCTCTTGTCTCGCTCATCTCGCTCATCTCGCTTCACCGTCTGCAGCGGCGCTGTGCCGCGCTGCTCTTACGCACGGCCGACTGTCGCCCATCCACCGGCAGTCCGGCCCCTAGTCGATTCCTTGGGGGGAGTCCACCATGTCCGTTCGCTTCGTCTCCGCCGCCGCGCTCACCGTCGCCGCCGTCGTCGGCACCACCCTTGTCCCGCTCAGCGCCCACGCCGCCCCGGTGGCCTCGAGCAAGCCCCTCACCATCGAGCTGGGCACCCCGGCGCCGTCCGGGCCGCTGACCCGCGGCGGGGCGAGCGAGACCTTCACGTTCACCGTGAAGAACTCCGCGGACAAGGCGGTGGACTTCCAGCCGTGGATGGTCGGCGACACGGACGGCGCGAGCCCCATCGCGGCATCGCACCTCATCTTCGACGTGCAGCCGGTGAACGCCCCGGCCACGGACGAGTTCGTCGGGCAGCAGGACGCGGGCGCGCAGGGCTTTTTCTACCCGGCCGAGAAGGGCAGGAACGCCCCGTTCTCGGTGCCCGCCAAGGGTGAGCTGAGCTGGAAGGTCTCCGTCGGCCTCGGCAAGAACTACCCCTCCAACAACGGCAATCTGAAGCTCCTGGCCGACGACCTGGCCGAGAACACCCAGCGCCAGAACGACGACACCCTGGTCTTCGAGGCCAGCCCGAAGATCAGCACCGGGCCCGCCTCCATGACGCTCGAGACCGACGAGAACGCTCCCATCAAGCCCGGCACGACGGGCAACGTCGACATCGTCCACCAGCTCAAGGGCGGGGTGACCTTCGACTCCGACCTGAGGACCACCCTGGAGGTCGTCGAGGAGCCCGGCTCCGCGGGGAAGATCCCTGAGCTGGTGATCGAGGAGCTCGGCGAGGACGGCAGGTACACCAAGGTCAAGAAGTTCGCGGGCGAGGAGAAGTGGCAGCCGGCGGACATCCGCAAGAGCTACGTCATGCACCGCACTCGCCTTCGCGTGAGCGTCATCGACTTCAAGGGCATCCAGAAGCCGGTCAAGCTCACGCTGCAGGCGACGACGTCGCTCACCGAGGGCAACATCCATCCGTTCCTGGGGGCCCAGGGCAGGATCACGGTCGCCCCCGAGCGCGGCACCGCCCCGAGCGGCAAGCCGACCGCGACCCCCTCCCCGACCGCGACCCCCTCCCCGACCGCGTCCGCCTCGCCCTCCCCGACCGCGACGCCGTCCGGCACCCCGTCGGCCTCCGCCACGACCTCGGCGGCGGCCGTCGCGAACGACCCCGTCACCACCACCGGCGCCCTCGCCAGCACCGGATCGTCCAGCTCCACCTGGTACGCGGCGATCACCGCCGCGGTACTGATCGCGGCCGGCGGCGCGCTCACCGCACTCCGCCTGCGCCGCCGCTGAACAGCGCGCATTGCCGCTGCGCAGCACCCTCAGCAGTTCCGCGTCCGTCGCGGGACGGCCGGCGGCGAGGGTGCTGCGCAGCGTGGGCCACAGCCATACGGAGAGCCTTCGGAGAGGCTTCGGAGCAGACCGCCTCATAAAATGGATTTGATCTTGCTCCGGATGGCGTAAGGTTGTGTTCACCGACGCGGGGTGGAGCAGCTCGGTAGCTCGCTGGGCTCATAACCCAGAGGTCGCAGGTTCAAATCCTGTCCCCGCTACTGCAGCCAGTGGCCCGGCACTCGATCAGAGTGCCGGGCCACTGTCGTACCCGCCCCCAACCGTCCGTACCCGGCCCCAGAGTCGCCATAGCCCGGTTGGCCGACCGAGAGTCGCAGCCCGGCGCGGCTGCGGCCAACCTGGGATGAGGGCGGTAATTTCCGCAGCCGTGGCTGGACTGGTCAGGAGATCACTGGTGGGGCAGCGAGAGCAGGACGGCGGCGCCAGCGCTCACCGTCTTGTCCTCGCGCTGCCCTCGCTGATGATCATTGCCGGCGTGGTCTTCGATCTCCTCACCCCGTCCGAGTACACCGCATCTCCGCTCTTCGCCGCCGCTCCGCTGATCGCCGCGCCGTTCTTCTCCTTTCTTGCCACCTTGCTGACCGGCATCGCCGCCGTCGTCAGTGTGCTGGGTCTGCACGTCTACAACGGCACCCTGACCCTGACCCCGGCGAACACCGAGCTGTTCACCGTGGTCACCGTCGCCGGCCTGGCGCTCTTCATCAACCGGGTGGTACGGCTCAGCGGCAGGCGCCTGGCCTCCGCCCGCGACATCGCCGAGACCGCGCAGCGCGCCGTGCTGCCCACGCCCGCCGACCGGATCGGCGGGCTGCAGATCGCCGCGCGGTACGAGGCGGCGCAGGCGGACGCGTTCATCGGCGGCGACCTCTTCGCCGTGCAGGACACCCCGCACGGTGTGCGGCTGGTCGTGGGCGACGTCCGGGGCAAGGGGATGGGGGCGGTCGAGGCCGTGGCCGTGGTCATCGGGGCGTTCCGGGAGGCCGCAGAGCAGGAGAGATCGATCGAGGGCGTCGCCGGGCGCCTGGAGCGGGCGCTCACGCGTGAGGGGACGAGGCGGGGCAGCCTTGATGTGTTCGAGGGGTTCACCACCGCCGTACTCGCCGAGATTCCGCGTGGCGCGGGCGTGGTGCGGGTGGTGAACCGTGGCCATCCGGAGCCGCTGGTGCTGCACGCCGACGGCGACCTGGACAAGCTGGAGCCGACCGAGCACGCGCTGCCGCTGGGAATGGGTGATCTGGGGACCTTGCCGGACCTGGCGGACGAGTATCCGCTCCCGGCCGGGGCCACGCTGCTCCTCTACACCGACGGGGTGACCGAGGCGCGCAACGCGGACGGTACGTTCTACAACCCCGTCGAGCGGCTCGGCGGCCGGCTCTTCGCCGGCCCCGAGGAGCTGCTGGACGCGATCGTCGACGATGTACGCCTGCATACGGGCGGCGGTCCCAACGACGACATGGCGCTGCTGGCGGTCAGCCGCCCGCTCGACGGGCAGCCGGAGCGCCGCAGGACCGTAGGCGTGATCGAAGGGGAGCAGGAAGACACGGGCCAGTACCGTGTGTAGTCGATGGACACCCCTCCGCACAACATTTGAAGCGCCGTCAGAAGTGCGGTGCGGTCCCGGCATCGATCAAGTCGCCCGACTCCGGCTGCTTGTGTCCCGGTAAGTCCAGGGCATTGTCTTCAATGAATAGTCGGAACAGCTTGGAATCCCGCCCTGGTGTCTATTAACGTTCGATAACGCAGCGCGGTTGTCCCAGCTGTCGCAAGAGACGGCACCGTGCGCACGCGCCGAATCCCGCAAGGGAACCGGGGAACCACCAATTGGGGTGAATCGGGTACCTTTTGCCGCTCTGTTCGCGGTCGAAGCGCTCGTAGGAGACCTTCCTGCTCCGAACCCGTCAGCTAACCCGGTAGGCGAGAAGGAAGGAAAGGAGTACGCCTCCGTGGCGTCCAACAGCCCTGCCCCCGCACCCGAATCCCCCTTTCAATCCGACTTCTTCGGCGACGATGTAGCGGAGCGGGCATGGGAGGAATGGAACCCCACCGAGGACTCCGTTCGTCCGGTGCGCGGCCGGCACCGTGTCATGAAGCAGCGCGGCGGACTCGCCCGAAGCTCCACGGTGCTCGGCGTCGGTGTGATCGCAGCGGTCGGCGCGGGCGGCATGGCCAGCGCGCAGGACAAGCCGCCGGTCTCCATATCGCTGCCGGACCTTCCGGACTCGATCAAGGACAAGCTGCCCGACGCCGCGTCACTGCCGGGTGTGGGTGCCTTCATGTCCGACGGCGCCGACGCGCAGTCGGGGAACGCGAACACCTCGCCGCTCACGGCGATGACCCTCGCCGCGGACGACGGCACCGAGGCGGACACGGGCGCGGCCGGCGCCGGTGAGGCCCTGCGCGCCCGCATCCTTCAGCAGGCCGATCAGCAGCGGGCCGAGGCGGACGCCGGGGCCAAGTCGGCCGCGGAGAAGCTCGCGGCCGAGAAGGCCGCGGCGGAGGCGAAGCAGCAGCAGACGGCGGCGGAGGCGAAGGCCGAGGCCGCGAAGCAGAAGGCCGAGGCGGCCGAGGCGGCCGCGGAGGCCAAGGCGGAGGCGGAGCGGCTCGCCAAGCTGGCCGCGAACTTCGCGCTGCCCACCTCCGCGTACACGATCACCTCCACCTTCGGCGAGGCCGGCTCCATGTGGTCCTCGGGCTACCACACCGGCCTGGACTTCGCCGCCCCGACGGGCACGCCGGTCAAGGCGGTGCACGGCGGGACCGTCAAGTCGGCGGGCTGGTCGGGCTCGTACGGCTACCGCACGGTCCTGGAGCTCGAGGACGGTACGGAGGTCTGGTACTGCCACCAGTCGTCGATGTCGGTCAGCGTGGGTCAGAAGGTGACGACGGGCGAGACGATCGGCCGCGTGGGCGCGACCGGCAATGTCACGGGCCCGCATCTGCACCTTGAGGTGCACACCCCGGGCGGTTCGGGCATCGACCCGATGGCCTGGCTCCAGGGCAAGGGCCTCACTGTCTGATCGAGCGCCGCAGTGCCCGGCAGTCCTGGCGTGAGCACTTCACGGCAGTCCTGGCGTGAACGGAATAGCGCGGCCCGGTCTGGCTGTTGATCAAGGTATGACTTCCCTCCGTACCCTTGGCTCCTCAGGCCTGGCCGTCTTTCCGCTCTGCCTCGGCGGCAATGTCTTCGGCTGGACCGCCGACGAGAAGCAGTCCTTCGCCGTGCTCGACGCGTACGTGGCCGCCGGCGGCAACTTCATCGACACCGCCGACGTCTACTCCGCGTGGGGGCCGGGCAACGAGGGTGGCGAGTCCGAGACCGTCATCGGCAACTGGCTTGCCGCGCGCGGCAACCGTTCCGAGGTCGTCGTCGCCACCAAGGTCGGCGCCCACCCCCAGTACAGGGGCCTCTCCGCCACCAATATCGCGGCCGCGGCCGAGGAGTCGCTGCGCCGGCTGCGTACCGACTACATCGACCTGTACTACACGCACTTCGACGACCCGGCCGTCCCCGTCGAGGAGATCATCACCGCCCTCGACCAGCTGGTGAAGGACGGCAAGGTCCGCGCCATCGCCACCTCCAACCTCAGCGTCGAGCGGCTCCAGGCGTCCCTGGACTTCTCGGAGCGCGAGGGTCTGGCCCGCTACTCGGTGCTGCAGCCGCACTACAACCTCGTCTCGCGCGAGACGTACGAGGGTGAGCGCCAGGATGCGGCCGCCCGCGCCGGTCTCGCCGCCGTCCCGTACTACTCGCTCGCCTCCGGCTTCCTCACCGGCAAGTACCGGCCGGGTGCGACGGTGCGGAGCCCACGGGCCGAGGGCGCGGCCGGGCATCTGAAGACCGAGCGGGGCGTGGCCGTGCTCGCCGCGCTGGACAAGGTCGCCGAGGCGCGCGGTGCCGAGATCGCGACTGTCGCGCTCGCCTGGCTGGCCGCGCAGCCGACCGTCGCCGCGCCGATCGCCTCGGCCCGTACGGTCGAGCAGCTGCCCGCCCTGCTGGCGGTCGCAGACCTGGAGCTGAAGGCCGAGGAGCTGGCCGAGCTGACGGCGGCGTCCGCCTGGGGCGTCTAGGAGCGGTACGGGTTGTAGCCGCCGTAGTCGCGGTACGGGGGTGGCACCCACACCCGGCCCGTCGCCCGTGCCGCGTAGGTCAGTGCGGGCGCGGCCACCTCCTTGCGCTGCCACAGGTGGTGCAGCAGCTCCTGCTCGCGCTCAACGAAGTCAGGGCCCGCCGCGCCGCGGTGTGCCCGGTGGCGCAGAAAGGCCAGGGAGGTCGCGAACGTCTCGTACTCCGATACGGCGTGCGCCGCGGCCGGTCCGTAGGTCCGCCGCGCGAAGTCGCGCGCCATCGTGCGTGCCCGCATCGAGGAGAGCGCGCGCGGTTCGTCCCCCGCGAGCCAGCCCGCCGCGGCGTACGCGGGCAGCTCGGCGGATATCGTGCGCAGCTCGCGCTGCCGCGTCCAGATCGCCAGCCAGGTCAGCAGGCCGAAGGCCGGCACCATGAACGCCCCGTACACGCCGTAGAAGCCCAGCGGGCCGAACAGCGACGACGCGCCGTTCCACAGGGCGTGCATGCCCATGGCGAGGACGAGACCGAGCAGCGGCAGTGCGACGCGGCGGATCTTCTGGCGCTGTGCGGCGAGCGCGGCGATCCCGAAGCCGATGCCCGTCAGCACCGTGAAGAGCGGATGTGCGAACGGCGACATCACGACGCGTACGAAGAAGGTCGCCGCGGTCATCGAGGCGAGGCCCGAGGTGCCTATCTCCTGGTCCTCGCCGAAGGCGTTGCCCAGATAGAGGATGTTCTCGGTGAAGGCGAAGCCGGTCGCGGTGAAGCCGGCCACGACGACGCCGTCGACGATTCCGGTGAAGTCCCGTCTGCGGAAGATGAAGATGAGCAGGACCGCAGCAGCCTTCGCGCTCTCCTCGACGATCGGGGCAATCACCGTCGCGCCGAGGGTGTCGGCGCTCGCCGGATCCGCGGTGGCGGTGGCTATCCAGCGGGTGGCGAAGGAGTTCGCGATGATCGCGACGAGGGCGGCGGCGAAGGCGCCCCACGCGAAGGCGAAGAGCAGATTCTTCCAGGGGCCCGGTTCGACGCGGTCCAGCCAGCGGAAGGCCGCCATCAGGAGCGGGACGGGCAGCGTCGCGAGGCCCAGGCCGACCAGGAAGCCCTGGGTGCCCGTCTGCTCACGTACGAGCGAGAGGATCACCAGGCCGGAGAGGGCGAGGAACGTGATCAGCACTCCGGCCCGGACCGCCTTGCTGTGCCAGAGCCGGGAGACGCGGCGCGGCTTGTAGCGCCACCGGGAACGCTCCGGCACGGCGTCGAACAGTGGCTGCTGATCGAACGCCGGGACCGCCGGATGCGGTGGGAGGTGCTGCGGGGACGACTCGGACACCCATTGACCCTAACGAGGGCCGCTGACACTGGCGATGGTGCCCGGGGTCCTACTGAGGGTTACGCGTCCGGAATCGTGGTGCCCACCCGTCGGCGGAACAGCAGGTCGTGCACCTTGTGGCCCTTGTCCAGGCCCTGCCCCTCGAATCGGGTGAGCGGGCGGAACGAGGGGCGGGGGGCGAAGCCGCCGTCCTCCTGGGTGTTCTCGAAGTCCGGGTGCGCGGAGAGCACCTCGAGCATCTGCTCGGCGTACGGCTCCCAGTCGGTCGCGCAGTGGAGGACCGCGCCGGGCTTCAGGCACTGCGCGGCGAGGCTGAGGAATTCGGGCTGGATCAGCCTCCGCTTGTGGTGGCGCTTCTTCGGCCAGGGGTCGGGGAAGTAGACGCGCATCCCGTCGAGCGAGCGGGGTGCGAGCATCTCCCTGAGCAGGATGATCGCGTCACCGTTGGCGACCCGGATGTTGGACAGTCCGTTCCGCTCCGCGAGACCGAGCAGATTGCCCTGCCCGGGAGTGTGCACGTCGACGGCGAGAATCCCGGTGCCGGGGTCCTCGGCGGCCATCTGCGCCGTGGCCTCGCCCATCCCGAACCCGATCTCGAGGACGACGGGCAGTCCGCCGAACATCTCGTCGAGGTCGAGGACGCGGTGCCCGTCGATGTCCATGCCCCAGATCGGCCACAGCCGCTCCAGCGCATCGGCCTGCCCGACGGTGACGCGGCTGCGACGTGGCTGGAAACTGCGAATGCGCCGCTCATGATGCGACCCGGCGGGATCGGCAGCGGGCCCACCGGGAAAGCGGGGCTCGCCCTTGGCGCGTATGGGGGGCCGGGGGGCGTCGTCAGAAGTGGGGTTTCGGAGCTCAGACACAGTGGCTTGATTCTACGGCGGCGGCGGGGGTGACCTTCGCCGGGAGCCGAGCCTGGGGGGCTGGGCCTTGGCGGGCTGAGCCTGGGGGCTGGGCCTGGGAGCCGAGCTTGGAGAGCGGAGTCTGGGGCTGGGCCTGGGTGCGGGTGCCCGTCCCCCGCGGGCGGGACCGGGGCCGTCGTTACCTCCCCGCACGCACCAAGCGGCCGTCCGCCAGCGCCGTCAGGGCCCTGCGTGCGACCTCTCTGCCGATGGGCAGGGACGCCGTCGCCGCCGGGGACGGCGCGTTCAGCACATGCACCGTGCGTGGCGCCTCGCGGATCAGGAAGTCGTCGGCCAGTGTGCCGTCCCGCAGGACCGCCTGCGCCCGTACGCCCGACGCAGCCGGGCGCAGATCGTCCGCCGTCACCGCCGGCAGCAGCCGCCGTACCGCCGTCGCGAACGCGCGCTTCGACAGCGAGCGGTGCAGCTCACCCGCGCCGTACCGCCAGTGCCTGCGGGCTATCCGCCACGTCCCCGGCCAGCCGAGCGTCCCCGCCAGTTCCAGCGGTCGTACCGCCGACCAGCTGTAGCCCTCGCGGGCCAGTGCCGGGACCGCGTTCGGGCCGACATGGACGCCACCGTCGATGCCGCGCGTCAGATGGACCCCGAGGAAAGGGAACGCCGGGTCCGGCACCGGGTAGATCAGTCCGCGTACGAGATCGGGGCGGGCCAGCTCGTAGTACTCACCCCGGAAGGGGACGATCCGCATGCCCGGCTCGTCGCCCGCCAGCAGCGCGACCCGGTCGCACTGCAGCCCCGCGCAGTTCACCAGCACCCTCGCCCGGGCCACCGTCCCCGATGCCGTGCGCACCGCGACGCCCCATGCGCGGCGGTCGATGGCAGTGACCTGCTCGTCGTACCGGATGTCCGCGTTGGACGCCGCCGCGAGCTGCGCCGCCACCGCCCCGAAGTCGCACACCCCCGTCGTCCCGACATGGATCGCCGCGAGCCCGCGCGCCTGCGGCTCGTACTCCGTGATCTGCGCCGCGCCCAGCTCTCGTACCGGAATGCCGTTCTCACGGCCGCGCTGGACCAGGGCGTGCAGCCGTGGCAGCTCGTCCCGCCCCGTCGCGACGATCAGCTTTCCGGTGACCTTGTGCTCGATGCCGTACTCCGCGCAGAACTTCACCATCTCCGCCGCGCCGCGCACCGCGAACCGCGCCTTCAGCGACCCCGGCCGGTAGTAGATCCCGCTGTGGATCACTCCGCTGTTCCGCCCGGTCTGGTGCCTGGCCGGGCCCGGTTCCTTCTCCAGGACCGTCACCCGGGTCCCGGGAGCCGCGCGCGTCAGCGCATACGCCGTCGACAGGCCGACGATCCCGCCGCCGATCACCAGCACGTCACAGTCGAAGCCATGCCCGTGGACCTGCCCGAAGCCCTGCCCGGACGCCGTCACCGCGTCACCTCCCACCCCGATAGTGCACTGGCCCACTGACAACGGCCTTAAACCAGCTGAACCAGGGGGTTCGTGCCCTACGCCGGAGCGACCAGCAGTGGCCTGGCCCGCTCCCGCAGCTCCGCGACCCGCGGCTCGTCGCCGTACGGCTCGAGTCGGTGCAGCAGATCCCGTACGTACTCCGTGGTCCGCGCCGAGGAGATCCGCCCCGCGACCTCCACCGCGCGCGTGCCCGCCGCGCACGCCGCGTCCAGATTCCCGGACTCCAGCTCGGCCACGGCCGACACCACGAGCCGCAGCCCGTGCGACCGTACGAACTCCTCCGTCGGCCGCGACAGCGCCTGCTCCGTGAAGCGACGCACCTGGCGCGGCGCCTTCAGATCGCGGTAGCACTCGGCAGCGTCCGCGGCGAACCGGTCGTACGAGTAGAAGCCCAGCCACGTCGGGTCGGCATCGCCCGCCCGCGAGCGCTCCAGCCAGCCCTCCGCCGCTTTCAGCGCGCCTCCGGCCGCCACCGCGTCGCTCGCCTTCGCGTGCGCCCGCGCCTCCACCAGCCGGAAGAAGCTCATCGTGCGGGCGGTGGCGAGGCCGCGATTGCGCTCGAGCGCCGCCTGCGCGAGATCCACGCCCTCGTCCGCGAATCCGCGGTACGTCGCCTGCAGCGACATCGAAGCCAGCACATAGCCGCCTAACGGAACATCCGCGGCCGCGCGGGCCAGTCGCAGCGCCTGGATGTAGTACCGCTGCGCCGCCTCCTGCTGCCCGGTGTCGAAGGCCATCCACCCGGCCAGCCGGGTCAGCTCGGCGGCGGCACCGAACAGCGCCCGGCCCACTTCGTCCGAATAGGAGCCGAGGAGCAGCGGGGCCGCGTCAACCCGCAGACACTCCGGCACCATCGACGAACGCCAGTCCCCGCCGCCGTACTTGGAGTCCCAGCGGCGCGCGTCCTCCGCCGCCTCCCGGAGTTTGGCCACATCGCTGTGGCCCACGCGGGCGGGAGTGTCCTCCGCGGTGTCCACCGACACGGACCGCTCGACCGAGGAGTCGGCGGGCGTTATCAGCCAGCGCGACGCGGGCGTCGCGTAAGCGCTCACTGCGAAGGAACCGGCCAGCGACTGCCAGATGCCGCCGCTGCCGGCCCGCCGGCCCGCCAGATCGAGGCGGTAGAGCTCGGTGGCTGATTTCACCGCCTCGCCCACATCGCGCGGGAAGGCGAGCCCGACCTCGGGGGCCGGGTCGGCGTCCGCCAGACCGATCTCGTGCAGCGGCACCGGACGCCCGAGCTTGGCGCCGATGGCCGCGGCGATGAGATGGGGCGCGGCGCCCTGCGGCACCATGCCCTTCGACACCCACCTCGCCACGGATGTCTTGTCGTAGCGAAGGGTCAGACCGCGCTGCGCGCCGAGGTCGTTGACGCGCCGGGCCAGGCCGGCGTTGCTGATTCCCGCGAGGGCGAGAACGGTGCCGAGTTTGTCGTTCGGCCCGCGTTGCTCCCTGGACATGCGCCACCCCTCGACACACAGACGGCCGCCGCGTCGCTGCTGGGCGCACGGCATTCGTGCTGTGTCCTCCCCTGGTGAACAGCTCCGGACAGCTCAGGGATCCCGGCTGCAAAAGCTCCTGGCCGAACCCCTCGGAATATGCGCCCCTGGGGAGAACATCAGTAAACACAGCGTAGTTCGCCGCATCCCGACCGTTAAGGGGCGGTGTTCCCTATGGCGAGATTGTTGTGCGTTGGAGCAGACGATCTGCCGACGGCGCCTCGTCGTCGTGCTCCGGGTGTGTGGCCGTGCGCCCGTCCGTGCGCTCTGGCCGCGCTGGGTGGGGGAGCGCTTCCATGAGTGCTGCGTGGGTCGGCCCACTGAGTATCGGAACCAGTGGGCTGGGGGACACCGCCGCCTCAATCCCCGCGGGCGGCGGACGGGTCCGGGGGGCGAACAGCGCCTCCCGGACTGTCGTATGCACGGGTGAGGCACACATGTGCGGCACGGAGAATGGCTGAATGCCGACTGTCCTCCATGCCCGTTTTACTCCCGTCTGAGCGCTGGCCGCTCGCCCCTTCCTCCTCCCGGCCGTCGTCAAATCGCCAATGCCAGGGGCGCGTTCCCTTTTTGCGCGCGCTACCCGGAGCCCCTCCTGTGCGCCGCCTTCGTGGCAGCATGTTCCCGAACGGCTGAGGCCCGAGCGGTTACGGCCCGGTGGTCCGAGGTCCGGTGGGTCTGAGTTTGTCCACAGCCTGTGGAGGCGGCATGCGGTGGTTGGTGGGCTGGAGCAGTATCGCCGCAAACTTCGGTACGGCCGGGGCCGTCGGCACGTCCGACGACGCCGGCACCGTCCACCCCGTCGGTGCCCAACTCCTGTGGGGAGACCCGGATCCGCTCTGGGCGGTCGGCGACTGGCGCCCCGACGAGGTGCGCGTCGTCACCGTCGACCCCTTCACCAAGCTCGCGGTCCTCGGCTGCTGCGCGGCCAGCGACGAGGAGCTGAAGGTGGGGCTCTTCGCGGCGCGCGGCGGGGCGCTGCGGCATCTGACCGCCTGGGCCGGCAGCTACACCGCCGTCGTACAGGTCGGCCGCCGGATCACGATCGCCGGCGACCTGGCCGGGGCGAGACCTGTCTTCCACACGCCGTGGGCGAACGGCACCGCGTACGCCACCGCCGCGCTCCCGCTCGCCGATCTCATCGAAGCGCAGCTGGACATCGGGCACTTGGCGGCACTGCTCGCCTGTCCGGAGACACCGGAGGCGCTGCGCGACTCGACTCCGTACGACGGTGTGAAGCGCATCCCGCCGGGGCACGCGCTGATTCTGCGCGAGGGCTCGCGTGAGATCACCGGGTACGAGCCGGTGGCGTCCCTCGCCGTCGCCGGGCCGCAGATCGAGGCGGAGCGCGCCATCGACGGCGTACGCGACGCACTGATCGAGGCGGTACGGGCCAGGCTCACCGCGCCGCGGCACGCGCCCGAGACGCTGCCGACGGATCCCGGGCCGGTGCCGGGGATGGGTCCGGCGGAGCGGCGGGCCGCCCGGAGCGGCCGGGCCGGGCCGACGCCAGGGATCGGCGCGGACCTGTCGGGCGGCAGCGCGTCCGGCACGCTGGCGCTGCTGGCGGCGGGGCTGCCGGGCAGACCGGGCACGGTACTCGGCCATGGGACGGGCGCGGGCGAGCGGCTGCTGGCGGTCACCTTCAACGATCTGGCCACGGGCGGGCGCGAGGACGAACTGGAACGGGCGCGGGCGATCGCCTCCAACCCGCGGCTGCACCATGTGGTGGTCGCGGCGGCGGAGGAGGGGCTGCCGTACGCGAGCCTGGACGCCGGGCCTCTGACGGACGAGCCGGCTCCGTCGCTGATCACCGCGGAACGTCACCGCGGACGGCTGGCCGCGGGCAGCGCGGACCACTTCACGGGGGCGGGCGCGCGGCAGGTGCTTGACGCGCATCCGGCGCGCCTCGCGGACCTGCTGCTGGACCGGCGGCGGCGTCATCTGGTGCGTCCGGTCACGGCGTTGGCACGCGCCGAGGGCCCTTCGCCGCAGTCGCTGTTCATCCCGCTGACGGTGTACCGGGCGGCGCGGCGCCTTGCCCGTACGCCGTACCGCACCGGCCTGGAGACGGCGGCGGACCGGCTGCTGGAGGCGAACCGTCCCGGCCGCGCACTCTCCAACGGTCCGCTGGGCGCGTCGCTCGCCGCCCTGGCCTGGTCGAGGCCGGGTCCTGCGGCGCGCTGGCTGACGGGCGAGGCGCTTGCTGAAGTATCGGTTCGTCTGATGGAGGGGGCGACGCGGCCGACGTCCGTGCAGCGCCCCGGGGAGGCCCGGGCGCGTGCAGCGCTGGCCCGCCACGCGACGGACCAGCGGATCCTGGAGCAGGCGGCGGAGATCCGCAGTCAGCGCCTGCACGCCCCGTTCCTCGACAACCAGGTCGTGCGGGCCTGCCGCGACCTCCCCGAAGCGCTGCGGGTCCGGCCGGGCGCCCGCGCTGCGATTCTCCGCGCGGTGCTGGCGGGCGCGGGCATCCACGATCTGCCCCCGGGCTGGGGCGCGACGACGCACGCTTCGTCGACGGCGGCGGCACGGAAGGGTCTGCAGGTGTCGCTCCCGCACCTGATCGCCTTGTTCGACGCGCCGCTGCTGGCGGACGCGGGCCTGGTCGAGGCCCGGGTGGTCCGCAAGGCGCTGCGTGCGGCGTCGGAGGGCGAACCGGTGCCGCTGGACGGGCTGGCGGACCTGATCTCTACGGAGCTGTGGCTGCGGAGGTTGCTCTCGCGGAGGGGCACGTGCTGGACGGGCACGGCGGCTCCACGCCAGCGGGCGGTGGCGGGAGGGGTCCCGCCGAGACCGACACTGCGGTCGTAGGGAGCGGGTCGCCTTGCGGGCGGGCGGGGCGGGGTCGTGGTGCCCGGTCTTGGGTGGGTGGCCGCGCCCGGGGGGCTTTCCCGGGGGCTTTCCCGGGGGTGCCCGGTCTTGCTGCGGTGGCCGTTTGGGGGCCGCTCCGGGGTTGCGCCGGGACTGCGTGATCTACGGCGCGTCGGGGGTGGTCGGAGGGTGACTGTTCCTTGTGCGCCACACATCACGCTCCACGTCCCGGCTCCACCCGCTGCGCGTCCCCCGCCCCTGAACGCCACAGGCCCGCCCGCGCCGAGCGGGTGTGGCCGGGGAACTGCGCCGGGGAGACACCCCCACGCCCCCGAACCCCACCGGCTCCACCGCGCCCCCGGTCCACAATGGGGCCCGTGCGGTATCTCATCCTCGGCGTCACCGAGGCACGTGACGAGCGCGGCGGCGTCCTGCCCCTCGGTGGGCCGCGGCTCCGGCGGCTGCTTGCCGCGCTCGCTCTGCGGGTCGGCCGCGCCGTGCCCGTCGGCGAGCTCGTCGACGACGTATGGGGCGGCGAGCCACCGCACGACGCCCCCGCCGCCCTCCAGGCCCTCGTCGGACGGCTCCGGCGCGCCCTCGGCAAGGACGCCGTCGAGAGCGCCCCCGGCGGCTACCGTCTCGCCGCTGCCAAGGACGACGTCGACCTGTACGTGTTCGAGCGCCTCACCCGCCGGGCCACCGCCGAACTCGCCGAGCCGGAAACCGCCGCCCGCACCCTCCGTACCGCCCTCGCCCTCTGGCGCGGCCCCGCGCTCGCCGATCTGCCCGACGGGGAGCACGCCGCCCGCCCCGAGGCCCAACGGCTCGCCGCGATCCAGCAGCGCATCACGGCCGACCTCGGGCGCGGTGCCACCCAGACCCTCGTACCGGAGCTGCAGGAGCTCACCGCCGCGCACACGTACCACGAGCCGCTCCGCGCGCTGCTCATCCGCGCGCTGCGCGCCGAGGGCCGCCAGGCCGACGCCCTTGTCGCGTACGAGGAGGCCCGCCGCGCACTCGCCGACGGCCTCGGCGCCGACCCCGGGCCCGAACTGACCTCGCTGTACGGGGAGTTGCTCCACGCTCCCGTACCGCCCGAGCACCCGCGGAGCCACGGCAATATCCGCCCCCGCCTCTCCTCGTTCGTAGGCCGTGACAGCGAACTCCGTGCCATCCGTGCCGACGTGACCCGCTCCCGCCTCGTCACCCTCACCGGCCCAGGCGGGTCGGGGAAGACCCGTCTCGCCGAGGAGGCCGCCCCTGCCGCCGCCCCCCACGGCGCCTGGCTTGTCGAGCTCGCACCCCTCGACGACCCCTCCGCCCTGCCCGGCGCCGTGCTGTCCGCGCTCGGTCTGCGTGAGACCACCCTCATCGCCCGCGAGGCCCAGCCCCTGCCCGCCGACCCCACCGACCGGCTGGTCGAGCACCTCGCCCACCGCCCTTTCCTCCTCGTACTCGACAACTGCGAGCATGTCGTCGACGCGGCCGCCGAACTCGCCGAGACCCTCCTCACCCACTGCCCCCACCTGCGCATTCTCGCCACCAGCCGGGAACCACTCGGTGTGCCGGGCGAGTTGGTGCGCCCGGTGGAACCGCTGCCGGATCCGATGGCGCTGCGGCTGCTCGCCGAGCGGGGCGCGGCGGCCAGGCCCGGTTTCCGTATCGACGCCGATGAGGCCACCGCCGCCGCGGCCGCCGAGATCTGCCGTCGTCTCGACGGACTGCCGCTCGCCATCGAACTCGCCGCCGCCCGGCTGCGGATGCTCACCCCGCGCCAGATCGCCGACCGCCTGGACGACCGCTTCCGCCTGCTGACCAGCGGCAGCCGCACCGTACTGCCGCGCCAACAGACCCTGCGCGCCGTCGTCGACTGGTCCTGGGACCTCCTGGAGGACCCCGAACGCACCCTCCTGCGCCAACTCGCCGTCTTCGCCGGCGGCTGGGATCTCCCCGCCGCCGAAGCCGTCCGCGACGAAGACGCCGCCGCCCACCTCGGCGCACTCGTCGACAAGTCCCTCGTCACCGCCACACCCACCAGCGACGGCGAGATGCGCTACCGGCTGCTGGAGACCATCCACGAGTACGCCACGGAGCGCGCCGCGGAGACCCCGGCCGTACGGGACGCCGCGGCCCGCGCCCACACCGCCCACTTCGCCGCCCTCGTCGAGGAGGCCGAACCGCGCCTGCGCTCCGGCGACCAGCTCCCCTGGATCGGCCGCATCGAAGCCGACCTCGACAACATCCGCGCCGCCGTCCACCGCGCCGTTGTCGAGACCCGCGACGAAGAGACCGCGCTGCGCCTGGTCTTCGGGATGGGCTGGTTCTGGTGGCTGCGCAACTACCGCGCCGAAGGTTTGTCCTGGGTGGAGCGCACCGTACGCCTCGGCCCGGACCCGGTCGACGAGGACGACCCCCGTTACTGGCCCCGGATGAATCTGGTCATGCTGAGGTTCTTCCTCGCCGTGGAGAGCCGACCGGCCGAGATGCTGCGGGAGAATGCCGAGCTGATGGCCCTGCTGCGCCGTGTGCAGGACGCCTTCAGCCGGCCGGGACCGGAGGCCGCACGCTTCCCCGGACTGCTCTGGCCGATGGCCTCGTACCTCACCGGCGACGCGCAGGAGGTCCGTGAGCTGATGGATGCCGCCGTCGTCAACGCCCGTGCGTACGGCGGCGAGTGGGAGTACGGCGTCACGCTGATGTTCCGCACCCACCTGGTCGTCGACATGCCCGGCGGCATGCCCGGCATCGACGAGGACCTCGCCGTGCTGCGCGAGGTGAGCCGCCGTGTCGGCGACCGCTGGATGCGTGCGCAGGTGGCGAGCGCGGCGGCCGAGGCGGGAATGATGCGCGGCCGGTACGCGGAGTCCCGCATCGCGTACGAGGAGGCGCTGGTACTCGCCCGCGAGGTCGGCGCATACGCCGAAGCCCCGTTCCTCATTGCCCGCCTCGCCGAACTCACCTACCGCGCCGGTGACACCGCGGCCGCCGAGAAGGGCTTCGACGAAGCGGCCGAGGAGGCGGAGCGCTACCACGTCCAGGACACCCGCGCCTATGTCTGCATGATGCGCGCGGTCATCGCGCTGGAGCGCGGCGAGATACCCCGGGCCCGCAGCCTGATGGACCAGGCACGCGAACTGAGCGGGCACGGCAGCCCGCCACCACAATTCGCGGCGGTGCTCGACGGTGTGGACGCCGGGATCGCCGCGTACGAGCCGGCGACCGGGCCGGCAGCGGCGCTACAGGGCCTGGCGGCCGCACTCCGGAAGGCGCGCGACGCCCACTGCGCGGAGTTCATCACCGCGCTGCTGGCCGACAGTGCCGCGAGCGTACTCACGCTGGACGGCCAACTCCCGCTCGCCGTCCAGGTCCTGGCCGCCACCGACACCTGGCGCTCGGACAGCCCCCGCTCCGTACCGGAACAGACAGACGCCGACCAAATCCGCTCGCGCGCCCGTGCCGAGCTCGGAATCCGGCGCTACGAGAACGAGTGCGCAGCGGGCCGCGCTCTCACCGTCACCCAGGTCATCGACCTCCTGGAGGACGCGGGGGAGCCGGAACCGGTCAGCGGCAGCTGATCTGCGACTGGGCCCAGTCCACGAGCGCCACCGAATCCAACGGCGTGTGCGGGTCCACGACCAGCCGGAACGTCTTCTGCCCGGCGATCGGCACATGCGCCGGTACGGCCGCGGCTCCGGCGCGCATCACCGGGGACCGCCACAGCCGCCCACCGCCCCCGTACACCGAGAAGCGCACCGCCGCCGGGCCCAGAGTCAGATTGTCGATCCCGACCATCGCGTCAAAGGTGCTGCACTGGCGGTTGAGGTCAATGGTGACGGAGGACGCGGCGTGCACGGTCACCCCGTGCGCGTACCGCGTGCCGCCGATGGACATGCCCCAGCGCTGCCAGAGCCAACTGCTCCGGCCGAGCCGCACCTCGGGCCTGGTGTGGTCGCCGAAGACGCCGTACTCCAGCTGGTTGACCTGGTACACCCGCGCGGCCGGCGGAGGCGGCGGGGTGGGCTTGGGCTGGGGTTTGGGCCTGGGGTCCGGCGTGGACGTCGGCGGGGCCGGGGCGTTGGGCTTGGAAGGCGTCGGCGTCGGCTTCGTCGTGGGGTTCGTCGTGGGATTCAGAGGCGTCGGCTTCGGGGACGGCTTGTCCGGAGGCGCTGGCTGCTCCGGCCCGGGCTGCTCCGACCCGGGCGGGGCCGGAAACTTCGGCTTCGGTGACGGAGTGGGCTTCAGCGGTAGAACGGGCTCCTCGGCCGGGTGCTTCGCCTCGTGCTTCGGAGCGGGCTCGGGATCGTGGGCGAGGGCCCACATCAGTCCGGCGGCCGCCGCCACGGCCACTGTCGCCGCGATGCCCGCTTTCGCCAGGGCGCCAAGACCCTCCGACGCCGCGGCCCCACCAGCTCCACCGGCCGCGCCCCCGGAGGCCCCCGAGGCACCCACGCCCCCCGAGGCACCCACGCCCCCCGAAGCGCCCGCGCCTCCGGAGGCAGCGGCACCAGCTCCCGCTCCCGCAGCGCCGGCGGCCCCGGCCGCCACGATCCCGGAGGCCTTGAGCGAGTACCCGGCGGCGAACCAGCCGATGACCGCGACCGGAAGCAGCGCCGGAATCCCGGCGTTGACATGCGCCAGCTCGCGCGCTGCGAGCCGGCACCTCGCGCACTCTTCCAAGTGCTTGCGCAGTCCGCGCTCGGCCCGCATCCGCAGACCCCCGCGGGAGTACGCCCCCAGCCGGTCGGCGTACCGGGCGCAGTCGCCGCCCGAGGTGAGCGCGGAACTCACATGGGCCTGCAGATATGCCTGCTTGAGGCCCTCGCGCGCCCGGCCGGCCAGTACCGCCGTGGCATTGGCGGTCAGCCCGAAGAGCGGCGCGACCTCGCTCGGTGACTCCTCCTCGACGGTGGTGTGCCAGAGCACTGCCTGCCAGCGCTCGGGCAGCGAGCGGAAGGCCTGCAGGGCCAGCGACTGCTCGGCTTCATGCATCGCCCGCACATCGGCGCCGAGGCCGAGGGTGCCGTCGCTCGCCGCGTCGGAGCTACGGGCGGCCTCCACGGCGAACACCGCGAAGTCCTCTACCAATTGCTCCCGCCGCGCCGTTTTCATCCAGGCCGCGGCCACCCGCCGGACCGTCGTGAGCAGATACGCCCGTACCGCCTGCTCGGGCCCCGCACCTCCGCGCACCGCCTGCAGCGTCCGCGCGAACACCTCGGCCGTCAGATCGTCGGCGGTGTGCGCGTCCCGGCAGCAGGTGCGCGCGTACCCGCGGACGGCGCCGGAGTGGCGGCGGAACAGTTCCTCGTAGGCGCTGTCGTCGCCCTCCCGCGTGCGCCGGATCAACTCGGCGTCGGACGACGGCAGCTCAGGGCGAGGCCGCGGTACGGACTCGAGCCCGGCACCCCCGCGCTGCGACGGTACGGTGCACTCCTCCGGGCCACCCTCGGCAGGGCCTGGCGCTCCGGCCGGACCGGAAGGACCACCAGGACCGGACGCACCCGAAGACCTACCGGGCCCGGCCTGGCTCGGCACCTGTCGAGAGGGCAGACCGGCCGAATCCGAAGCGCCCGTACCACCGAGTGACTCGTCCCGACCGTCACTGCTCATCGCGGAAGCCCCCGTAAGCACCCTCGGACCCGAACACCGGGCCAGAGTGCCACAGAGTGCCAGTTCATCTAACCCTTATGTCCGGCAACCACTCATCCGGGGAGACTTCCCGAACCCAGCACCACCCACCACTTGTTCGGTGAAGGCACATCGGTGAAGGCGCAAACCGACCCCACGCAGCAGTCCGTTGGTGACGTCGGTCGGCGTCGGCCGGCGCCGATCAGGCGGACCGTGACCGCAGCCCCTCCAGCAGAATGTCCAGCAGCCGGGCCGAGGCCGCCGCCTGCTGCGCCGCGTCCGGCAGCGCCGGCGCAGCCGTGGCTATCACCAGCAGAACGTCCGCCACGGTCACATCGCCCCGCAGCTCACCCGCCGCCCGTGCCCGGTCGACCAGTTGCCCCACGACATCGAGCAGGTCCGTCGCGGCCATGTCGTCCTGCTCCTCCGCGGGCACCGGAGACGGCTCGACAACCCGCAGTTCGGCCGGTGCGCCGACCCGCTGGTGCGGCACCCGCGCCTCGCCCGCAACGACGGCCGTCGTCGGCTCCTCGGAGTCCACGCCCACCCGCAGCACCTGCGGCGGCAGCAGCCGGCCCGCACCCGATGCCACCGACGTACGCAGGAAGCGGGAGAGCGCCGACCACGGCTCCTCCTCCTGCCCCAGAGCCGTACGCGCCTGCTCGGTCAGCCGGGAGGTCTCCTCCTCGGCTATCCGGCGCACCAGAACGTCCTTGCTCGGGAAGCGCCGGTACACGGTCCCGACTCCGACTCTGGCCCGGCGCGCCACGTCCTCCATCGGCGCCCCGTAGCCCAGCTCGCCGAACACCTCGCGAGCCGCCCGCAGTACATGCTCGAGATTGCGCTGTGCGTCCACACGAAGTGGTGCCGAGCGGCTGGCCCCGCCCGATCCCACTCGTCCATTACCGCCGTTGCCACCGTTCCCGTCAGCGACCGAAGCCGGTGAAACAGCAGCCTGCCAATGCGAATCCTGAATGGTCATACACGTTCCCCCGGTCATGGTGTCTCCCCCCGGAGACTTCCCCGCCCTGTCTGTCGGGCGTGCCTCGACCGGACACCCCGACGAGGTACGAACATAGTTGAGCCAGGGTCAATTCAGAAGAGGGTAGTTCCGCACGGAGCGCCCCCCGATCGGAGCAAGGGCCGGAAGATTCCCGATTACGCCCCCCTGCGCCACCCCCCTCGTAGCCCCTGACCTGCGCACCTTTCCCAACACTCGGGGTTCGGCCCCGGCCGGGTCGCTCAAAGCCTCCGGTCACACAATTTGCCGGGGCTGTGGACAAACGCCTGAGGCCGTTGCGTCATGGGATGGTGAAGGCTGCTAACTTCCGGGGGACGACCCCCGGCCCCCCGCCGGGCACGCGCATTCTCGTCGTCGGCGGCGGCTACGTCGGGATGTACACAGCGCTGCGCCTCCAGAAGCAACTGAAGCAGGAGCTGGCGCGCGGCGAGGCGGAGATCGTGGTGGTCACGCCGGACCCCTATATGACGTATCAGCCCTTCCTCCCGGAAGCGGCCGCCGGCTCCATCTCCCCACGCCATGTGGTGGTCCCTCTCCGCCTCGTGCTCGACAGATGCAAGATCCTCATCGGCGAGGCCAAGGCTGTCGACCACGCCAAGCGCACCGCGACCGTCATCACTCTCGCCACCGCAGAGGAGGGCACGGGCGGCGTGCAGATCACGTACGACGAACTCGTCATCGCACCCGGCTCCATCTCCCGCACCCTCCCGATCCCCGGCCTCGCCGACTACGCCATCGGCTTCAAGACCGTCGAGGAAGCCATCGGCCTGCGCAACCACGTCATCGAGCAGATGGACATCGCCTCCTCCACCCGCGACCCGGCGATCCGCGACGCCGCCCTCACCTTCGTCTTTGTCGGCGGCGGCTACGCCGGCGTCGAAGCACTCGGCGAGCTGGAGGACATGGCCCGCTACGCCACGCGCTACTACCACAACGTCAAGCCCGAGGACCTGAAATGGATCCTCGTCGAGGCCACCAACCGCATCCTCCCCGAGGTCGGCGAGGAGATGGGCAAGTACGCGATCCGCGAGCTGCGCGCCCGCAATATCGACGTACGCCTCGAGACCCGGCTGGACTCCTGCGCGGACCGCGTGGCCGTCCTCAGCGACGGCAGCCGCTTCCCGACGCGCACCGTGGTGTGGACGGCGGGCGTCAGGCCGTCGCCGCTCCTCGCCGCCACCGATCTGCCGCTCAATGAGCGTGGCCGCCTCGCCTGCACCGCCCGGCTCTCCGTCGCCGGTGTCGAGCACGCCTGGTCGGCCGGCGACACCGCGGCCGTCCCCGACATCACTTCCGACGAGCCCGGCAAGGAGTGCGCGCCCAACGCCCAGCACGCGGTGCGCCAGACCAAGGTCCTCGCCGAGAACATCGTCGCCTCGCTGCGCGGCGAACCCCTCAAGGAATACGCACACAAGTACGTCGGATCAGTTGCCTCCCTCGGCCTCCACAGGGGCGTCGCCCATGTCTACGGCCGTAAGCTCAAGGGCTATCCCGCCTGGCTGATGCACCGCGTCTACCACCTCAGCCGGGTTCCCACCTTCAACCGCAAGGCCCGTGTCCTCGCCGAGTGGACCCTCTCCGGGCTCTTCAAACGCGAGATCGTCTCCCTCGGCTCGCTGGAACACCCGCGCGCCGAATTCGAACTCGCCGCAGGCGGCAAACGCCCGGGACACGGCCCCCATGGCGCACCGAAGGACGGGCCGCACAGCGGCCCCGGAGGAACCTAGACAAGGCTGGGACAGCGACGGCTGTCAGTCCGGTCGGTCACACTGGACGTGTGACCATAGGTGGGCTCACACCTGCACAGAGTGACCCTTGGCGACAAGCATTGAGGCTAGAAAGTCAGTGAACTTCACGCGTTGGAGCCCAAGGCTCCCCGGTACGCAGCGTCGCGCCGAAGCGCGGGGGACCGACCACGCGGTCTCCCCGGCACAGCGAGGGGAAGGCTCCGTGCCTGCGGCCCGCGGCGAGTACGAGCACCAGCCGGAGCCCCTGCCCGACGTCCCCGCCCTCGAGGACTTCTCCGTCCAGCAGATCCTCGGCCGTCTCCCCGCCCTGGTCGTCCTCGTATATGGACCCGAGCACCGCATCGCGTACGTCAACGACGCCTACGCCGCAGCCTTCGGCCCCCGCCCGGTCGGCGCGACCGCCGCCGACACCTGCCCCGAGCTCACCGAGCTGGGCCTGCTCCCGCTCATGGACCAGGTGCTGCGCAGCGGCAAGCCCCGTACGGTCAAATCCCGCAAGGTCCGCGGCCAAGGCTCGTACACCGTCACCTGCCTGCCCGCCGAGAGCCTCAAGGACGGCGGGGGAGTCCTCGTCTTCGCCGCCGACGTCACCGACCATGCGGAGGCCGCCGAACGGCTGCGCGCCAGCGAGCGGCGCCACCGCGAGACCGCGGTCACCCTCCAGCGGTCTCTGCTCCCGCAGGAGCTGGAGCAGCCCGACGATCTGTGCATCGCCGCCACGTACCAGCCTGGCGGCACGGACGCCGCGGTCGGCGGCGACTGGTACGACGTGATCACCCTCGGCGCCGGCCGCACCGCGCTCGTCATCGGCGACGTCATGGGGCGCGGTGTGCGCGCGGCCGCCGTCATGGGCCAGCTCCGCACCGCCGTACGGGCCTACGCCCGCCTCGACCTGCCTCCGCACGAGGTGCTCCAGCTGCTCGACGGCCTCGCCGCCGAGATCGACGCCAGCCAGATCGCCACCTGCGTCTACGCCGTCCACGACCCCAACGAAGGCCGGCTCGTCTATGCCTCGGCGGGCCACCTCCCGGTCCTGGTCCGCCACGAGGACGGCACGGTCCGCCGCGCAGAGGAACCGACAGGCCCCCCGCTCGGCACCGGCGGCTGGCTGCACACCTCGGGCACCATCGCCCTCCCGCCGGGCTCCAGCGCTGTCCTTTATACGGACGGCCTGATCGAGCGGCGCGGCGAGGACATCGACGAAGGGGTCGCCGCGCTCGAGCGCGCGCTCTCCGGGGCGACCGGCACTCCGCAGGTCGTCTGCGACCGGCTGATCCGCTCCCTGGGAGTCACCGCCGAACACGACGACGACGTGGCCGTACTGGTCGTCCAGCACCCCACGCGTACCGGCCCGGCGGCCGAGCTCTTCCACAACGCCGCCCTCGACCTGCTCGGCGGAGTCGAGGCGGCCCCGCGCGCCCGCGCTTTCGCCTCCGGAGTGCTGGCCTCCTGGCGCTTCTCGTCCGAGCTCCACGACCTGGGCGTACTGGCCGCCAGCGAACTGGTCGCCAACTCCCTCCAGCACGGCACCCCGCCCATGCGCCTCAGACTCCGCCGCACCGACCGCCGCCTGATCATCGAGGTGACGGACGGCGACGACCATCTGCCGCGCCGCCGCCGCGCGGAAACGGAGGACGAGGCGGGCCGCGGGATTTCCATCGTCGCGACGATCGCCTCGTCCTGGGGGAGCCGCCGCACGCCGGGCGGCGGTAAAGCGGTCTGGTGCGAGTTCGCCCTGCCCGCTTAGCCCGCGGAGCGGCCGACGGACAGCTGGATCGGCGGACTGGTTGGCCGGCGGACCGCGCAGGCCTAGGCAGCGGCCTCCAGCTGCTCGGACGGCTTGTGCTGAGCCACCACGCGCGACTTCGACGCGAGATGCGGCTGGTTCTGTACGGGCGTGAGCTGCTTGCCCAGCCGCAGCGCCAGCGCAGTGATGCCGAGTGAGAAGAGCACGAAGGTCACGACGTAAGGCCCGTGCAGCGCGGCCCCCATCGGCCCGCCCACGGCCGGTCCGACCGCCAGCGCGAGCTGCTTGACCAGCGCGAAAGCGGCGTTGTACTGCCCGACCATCGACTCCGGCGCCAGATCGGCGACAAGCGGCGCGACGGTCGGCGACAGCATCGCCTCACCGAGCCCGAACATGCCGTACGCGGATACGAACGCGGCCGTCGCCATCGCCTGGCTGCCGTGCCCGAGCCCCGCGTATCCCGCCGTGACCCAGGCGAGGGCCCAGATCAGCCCGACGGTGGCGATCACCCGGCTGCGCCTGCGGCGCTCGACGAACTTCAGCACCACGAACTGCGCGACCACGATTACCGCGGTGTTGGCGGCCAGCGCCGTCCCGAGAGTCGCGGGCTCGATCCCGGCGGCCTCGGTGCCGTATGCGGCCAGGCCCGACTCGAACTGTCCGTAGCAGGCGAAGAAGAGGACGAACCCGAGCACGCACAGCTGCACCATGGCCCGGTGGCCGAGCAGCGCGCGTATCCCGCCCTTGGCCTTGGCCTCGGTGTTCTCGGGCCGCGCCTCCTGGAGCGAGAACGAGCGCGGCAGTCGCACACTCAGCACGATCCCCGCGAGCACCAGGAACATCACGGCCTCGATGCCGAACAGCAGGGTGAAGCTGCCCGGCCGGCTTTCGTCGACGATGTGCCCGCCGATCAGACCGCCGATGCCGAGCCCCAGGTTCTGCAGGAAGAACTGCATGGCGAAGGCGCGTGTACGGGTCGAGGTGTTCGAGCACCAGACGATCATCGTCGCGAGCGCCGGCTGCATCACGGCCGTACCGGCGCCCAGCAGCGCGGCGGACAGCACGACGGTCAACGCACTGTTCGCCAGCCCCATGCTCGCCGCGCCGGCGGAGGCCAGCAGCGCGGCCCCAGTCAGCACGGGCAGCGGCCCGCGGCGGTCGATGATCCGCCCGGTGAAGGGCAGAGCGACGAGCGCGGCCATCGCAAAGACCGCGAGGACGGCACCGGCCGTCGCCGCGCCCAGATCCCGCACCTGCGCCACATAGACGTACAGATACGGAACCGTGAAGCCGAGTCCGAACGCGCTCAGCGCGTTCCCCGCCTGAATCCGGCGCATCGCCGCGCCCGCCGCCCTGGTCACACTCACCCACTCGTGGTCTTGAAGGACTGAAGCCTGAAGACTTCAACACTAAAGTTAGAACCTCAACAATACACAGCGAAGGACTTCAACGCCAACGGGCACCGTGCGATACTTCGGCGCATGCCTACCGCGACCCCTGAGGGCCCCGAGTCGCCCGGCTCCGGTCTCCAGGAGCCCAGCCTCGACGAGCAGATCGCCGCCTATCAGCGAGAGTTCGGCGATCTGGATCCCCAGGTCGAGAAGGTCGTCTCGGCACTCGGCCGGCTCAACCGCCGGATGAACGTGGCGTACGGCCGCCAGGTCGCCGCCCTCGGCATCAGCAATGCCGAGTGGGAGGTTCTGAAGACCCTGGTGCTCGCGGGCTCCCCGTACCGAATGGGCCCGGGTGAGCTCGCCAAGCGGCTCGGCCTCACTCCGGCCGCGATGACCCACCGCATCGACCGCATGGCGGGCGAGGGCCTGGTCACCCGCGACCGCGACGAGAACAACCGGGTGCGGGTGATCGTGGAACTGACGGACGAGGGCCGTACGAAGTGGCTCGAGGCGATGCGCATGGCGACGCACTTCGAGGAGGACCTGCTCCAGGACCTCTCGGCGGAGGAGCGGGGCGTGCTCGGCGAGCTCCTGATCCGCGTCCTGCGCCGCGTGGAACACGCCCAGCCGGACGCCGGCGGCCGCCTCACCGACCTGGACTAGCGACTGGGTGAACGGCGGGTGGGGCGCAGTTGACACACCCTTCACCGGTACGTAAGGTTCTTCGAGTTGTCACGGAGCCGGAACGGTTCTGCGGCAGCCACTCCCGCCGCGAATGCGGCAACCAAACTCAGCACGATCTCCCAGCCGGGAATGAATTTCGGCATGCCGAAATTCATTTCGAAGACTCGATTATGAGTCGCCTGAGAAATCCGCTAGAGTTTGAGCGTCGGAACGGCCCAACAGCCGGAAAGACAAAACCCGCTGACTGGGGGTCAGGCCCGAAAGGATCTGATAGAGTCGGAACCGCCGGAAAGCCGAAAGGCCGGAAAGCGAACCCCGCTCCGACGGGGAATCGGACACGAAAGAGTCTGATAGAGTCGGAAACGCAAGACCGAAGGGAAGCGCCCGGAGGAAAGCCTCAGACAATGTTCTGCGGGTGAGTACAAAGGAAGCGTCCGTTCCTTGAGAACTCAACAGCGTGCCAAAAGTCAACGCCAGATATGTTGATACCCCGGCCTGTTTCGGCAGGTTCGAGGTTCC
>NZ_JBEZKA010000013.1:0-229242 GCF_040651435.1 Streptomyces sp. NPDC048479
AAACGCTACGTGGCCCGCGAGCTCTACCGGCACATTCAGCCTCCGACGGCCACACAGGCACCTTCAGCCGCTTGACGAAACATAGGGGCATCTACTTCCTGCCGCGCGGCTACGCGGTCGCGCAGCTCGACAGCGTCGGCACCGGCGGCTCGACCGGCTGCCCGACCTCCGGCGGGCGCAACGAGACGCTCGGCGCGAAAGCTGCGGTCGACTGGCTGAACGGCCGAGCGAAGGGCTGGGACCTGAATGGACAGCCGGTCGGCGCGGCCTGGTCGACGGGCAATGCGGCGATGATGGGCATCTCGTACAACGGCACTCTGCCAACGGCGGTGGCGACCACCGGTGTTGAGGGTTTGAAGGCGATCGTGCCGATCTCCGGGATCTCCTCCTGGTACGACTACTACCGGGCCAACGGCGGCGTCGTGGCGCCGGGCGGCTACCAGGGAGAGGACACCGATGTACTCGCCAAGTACGTGTACAGCCGCGCCGACCGCGAAATCTGCAAGCCGGTCCTGGACCGGCTGACGGCGGAACAGGACCGGGTGACCGGTGACTGGAGCCCGTTCTGGCAAGAGCGTGACTACCTCAAGGACATCGGGAGGATCAGAGCCGGTGTCTTCGTCGTGCACGGCCTCAACGACTGGAATGTGAAGACCAAGAACGCCGGGCAGCTGTGGGAGGCGCTGAAGAGGAACCATGTGCCACGCAAGTTGTGGCTGCACCAAGGGGGTCACATCAATCCGATGCCGCTGCGGATGGAGGAGTGGCTGAGCCAGGTGCACCAGTGGTTCGACTACTGGCTCTACGGCCTGGACAACGGTGCGCTGGAGGCGCCGCCGGTCGACGTCGAGCAGGCGGACTTCAGCTGGCGCCAACAGTCCGACTGGCCGGCGCGCGGCACGCGTGATGTGACGCTGCGGCTGAATGCGGACGGCCTGTCGTCGCTGCCGAGTTGGCCGGTGAAGCAGTCGTTGTCGGACGCGGGTCGTACGGTCACGGCGGAGCAACTCGTAACCGATCCGGACGGGAAGAACGCGAACCGTCTCGCGTACGCCACCGGCCCACTGGCGAGGGATGTGCGGGTCAACGGCGTGCCCGAGGTGTCAGTGCGCGCCTCGCTGGACGGCACATCGCCCTATGTGACGGCGCTGCTCGTCGACTACGGCACCGACACCCGCGCTACGGCCGGGACTCTCACGGACACGTCGCAGGAGGTCTGTTACGGCGAGGGGATCCCTGGCGACACGGGCTGCGCGTACCGGACGAAGCACCGTACCGAGACCGCCGATTTCAAGATCGTGTCGCGCGGCTGGCTGGACGCCCGCAACCGCGACTCCATCGCACGCCAGGACAAGGTGGTGGAGGGACGCGAGTACCGGCTGGAGTGGGGAATGCAGCCGCAGGACTACGTCTTCAAGAAGGGGCACCGGCTGGGCGTGGTGCTGATCTCGACGGACTACGACTACACCCTCCGCTACCCGGCCGGCACCCGGATGACGGTACGGACCGGGGTCAGCAGCGTGACCTTGCCGGTCGCGCCGTAGCAGCCGCTGGGGCCTCGCGGCGGCGGGCCGGCCGATAGTGCCCGGCTCGCCGCCGCGGCCCGGTGTTCGTCACCCACCGCCGCCCTGGCCCCGGCAAGGTCGTCTCGCCGCGCGATGTGCGCCCGGACACCGGGCCGGCCCGCCTGTCGTACGGGCAGGCCCCCGCGCTGCTGGACCAGCACACCGCGTCGGCCGGGCAGGGCACCGGCTGGGACCCGCACGAGTGGAGGCACTTCGGCATGACCCACCTCGGGGAGGCCGGAGCGAGCCTGCTGATGCTCACGGCCAAGTCGAGGCACGCAAGCCGGAAACGTGAAGCGGTACTTCAAGCCGTCACCGGAGGCCATCGCGGAGGTCACCAGCCTGCTGGCACCCGGGGGCGCCCGGCGCTGAGCGGTCGTATTCGCCGTTGACGGCCAGGACGCCGCCCGCGCCTCCGAGGCGCCCCGACAGGCCGGACTGCTGATGGTGGCCCTAGCTCTGCGGGACGTCCTTGACGAACACGATGCCGTCGCTGTCCGCCAGGTGGGCCGGGTCAAGCGGGGCGTAGCCGAACCAGGGGGATACGCGGGGCGCGGGCCGTGTGTCGCCGAGGGCGGTGGCCAGCCGCGGGGCGTCGATGACGCAGCGGTCCTCCGGGAGCGCGTACAGGAGTCCTTCGACGGTGTCCGGCGGCGGCGTGTCCACTCCCTGGTGCCGGATCGTGCCGAGGGCCGTGGCCACGAACGCGTACTCCTCGCCGAGCTGGGCGCTCACCAGCGCACCGGCGCTCCACCACTCCAGCGGCATCCCGCCCATCCGCATCGAGCTCTTGGCCCGTTGGAGATGGGCGTTCTGAGCGTGGACGAGTGCCGGGCCCCGTTCGGCGACGGCGAGGAGGTTGTGGGCCATCATCTGGTCCCGGACGCCCACCAACCAGGTCATGCGGGCCGGTGAGGTGTCGGCCATCCAGTGGTGGTAGCGCAGCAGGCCGGTCGCGGTGCGCCCGTACAGGCGCGCCCGGTCCCAGTCGTCCCGCGAGGTCGTCACGAGCAGGTGCGGCGTCTGCTGGTCGAGCAGTGCCACCAGATCGTCGGCGAGCAGCCGCAGTTGGCCGGCCTCGGCCGACTGCCCCGTGGACTGGGACGGGTCCATCATCGCGGCGGGATTGGTCCACCGGTCGTCGGCGCCGAGCAGGCGGTCGAGTGTGTCCGCGGTGCAGGGGAGCAGGTCCGCGTCCACCCCGGCCGCGAGGTAGCCGTGGAGTGCGGTGAGTGCCTGCCGGGGGCTCGCGGCGTGGGTGATCTCCAGCGGGCCGTCGAAACCGGCGAAGCGGAGCCGCTCGGACGCGGGTCGGCCGTCGTTGTCGGCACGGACGTTGTAGGCGCGCATCCAGCGCACGAGCTCGCGGTTGGCCGCGGAGGTGCCCCAGCCGTGGCTGATTCCCTGCTCCATGACTTCGTCGAGGGTGCCCGTGCCCGAGGTGACGTAGTCGTCGACGACCAGGCCCATCATGCAGTCGCTCTCGATCGCGATCGTCCGGTAGCCCTCCTGCTCGACAAGCTGCCGGAAGAGCTCGTTGCGCAGGTCGAGCAGAGCGTCCTCGCCGTGGGTGGGCTCGCCCAGGGCGAGCAGCCGGGGCCGGGCGGGGAGCAGCCTCATGACGGCGGCGGCCTCGACGGCATGGGCGGTGTCCTTGGTGTCAGTAGCCATGCCTTCAACGGTATCGTTGAACCTTCGGTTGAAACTTTCCCGCGATATCGTCAGCTCCATGGGGAGAAACCTTCAAAGCGGCGGGCAGCTCAGGCCGATTGACCTGGCGCGCGGGCACGGTCTGTCCACGCAGGCCATCAGGAACTACGAGGAGGCCGGCATCCTGCCGGCCGCCGGTCGCACACCCCACGGTTACCGCACCTATACCCCGCTGCACGCGCGGGCCCTGGGCGCGTTCCTCGCCCTGGTGCCCGGCCACAGCCACCAGACCGCGACGTCGATCATGCAGGCCGTGAACCGGGGCGCGGTCGATGAGGCCTTCCGCCTCATCGACGAGAGCCACGCCCAGCTACTCGACGACCGGCGGACACTCCAGGCCGTGGAGAACGCCCTCCGCGACCTGGCGCCCACCACGGCGTCCGAACCCGACGCTGCGGTGTCCGGGCCCGGCGGCACGTTCATCGGGCCGCTGGCAGGGGAGCTCGGACTCCGGCCCGCGACGCTGCGCAAATGGGAGCGCGCCGGGCTGGTGCGCCCGCGCCGCGACCCGCTGACCGGGTACCGCGTCTACGACGAGGCCGACGTACGGGACGCCCGGCTGGCCCACCAGCTCAGGCGGGGCGGCTACTTGCTGGAGCAGATCGCCCCGCTGATCGCCCAGGTGCGGGCGGCCGGCGGACTGGAACCGCTGGAGGCCGCGCTGTGCGACTGGCGCGGCCGGCTGTCCGCCCGCGGGCGCGCGATGCTGACCGGGGCCGCCGAGCTGGAGGCGTACCTCCGCGAGCGCGCGTCGCGGCCGGCAGCGGCGAGTCCTTAATCGCCTTGCCCGCCGACATGAGGTGCTTGAGGGCATTGCCGGCGGTCGGGCCGGCGAAGCAGTTCAGTCGCGCGTCCATGGTGTGCTCCTCCGTGGTCGTCAGTGGCTACACCCCTGAGACGGGGTGGCCCACCCCCTGCGACATGGACGGATGCGACCCGTGTCTCCCCGCCGTCGGCGCGCGTCAGCCGACGAAGTACTCCAGCACCGGAGGAAGTTGACGGCTCCCAGCAGTCGCTGCTGAGCCGGCACTCAAGCGGTGCGCCAGTATCCGAGGGCATTGACACGGTCCTTCGGCAGGCCCAGGTCCTTGCGTACATACGTGATGAGGGCCCGGGTTGTGGTTGTCTCGCAGGCGATCCAGACGTAAGCGCCGGCCGCGTCATGGATCAGGCCCGGCAGAGCGGTCTTCACCTCCTCGACCAGGTGGGCGCCGGCGTCGCGGCGGGGGATCCTGAGCAGTTCGTGGTGGGCGGGGTCCAGCCGTAGCGGCAGATTGTGGTCCGATTCGTGCGTCGTCTCGAACCAGATGGTCGCGGGCACCTGCGGAAGCGCGTCGAGCAGGGAGTTGATCGCGGGGAGCGACGCCGGGTCGCCGACGACGAGGAGACGCGCCGGCTGTGGGTCGGGCGTGGCGAAGCCTGTGCCCTGGAGTGTCGCTTCGATCGTGTTGCCCGGCTGGGCCTTGCGCGCCCAGTCGCTCGCGCAACCGTCATGCAGGGCGAACTCCAGGCTGAAGGTCCCGCCGACGGGGTCGGGATCCACCAGGGTGTACGCGCGCTGATGCGGCTTGCCGCCGTTGTCGAACCAGACGCGGACCCACATGGTGGGGTGCACGCCCGTCAGTGCGAGCATTCCGCCGTCGGTGAAGTGCACCCGTCGGAAATGCTCAGTGATCTCCTCTGCCCCGGTCACGGTGAACTCGAAGTCCTTGCCGCGCATCAACTTGAGGACGACGCCCTCCCAGCCGTGACCCACCACGTACTCCTCCCCACAGGCCCGGGATTGCCTCCCGAACATCCGTCCGTCAAATTAGGCCAGCCTAACCTAATGGAGTCGAGGAGCAGAGTGAGCGCAAGGATCTACCGGGCCCCTGGGGGATCCCGCGCCTTCGGGCGGAGAACGCGGCCGAACCGGCCTTCGCGCTGGCCGACCCCGCGGATTGTCGTCGAGCCGGACGCCCGCAACAAAAGGCCATCGAGCGGATGGTCCGGGCAGGTTTTTCGCGGGGTCACCGTGAACAGATCGGCGAAGTCGGCGACGAGACCCGCCTCGACGAGCTGGATGACGCGGGTGGCGCCGAGGCCCTCGATATCGAGCTGGTCGCGTCCTGCGGCGTACGAGACGAAGGCCACCAGGCGGCAGTTGCGGCCCCGCACACACCGCCGGCGCTGCTCGGAGGTGTCGATGTCGGAGCCGCACTGCGGGCACACCTCGGGGAAGACGATCGGCTGCTCGTCACCCGTGCGCAGATGGGCGACGGGCGCCTCGATGCGGAGGATGATGTCGTTCGTTGTCCCGGCAGTTGCTGTGTCCCCCGCAGGCCGTGTTGCTGTCGGATGGCTCTGAAGATTTCAGTAGCGCACGAAAGGTTTCCGTCCCGCTCACTGACGGTCACGCGACTGCGTCCAGGTACGTGGGGATCGGCCTGAGGTCCTCGACCGTGTGATCAGAGACGGAGAGACTGCCCGACGAAGTGGGCTGTCTTTGGCCGACGCCACCGGCGTCGGAGTACATGACTGGTTCCGCAAAGGATCACTGCGTGTGCCTCGTTCAGCCTGCGCCTCTGACTCGCCGCGCCTCATGACGAAGCGAGACCGGTAGACGGCAAGCCCTGTAGGGGATGAGGTCCGCGGCGCAGGTCATGGCTGGCGGAGTTCCATGGCGATGGCGTCACGGAGTAGCTCGTGGGCGCGATGGAGTGGTGTGGTCCCGCTCAGCCATCGTTCGCTCAGGCCCTCGACCAGGGCGGTGAGGCGTTCGGCAGCGGCACTCGGGGCGATCTCCGGGCTGGCCAGACCGGCGGCCTGGGCCTGGCGCACTAGGTGTGCGAGGTCCTCAACCCATTCCCTGGTCGAGGTGGCGAGCTGTTCCCGCAGGTCCAGGTCGAAGATTGCGGTGGCGCGGAACTCGCCCCAGGCCGCACTGTTCTCCCTGACCTGGGGGTCGTCCTGCAGTTCCAGGAGCAGCATTTCGGTGAGTTGGGTACGCGGATCGTCGGAGCGGTCCAGGGCGGCGTCGGTGTAGCGCACGGCCCGCTGGTTGATGAATTCCAGCGTGCGGCGCAGCAGCCCGGTGCGGTCCTTGAAGTGGTAGTAGATCAGTGCGGTCGAGACGCCGGCCTCTGCGGAAACTTCCTCAACGCGCAGCCCGCGCACGCCGCGTCGGGCGATCAGTCGGGCTGCGGCTTCGAGGATCTGGGTGGGCCTGTCCGGCATCGAGTGCTCCCACTGCCTCAAGGATCAACATGTGACTGGGTCTGATCATGCCCTACTATCGCACTGACTAAATTTTCAGTCAGGAGGTTGGATCTTGCGAATGACCAGACGTCAGACTCTGCAGGCAGGGGCCCTGGCCGCCTTCGGCGTGGCGCTGAGTGCCTGCAGCACCCAGGACAGCAGCCGCCCTGCGCAGGGCAGCGGCAGTGCTGCTCCCGTGGGGGCGACGCCGGCCGGTGGATGGCGCATGCCCGACGAGGCGCACCCCCACGAGCTGACCTACATGTCATGGCCCACCCGGCAGATCTGGAAGTCGGACATCTACGGCGTGCGTGAGGACATCGCGCGGATCGCGCGGACGATTGCCGAGTTCGAGCCGGTGGTCCTCCTGGCCAATGACCAGGATGTGAAGGCGGCTCGGACGGTCTGCGGCTCTGGGGTGGAGGTCGTACCGATTCCGGTGGACGACCTGTGGATGCGCGACATCGGGCCGACTATCGTGCTCGGGCCCGATGGGATCGCCGGAGTCGACCTCAACTTCAACGGCTGGGGTAACAAGCAGGCCCACGGCCGCGACAGTCAGGTCGCAGAGGCGATCCTGGACGACGAGCACATCACCAGGATCAATGCGCCGATCATCGGTGAGGGCGGCTCGATCGAGGTCGACGGCAAGGGCACCCTTTTGGCGACCGAGAGTTCTCTGGTCAACGGGAATCGCAATCCCGGCAAATCCCGCGACGACATAGAGCAGGCGCTCAAGGCTCTGTTCGGCATCACCGCGGTGATCTGGGTGGACGGCGTCAGGGGCAAGGACATCACGGACTACCACATCGATGCGCTGGCGCGGTTTTCCGAACCCGGCGTCGTGGTCATGAGCACACCGGACGAGGAGGCCCCCCGGGACGTCTGGACCGACGCCTACGATCAGGCCCGGAAGGTCCTGGACAGGGCCGTGGACGCTCGGGGCAAGCGGCTCGAAATTGTCGAGCTGCCCGAACCGGTCGACATCGGCCGCCGCGGGGACGGATTCCTGGCCAGCTACGTGAACTACTACGTGGTCAACGGTGCGGTCATCATGCCCGGCTTCGGCGACAAAAAGGCCGACAGCGATGCCAGGTCCATCGTGCGCGATCTGTACCCGGGGCGGAAGGTCATACAACTGCCCGTCGACACCCTCGGCGAGGGAGGGGGCGGCATCCACTGCTCCACTCAGCAACTCCCCAGGACCGCGGGGCGAGCGCGTCGGTGAGGCTGCGGCCATGAACACCGAGTCCTTGTCGTCCGGTGCCACGTACAGGCGAACGGTGTCGGCCGGCGCGAGGTGCGGCATGTATTGCATGACGTCGTCCAGCCGTGCTGCCCCAAGTGCCTGGCCGAGCCTCCTGTGTGGCCACAGGGCCGTAACGCCTTGTGAGCACGGCCCCGGCCCGCGCGTTCGGCGGCGCCCGGGCGACTTCGCCTCGATTGCCCTGAGGCGGTTCCGCGGCTGTCGGCCGCGGGAGATCCGTGCGTCACCTAGGGATGGTCCCCGATGCCCGCGCCGAGGGCGTTCGTCTACGGTCGCGAGAGTGCGGAGCTTTCCGGCCAGCCGGCCCTTCCGCACCGAACTCGTTCGTTATGGAGAACCCGATGAAGGCAATTGTCCAGGACCGGTACGGCTCACCTGACGTCTTGGAACTCAGGGAGCTCGACAAGCCGGTGCCAGCCGCCAAAGAGGTTCTCGTACGGGTCCACGCGGCGGCGGTCAACGCGCGCGACTGGCACGTCATGCGCGGCGACCCGTACGTCGCGCGCCTGATGCTCCCCTCCGTGTTCGGGTTCGGCGGGCCCAAGAGACAGATACGAGGCAGGGACTTCGCGGGCCGGGTGGAATCGGTCGGCGCAGACGTGACACGGTTCCGTCCTGGTGATGAGGTGTACGGCGACCTCGGCAACGCCGACGGAGCATTTGCCGAGTACGTGTGCGCCCCGGACGAGATGGTGGAGCCGAAACCGGCCAACCTGACCTTCGAGCAGGCGGCCGCGGTGCCGCTGGCGGGCAACACCGCCCTCATGGGCCTGCGCGACGTCGGGCGGGTACAACCGGGACAGCACGTCCTGGTCAACGGCGCGTCAGGAGGCGTGGGAACGTTCGCCGTACAGATCGCCAAGTCGTTCGGCACGGAAGTGACCGGCGTGTGCAGCACCAGAAACATGGACCTGGTCCGATCGCTCGGCGCGGACCACGTCATCGATTACACAGAGGAGGACTTCGCCCGGAACGGACGGCGGTACGACGTCGTGTTCGACCTGGTGGGGAACCGTTCACTGGCCGAATGCCGACGCGCGCTGACACCCGCGGGGACGCTCGTCATGTCCGGCGGAGGCGTGTCCGGCGGCGGCAGTCCTGTCGGGCCGATGGGTCTCCTCATCAGAGGGCAGGCGCTGTCACCCTTTGTCCGCCATCGGCTGCTCGCACTCACGGAGTCGCCGGGCAAGGAGAACCTGGCGGCGCTGAGGGAGCTCGCCGAGTCGGGAAAGGTCACCCCGGTCATCGACCGGACATATCCGTTGAGCCAGGTACCCGAGGCCATCCGGTACCTCGAAGTGGAGCACGCACGCGCCAAGGTCGTCATCACCGTGTGAGGCGATGGATGTCATGCCGCAGAAGTCAGCTGCCTGACAGTTTCTCCTGCAGCCAGTCGAAGACGACTTCGCAGTGCTGCTGCGGGGCCATCGGGGAGCAGTGCAGTTGCGCGCCGGTGGCCGTGGTGAGCTTCACGTAGTCCTTGGGAGCCGTCAGCTTGTCGAACATCTGGCGCGGCTGGCCGGGATAGAACTGCTCGTAGTCGTAGTCGAGGACAAGCGTGGGCATCTTGATGCGGCCCACGACGTTCGTGATGTCCAGCGACTCGATGAGTTTGGCGGGGGTGTAGAAGTCGGTGAACATCTTGCCCTTGCGGGCGTCGAGCATCGCCGGCACGGAGAAGGGCTCGATGCGCTTCTTCATCGTCGCGGCCGCGGACGGCGGCAGCTCGGGGACGACCTCCTTGTTCCAGATGTTGTTGGTCTCCTCCTTGTCCGGGGTGAGGATCTTGCGGAGCTCCGGAGGAAAGCCCAGCCAGGGCGCCAGCAGGCCGGGCATCGCCACCAGAGCGGCGATCCTGTTCTCGAAGGCCGCGGCCCGGGGAGCCAGATCCCCGGCCATGCTCAGCCCGGTCAGGGCGATCTTGCCCGTGTCCACGTCCGAGCGGGCGGCCAGCCAGTCGACGAGCGGCGTGACCACGGTCTCCCAGTGCGGCGTGAAGACCACCTGGTCCACGAAGAGCAACTGCCCCTGGCCGGGCCCGTCGTACACGAGTGCGTTCCAGCCGCGCTCCAGAGCGGCCGCGACGCCGTAGGTCCACATGTCGACGTTCTGTCCGTCGCTGCCGTTCGTGAGGATCACGGTGGGGCGCCGTCCGCCGGAGTCGTCCGGCCGGAAGAGCCACACAGGCAGCGGGGTCTTCCCGTACGGGATGCTCGCCGTCACTGGTGCCGGGTCGCACAGCTCGCAGAACTTGTCCCAGGCGCCGCGCCCGGCTTTGTACAGCTGCTCCTCGCTGCCGGGATCGTCGGAGCCGAGGACGAAGAACAGTGCCTGGCCGTAGTACTGCGCGGCCCGCAGCGCACGGAAGCGTGTGGTCTCCGTCCCGGGCTTGCTGCCCTGGGGCGCCTCCATCAGCTGATCGCCGAGTTTCTTGAAGGTCTCGGTGTACGTCTGCGCGGAGAGGCCGGCCTTGTTGATCGCGTTCACGGCGGTGAGCACCTCGCCCACCTCACCGGCGCCGTAACCGGACCCGCCGAGCGCGAGGAGCCCGTTGAAGTTGAGGGCCGGGTCCTTGAAGAGCGTCATCGCCCCGGGCGTGGGACCGCCCGCCGGGGCGGAGGCCGACGCCGCGCGACTCGGAGTGGGCGCATTCACGGGCGACGCGCCCGACGGGGTGCACCCAGCGGCAAGCACGGTCCCGGCCCCACCGGCGAGCCCTGCAAGCGCGGTGCGGCGGGTGGGGCCGGATGCGCGATCACTCGATACGTTCGTCATGCCAGCCGAACGTACGAGCCTCGCCTCCCGCCCACCGTCCGCGACACCCCCCGTTCCCCCGAACGGCGCTTCACGCAGTCCCTGGGTGCCTCAACGGCGCGGAGGCAAGTGCCCCAGCCCCACGCCGACCTGACGGAGTCCTACCGGGCGCCGAACTGCTGGGCGGCCGCGCGCAGGCGCTTGCCCCGTCTGCCCGTCACCGACTTGACCGGGATCAGCACCAGCCAAAAATACTTCGCGCCCGCCGGGGAGACGAAGGCGAGCGGCACGGCGACGGCGAAGACCAGCACCGTCGACGCCAGATCGGCCACATTGTTGCGCGCGACGGGATCGGGCATCGCCGCGCTACCCAGCCACGGGCGCTTCCACACTGCGACCGTCAGCGCGAGCTGTGTGGCCCCCATGGCCGCGACAGCGCCGGAATAGACGGCCACCGACTGCGACACGTCCCCGTACTCGGCCAGCAGGGTGGTAGGGAAGGGCATCAGAGCGACCAGCCCCAGGCTCAGCAGCCCGAGCCTGATGACCGTCCCATCCACCTCCCGCGTGTACCGGAAGATCTGGTGGTGGCCCCGCCAGAACGCCGCGATGACCAGAAAGCTGAGGGCGTACGCCCACACGTTGGGCATCACATCCCCCAGCGCGTGCTCGAAACCAGCGGGATCCAGCCCGGCGGGCAGCGTGATGTCCAGCGCCAGCAGCGTCATCGCGATGGCGAACACGCCGTCCGACAGCGCGAGGAGTCGGGCCGCGCTCCCCTCGTCGTCCCGCACTCGCTGGTGGCCGTTCACAACCGCCCACCCTAGGGTCGAATGCTCCAGAATGCTCCGATTGATCACTTGAACGTGCTGAGCCGCCCTCCGCTCTCACACCGTTACCGGCCCACCACCCGAGTGAGGCCCGGCCGATGGCTTCGCGTGCGAGTGCTCCACCCGTCAGGCGTCGAAGCGGCTGCGGGAGGCCTCGATGTGACCGAGGTACCGGTGGGTCCAGTCGCACAGTCCGTCGATCGTCACCCGCAGGGCCTGGCCCGGCTCGGTGAGGGTGTACTCGACACGCGGCGGCACGACGGCGTGCACCGTACGCTCGATCAGACCGTAGCGCTCTAGCATGCGCAGGTTCTGGGTGAGCATCTTGTGGCTGACGCCCTCGATCTCGTTCCGCAACTCGCTGAAGCGCAGGGTGCGTTCGCCCAGGGCCTCGATGATCAGGAGCGCCCACTTGTTGGCGACGTCCGAGAAGATCTCCCGCGCCAGAGAGTCCGCACGCCTCAGGTCCGCATCCTCGGGCGAGCCGCTGAACTGCTTGGTCACCATCAGGTTCCCCAGTCACCGAAAAGTGCGTTCTTCCATGTCAGCGGCCACTCTCCTACGGTTTCCGAGTAACCGCAAGAGAGCGACTCTCGTAGCAAATGGAGGCAGACAGCATGGCCATCACCCTGGTGAACCCCAACGGATTGCCGGAAATCGACGCCTACCGGCAGGTGTCGATCGCGACCGGGTCGAAGCTGGTCTTCATCGCCGGGCAGGTCGCCTGGGACGTCGACGGCGTCACGGTCGGCGAAGGCGACCTCGCCTCTCAGGTCGAGCAGTGCTACCTCAACATCGGCACCGCCCTGGCCGAGGTCGGCGCTTCCTTCGACGATGTGGCGAAACTGACCGTCTACGTCGTCGACTGGACCCCCGACAAGATGCCCATGCTCATGGAGGGGCTCGGTCGGGCGGCCGCGAAGCTGGGGGTCACCGCGACACCCCCTGCCTCGCTGCTGGGCGTTGCGGCACTGGACGTACCCGAGCACCTGGTGGAGGTCGAAGCCACCGCGATCATCGACTGAACAGGTGTTCTTCGCCGCCACCACAGGTCTACGGCCCCAAGGGGTCGGCCCGCCGAAGCACGGCACGTTACCGCGCCTTCCGGATGTGCAGATGGCCGTCGAGGGGGAACGGGGGGTACGGCGGCAGCGTCGACTCGTAGACGTATCCACATTTCTCTGCGACGCGGCAGGAGGCGGCGTTGTCCACCTGATGGAGCAGTTCCAGGTGCTGGAGCCCGTCGTCGGCGAAGGTGTCGAAGGCCCAGACCGTGACCGCCTCGAGGGCGCGCGGGGCCACACCGCGGCCCCGGGCTTCGGCCACGGTCCAGTAGCCGACTTCACCGGACGACTCGGCGCGATCGGCTCGTTCGACCGCCACATTGGCCACGAGCCTGCCTTCGCCACTGTCGCCGTCGTCCCGTTCCTCGAGCACGGCGAAGCCGAGATAGTCCCCCGTGTCCCAGCCCCGCTGTCGGACGTCCAGCCACCGCAAGGCGTCGTCGTGGCTCTCCACCAGCACTCTGGTGAACCTCCGCAGGGCGGGATCGCGGTACGCCTCGAGCAGTGCCGCCAAGTCCTCTTCATGCCATGGGCGCATGAGCATGGCGGGTGCGGATGGCGTGGCGGGCACGCGCAGGGCAACGGTCATCGAAGTCTCCCCCTCGTACGGTCTGCACCTGATCATCCCTCAGCGGTCCTGGTCACGCAGGGCGATGCCGCACCAAGCCCGGTCCGGACGACGTAAGACTTTCGTCATCGTGCTCAGCCCTTCCGGCCGGCTCGTCCTGACGTTGAATCGAGGCGGGGGCCGGGGCAGGCCCGGTCGGGACCGGCGATGACAGGAGACGACAGTGGGGCGCATACGGAAGTGGCTCGGCAGACCGTGGGGTGTGGCAGCGCTGGTCGTCGGTCTGGCAGTGGCCGGTGTGGGGCTGTACTGGTTCCAGCCGTGGAAACTGTGGGTGGACGAGACCGTGAAGGACGCGATCCCCACGGCGTCCGGCACCCCGGGCCCGGCGGACCCGGCCGAGCCCACGGCCGGAGCGACCACGACCCCGGCGCCTGCGACGCCGCGGACACTGGCTTCCGGCGAGCTGATCAGCCATGAGCACCGTACGCGTGGCTCGGTGAAGGTACTGCAGCTGGCCGATGGGACGCGCACGCTCAGGCTGGAGAACCTCGATACGAGCAACGGCCCCGATCTGCGGGTGTGGATCACCGATGCCGCGGTGAAGGACGGCACCGCCGGCTGGCGCGTCTTCGACGACGGGAAGTACGTCAGCCTGGGCAAGCTCAAGGGAAACAAGGGGGACCAGAACTACACCCTGCCCGCCGATCTGGATCTGAAGCACTACACCAGCGTCAGCATCTGGTGCGACCGGTTCGACGTCTCCTTCGGCGCGGCCGCGCTCGCACGTACCTGATTCCGCTCCGTACCGGGTTCCGCCGTGTACTTGATTCCGCTCGGCACCGCCGTCCACGGGAGCTGCTGGGCTGCTGCACGGCCCGCATACGGGCAGGCGCCCCTCAGAACGGAAGCACTCTCCCCGACGGGGTCCGCAGGTCGAGATCGCGGGCGGGCTTGCTCCGCACCGGTTTGCGGACTCGGATCTGCGGAGCCTTGGCCATCGCACTCACCCTCTCAGGCCGCAGCGTTGCACAACAGGCTCCAGTCTTGCTCGGGCCGGGATACAACGGTGATACAACGGTGTGCACGGCGGCCCGGGGCAATTGGACGGCCTGTGACATATGACAGAGGCACCACCGTATCGAGTGTTGCCAAATCCCTTACGGGCCCTCGCTCCCTGTGCAACAGTCGTAACAGGTCCACTAATTCGGACCTGGCAGTGGCCGCGCCTGTATCGGAGTACGACATGCCGTCCCATGTGTTCGCGGACCGTCCCGCCCCGCAGCCGCCCGAGCGCGGCAGCGTCGACGCGCTGATCTCTCAGACGCGTCGGCTGCGTGGCGACGTGGACGCCGTGCGACGGGACGCCGTGGTGGACGATGGCGACCCGCAGGGGCGGTGGCAGCGGGCCCTGTGCGACCTGGCGGTGCACCATCTCGACGATCTCGGCAGCCACCTGGGACAGCTCAAGGAAGGGCTGCCGGAGGAAGCCGTCGACGCCTTCGAGGAGGAGCTCGCCGAATACGAGGCGGACCACGCCCAGCGCACCGGTTCGCTGCTCAGCCGCGTCGGCAGCGCCGAGTGGAATCTCCTGACCGACGAGGTCAACTGGTCCGACGAGCTGTACCAGATCCTCGGCCGCTCCCCGGAGAGCGGCCCCATGTCCCTGGACGAACTGCCGGCCATCGTGTTCGCGGAGGACCAGGCGCTGCTGACCGCGCTGGTGACGGACTGCCTCGTCGACGGCCGCCCCATCGACGGCGAATTCCGCATGGTCCGGGCCGACGGGCGGGTCCGTACGGTGCACATGATGGGCGAGCCCGTACTGGACGCCGACGGCTCCACCGCCTCCATGTGGGCCGTGCTCCGGGACGTGAGCGAGCTGCGCCGCAGCCAGCGCGCGGTGAGTGAGACCCGTGACTCGCTGCAGCGCCGGCAGCACTTCGTACAGACCGAGCGCCGGCTCGCGGTCGAACTGCAGGAAGCTGTACTTCCGCCCTGGCGCGGTTCCCTGCAGTTCCCGCTCGACGGACCCACCGCGCTGGACGTATCCGCGCACTATCTGCCGTCCACCAACAGCGCGCTGATCGGCGGCGACTGGTACGACGCGATCCAACTTCCGGGCGACGATTCGCTGTTGAGCGTCGGCGACCTCACCGGGCACGGCGTGACCGCGACCTCGACGACGGCGATGCTGCTCGGCGCCCTGCGCGGAATGGCCGTGGCCGGGATCCGGCCCGGGCCGCTGATGGCGCATCTCAATCACCTGCTGGAGACCTCGGTCCAGCCCGCCCTGGGCAGCGCGGTGTGCTGCCGCTACAACCCGGCCGGACGAACCCTCACCTGGGCGCAGGCAGGACACCCCGCCCCGCTGCTGTTCCGCAACGGGACGGGGCGTGCGCTGACGCCGCCCGACGGGGTGCTGCTCGGAGCGAGGTCCGCCGCCACGTACGAGCAGGCCGAGGTGCAGCTGCTCCCCGGCGATCTGCTGATCCTGCACACCGACGGGCTGACGCGCACGAGCGCTGCCGAGGAGGGCGACACGGACCGGCTGCTCGCGCTGGCACCGCGGTTCAGCGGGGCCCGTGACGCACAGGAGTGCGTACGGACGGTCGTCGAGGAGTTCGGTGAGAACGACCGCGAGCACGACGCCTGTGTGATGGTCGCGAGGATCGGCGCGTAGAACGCGCCTACCGGCGCTCGGCGGAACTGCTTCCTGGTGATTGGGCACGCCTGGATCGCTTGAACCGATCCAGGCTGCTGGATCTATGGTGGTTCGCTGGAAGTGGTTCTCTAGATCTCGACGCTCCTCGACTTCTTCGAGGGGCTGTTGGGCAGGGCCAGCTGGATTTCCTCGCGCAGGTCCTGGATCCTCGGGTAGCCCGCGTAGTGCCCTGTCAGCCGGTACATCTCCCGCAGCCTGTCCCACGTCCGGTGCGAAGAGGTCTCCCCCATCGAGACGAGCGCCAACCTGGCGTAACGGTCGGCCTGTTCGGGGTCGTCGGCGATGAAGCACGCCGACGCCAACGAGATGTAGTCGAAGATCTTTGAGCGCTGGCGGCCGCCCTCGCGCAGCTCCAGCGCCTGTTTGGCGTGGTTCTGCGCGGTGTTCGCCGCAGTCGGATCGTGCTCGGCGAGGGTGCGGTAAGCCAGTGCCTCCATGCCGTGCAGATCCGCCTCGTCGAACATCTGCATCCAACTGGGGGGCGGTACATCGCCCTTGTCGGATACGAACAGGTCCTCGGCCTCGCCGAGGGTGCGACGCATGGCCTGACCGCGGCCCATGGAGGCCTGTGCCCAGGCTTCGATGGTGTGCAGCATCGCCTGGGTGCGCGGCAGGATCTGTTCCCCGGAGCCCGACTTGGCGAGCTTCATCAGGTCCAGGGCGTCGTCAGGACGGCCCAGGTGGACCATCTGGCGGGCGGCCCTGGAGAGCGCTTCGCCGGCGCGCGGGCGGTCGCCGCCCTCGCGTGCCGCGTGGGCGGCGATGACGAAGTACTTCTGGGCGGTGGGTTCGAGGCCGACGTCGTGGGACATCCAGCCGGCGAGTACGGCAAGGTTGGCGGCAACGCCCCACAGGCGCCGCTGGAGATGGTCGGGGTGTCGGTAGGCGAGCATGCCGCCCACTTCGTTGAGCTGACCCACAACGGCCTTGCGCTGGAGCCCGCCGCCACGGGCGGCGTCCCAGGCGCGGAACACTTCGACGGAACGCTCCAGTGCCTCGATCTCCTGCGACCCGATGGGGGCGGCCTCATAGCGGTCGAACCCAGCGGGGTCGGCGTGCAGGGGACTGTCGATACGGGGTGCGTCCTGAGCGAGTGCGGGGTCGGTGTGCAGCCAGTCGTGCATGGCGCTGCTGAGTGCGGAGCCTGCGGCGAGCGCGGCGCCCGCGCCCACCAGGCCGCGTCGGTTGAGCATGAGGTCCATTCCCGTGAATTCGGTGAGGACCGCCGCCGTCCGTTCCGGCGCCCACGGAAGGCCGTCAGGGTTGTCAGCTCCCTGGACGTCCCGCCGTCTACCCGCTCGCCCGATCCGTACGAACCCGAGGTCCTCGATGGTCACGACACGACCGAGTCGCTCGGTGAACAGAGCTGCCAGCACTCGCGGCACGGGATCGCGCGGGGACTCCCCCATGTCGATCCAACGCCGCACCCGCGAGGTGTCGGTCGCCAGCTGAGGGTGGCCCATGGCCGCCGCCTGCCGGTTCACGAGTCTCGCGAGCTCCCCCTTCGACCAGCCGGCCAGGCCGAACAAGTCGTAGAGGCGGGTGTTGGGTTCTCCGGTCACGTCAAGCCCCCAGGTTCTCGGCTGAGTTGACAGTAACCCCCTGTCAGATGCCTGGCGACTATTCGCCAGGGTTCGCCAGGGTGCGCCAGATGGTGTGCCACCCGCGACCGGGTGTCACGTAGGAACGCGCCACCTCGGCCCGGCAGCCGGACGCATTCCCCAGGGTGCCGATCGGTTGCCGGGGCGGGGCCGCTTACGCAACTTGTCGGCACGCGAAGGGATCTGTAACCCGCATGTACACAGCATCGTCCTCCGTGTCCGCTCCGCCCCGGCCGCAGCGCTCCTCGGCTGTCCCGGCCGGCACCGGACCGTATCTCGACCCCACTCACGCCGGTCGGGTTCAACGGCCGGTGGGGATGGTCAGCCAACCCCTCAGCGGGAGAATCGACTTGTCCGGCCCTCAGGGCGCGCAGCTGCGGATGGCGATCGCGGCGGTGCACCGGATCTGCCCGGAGTTCAATCCGGTTCAGGTGCTGCGCCGGAGCGGACGTTCCGTACTGCTCGTCGGAACCACAGGACGCACCACGGCCGTTGCCAAATGCTTACTGGACCACTCGCCCGTCTGGGCCGAGCGGTTCCGTTACGAAATAGCTGCCTATCGCGCCTTCGTCCGGCACCGCCCACCGGTGCGGGCCCCGCGGCTGATCGCCGCGGATCCCGACAACTGCACACTGGTGATCGAGCGGATGCCGGGCCGGGCGGCGGCCCTTGCACGGCACCCGGCCGAGGCTCCGCCCCGTGCCGATGTACGGGCCGCCCTCGGCGCGATCGCCCGCCTCAACGCCTGGCGGCCGCCGGCCGGGATGTTCGACGCCCCGCTCGACTACGCGCCCCGGATCTCGCGCTATCACGAGCTGGGCCTGTTCACCGACCGTGACCTCGGCGACCTGCAGAAACTCCTGCACGGTCTCGCGCACGCGGGCGGACGGCAGGGGATGGGACAGTTCTGTCACGGCGATGCGCTGCTCTCCAACATCCTGCTGTCGCCTGCGGGTCCCGTGCTGGTCGACTGGGAGCACGCCGGCTGGTATCTGCCCGGCTACGACCTGGCGACGCTGTGGTCGGTGCTGGGTGATGCACCGGTAGCGCGTCGGCAGATCAGTCAGCTGGCGCAGCAGGCGGGAACGGCTGCGCGGGACGCGTTCCTGGTGAATCTGATGCTGGTGCTGACACGGGAGATCCGTACCTACGAGACGGCTGTGCAGCGGACGATGCGCGAGGCGGCACCTGCGGGTGCCGGTCATGTGCCGCCCGGTGGACTGTCGGCCGGTGAGGAACAGCGGCTGCTGCTGCGGCGGCTGCACGATGACTGCGCGATGGCACGGCGGGCTGTGCGCGCTGCGGTCGGCACCCGCTGACCGGCCACCACAAGAGGGAAGTGCGCTACGCGCCCAGTGCCGACACACTGGGCGCGTAGCGCACTGTGGTGCTCGGGTGGTTGTGGAACGTGGCCAGAGGGTGTGGCAAACGGCATGTGTCTGCCCGATGTGTCTGCCCGACGGGCGAGCGCGCGGCGGCTCTCGTGACCCCACGCCGGGATGGTCCAACTCTCCTTCCGTATACGGATATTGGTCCAGGCCACTGACGCCCCGCAGGCCCGCGGCCCCTCACCGCGAAACTCCACGGCACCCGCGCTGACGTGCGAAATCCTTACGGCTGAGCATGATTGACGGATCGTCCGGGAGCCGATACCCCTGTAGTCGGGTCCGACCCCGCAGGCCCGTCGCGCACCATCCGTCCCTGGAGGCTGCCTTGCAAGGATCCGCCCCCGCACGACTGAGAGGCGCCCGTCGCCGCATGCTGAGAGCAGGGAGCGCGGTGGCCTCCGCCGCCCTGCTGCTACCACTGGTCTCGACCGGCCCGTCCGCGACCGCGGAGCGGCCCTCGTCCGGCGCGCTGCAGCACGACTTCGCCGCGGCGGCCGCCCAGTACGGTGTGCCGCAGAGCGTGCTGCTCGGCGTTTCCTATCTGCAGTCCCGCTGGGATACGCACGGCGGTGCGGCGAGCGTCACCGGCGGTTATGGGCCAATGCATCTGACCGATGCCAGGACGGCGCTCGCCGAGGCGCCGCACCATTCGCACGGCACCGAGGACGCGCGCGGCGACGAGGCGCGTCCGGCCCGGACGATCACCGAGGCCGCTCTGCCCAAGGCGTCCGAACTCCCGGCCCGGCTGAGGACCTTGGACCGTGCGGTCGAGCTCTCTGGGATCTCCGCCGAACAGCTGCGCGACAGTCCGGCCGCCAATGTGCGCGGCGGTGCGGCTCTGCTCGCCGACGCGCAGAAGAAGCTGGGCCTGCCGTTGAGCGAGAACCCTGCCGACTGGTTCGGCGCGGTGGCTCGGTTCTCCGGCGCGGACGACACTGCGACCGCCACGACGTACGCCAACGATGTCTTCGACGTGATCCGCGTGGGCCAGACGCGCGTCACCGACAGCGGGCAGCGGGTCGCGCTCGCGGCCGACCCGGCCGCGGCCCCCGACCCTGCGCAGGCGGCACGGCTCGGGCTGCGCACGGCTGACGCCAAGAAGACCGAGTGCCCTCGGACGGTGGCCTGCGAGTGGATCCCCGCGCCGTACGAGGAGTTCGGCGACGGCGACTACGGCAACCACGACCTGGCGGACCGGCCCGCGTCCCAGTCGGTGAAGTACATCGTCATCCATGACACCGAGGGCTCCTGGGACACCACTCTGAAGCTGGTGCAGGACCCGACGTATGTCTCCTGGCAGTACACCCTGCGCTCCTCGGACGGGCACGTCGCCCAGCACGTGCCGCTCAAGGACGTGGCCTGGCAGGCCGGCAACTGGTACGTGAACGCCAAGTCGGTGGGCCTGGAGCACGAGGGCTTCCTGGTTTCGCCGGACGCCTGGTACACGGAGGCGATGTACCGCTCGTCCGCCCGGCTGGTGAGGTATCTGTCGAAGCGGTACGACATTCCGCTGGACCGCCAGCACATCCTCGGTCACGACAATGTGCCGGGCACGACCGCCGCGACCATCCGTGGGATGCACACCGACCCGGGCCCGTACTGGGACTGGTCCCACTACTTCCAGCTGCTCGGCAACCCCCTCAGGCGAACCGCCGGACCGGCGAGTGGTGTGGTGACCATCCGCCCCGACTACCTGAGCAACCAGCCGGTGTACACGGGCTGCGCGACTGCCGGACAGGCGTGTGTGCCGCACGGGTCGGGCGCGGTCCGGCTGCACATCGCGCCCGCCGAGGACGCCCCGCTCGTCAAGGACGTCGGTCTGCGTCCGGGCGGACAGGACTCCACCATCGACGTCAATGACACCGGCGCCCGTGCCTCGACCGGCCAGCAGTACGCGGTCGCCGGGCGCCAGGGCGACTGGACGGCGATCTGGTACCTGGGCCAGCAGGCCTGGTTCCACAACCCGCGCAAGCAGCCGACGGCGGTCGGCGCCCGGGGCTGGGTGCTCACGCCGAAGGAGGGCGTGGCGGAGATTCCGGTGTACGGGCGGGCCTATCCGGAGCCCGCGGCGTACCCCACCGATGTGCCGGTGCAGCCGATCTCCCCGCTGCCGTACAAGCTTCTCGCCGGCCAGCGGTACGTGGTCGGTGACCGGACTTTGGGCGAGTACCTGTACGCGCCGACGTTCGACACCGCCGGGCACCGGGTGGTGCGCGGCACGGAGGCCTACTACGAGATCCAGTTCGGGCACCGGGTCGCCTTTGTGAAGGCGTCCGACGTGCGCGTACTGAAGTAGCCGCGGTGCGCCACCGTTCGTGGGGTCCGGTGGCGCACCGCCTCTCTCTTGCGGGCTTGTGTGACTAATTGCCGTGGAGCGTGGGCCGTACGGGCGACGGGTAGGGCTGGGCCGTCCACCTCCGGTCCGCGCTGTCGCGCGCGGATGCTCACCGAAAGGCCCTGGCGCACATGGCACAGCCCTTCGTACTGCCGGACTTCTACGTTCCGTACCCGGCGCGGCGCAATCCGCATCTCGAGGCGGCGCGACGGCACACCAAGGAGTGGGCGCATCGGATGAAGATGCTGGAGGGTTCCGGCATCTGGGAGGAGAGCGACCTCGACGCGCACGACTACGCCCTGCTGTGCTCGTACACCCATCCCGACTGCGACGCCGACGCGCTCTCCCTGGTGACCGACTGGTATGTGTGGGTCTTCTTCTTCGACGACCACTTCCTGGAGATCTTCAAGCGCAGCCAGGACCGCGACGGTGGGAAGGCATATCTGGACCGGCTGCCGGCCTTCATGCCGATGGATCTTTCGGCGGGTACGCCCGAGCCCACCAACCCGGTCGAGGCGGGTCTCGCCGATCTGTGGGTGCGGACCGTGCCCAGCATGTCCGACGGCTGGCGGGTCCGGTTCGCCGAGGCCACCGAGAATCTGCTGAACGAATCCCTCTGGGAACTGTCCAACATCAACGAGGGGCGCATCGCCAACCCCGTCGAGTACATCGAGATGCGCCGCAAGGTGGGTGGCGCTCCCTGGTCGGCATGTCTTGTGGAGTACGTGGCGCGGGCCGAGGTCCCGGAGTCCGTCGCGGACTCCCGGCCGCTGCGGGTCCTGCGGGACGCCTTCTCGGACGGTGTGCATCTGCGCAACGACCTCTTCTCGTACCAGCGCGAGGTCGAGGCCGAGGGCGAGAACAGCAATGGCGTACTGGTACTGGAGACCTTTCTGGGCTGTACGACCCAGGAGGCGGCCGAGGCGGTCAATGATCTGCTGACCTCACGGCTGCAGCAGTTCGAGAACACCTTCTTCACCGAACTGGGGCCGCTCTGCACCGATATGGGCCTCGATCCGGCGGGGACCGCCGCTGTGCTGGCCTATGTGAAGGGTCTGCAGGACTGGCAGTCCGGCGGCCATGAGTGGCACATGCGCTCCAGCCGCTATATGAACGAGGACGCACAGCCCGGCCCGGGGCTCCCGGGGGGCGCCTCCGGGATGGCCGCGGCTATCCGGCTCACTCCGCGCGCGGAGGCCGCCCGGTGGCGCAGTCTCACCCATCTGCCGCACCAGCGGGTGGGGCCGTCCCAACTGCCGGAATTCTTTATGCCGTTCAAGACGACGCTCAGTCCTCATCTGGAGGGCTCGCGGGTCCGGACGGCAGAGTGGGCCCGCCGGATGGGCATGCTGGAAGCTCAGCCGGGGCTGCCCGGTTCGCACGTCTGGGACGAGCGGAAGGTGGCGGGCTTCGACTTCCCGCTCTGCGCGGCGGGGCTCCACCCGGAAGCGACGCCCGACGAGCTCGATCTGTCGTCGGCGTGGCTGACCTGGGGCACGTACGGGGACGACCTCTTCCCCGCAGCGTACGGACGCTCCCGCGATCTGGCCGGCGCGCGGGCCGCCAACGAGCGGCTCTCGTTGTTCATGCCGGTGGACGGCTCACCGGCACCGGACCCCTCCAGCGCGATGGAACGCGGTCTGGACGATCTGTGGCAGCGCACGGCGGGCCCGATGTCCGCCAAGGACCGCCGCACCTTCCGCGAGTCCGTGGAGATCATGACGGCGTCCTGGCTGTGGGAGCTGGCCAATCAGGCACAGCACCGCATCCCGGATCCGGTGGACTACATCGAGATGCGACGTCACACTTTCGGCGCCGAGATGACGACGAGGCTGTGCCGGATCCGGCACGGCGAACGGGTGCCCGAGGAGATCTATCTCAGCGGTCCCGTCCGCTCGCTGGAGAACGCCGCCATGGACCAGGCCACGCTCCTCAACGATCTCTTCTCGTACCAGAAGGAGATCGAGTACGAGGGCGAGGTGCACAACGCGGTCCTGGTCGTGCAGAACTTCTTCGGCGTCGACTACCCGACGGGAGTGTCGATCGTCGGCGATCTGATGAACTCGCGGATGCGGCAGTTCCAGCACATCGCCGCGCATGAGCTGCCGCAGCTCTACGACGACCTCGGCCTGGATGACGAGACCCGGGAGATCCTGGACGGCTATGTCCACGAGCTGGAGAACTGGATGTCCGGGATCCTGACCTGGCACCGCGGCTGCAGGCGCTATCGCGAGGAGGATCTGCGGGCCGGACATGCCGCTCCGTGGCGGCTGAACGGCCCCTCCGGACCGGGCACTTCGGCGGCCCGTGCCCTGACGCTGTTCGCCCGGATGCCTGCCGTCAGGACGTAGCGCGTACAGCACAGAGCACGGTCGGAACACAGCATGGCCAGAACACGGCACCGTCGGAACACAGCATGGCCAGAACACGGCACCGTCGGAACACAGCACCGTCGGAACACAGCACCGTCGGAACACAGCACCGTCGGAACACAGCACCGTCGGAACACAGCACCGTCGGAACACAGCACCGGCCGTTGCGGCCCACCGTGCGGACGATCGCGGCGGGCCGTGCCGCCGGACGGTGGGCGGCCCGGGGTTCTCAGCCCTGCTGGAACAGCTCCGCGGGCAGCGGCTTGAGCAGTGCGTACAGATCGTCCGTGATCGGCCGGTCCCAGCTGGCGATGGTGACCAGGACATTGTCGCTGCGGTCGAACTGGACGCAGGAGATACGGCTTTCGGAGAGCTTGAGACGCCGCACGATCAGCAGGTTGTCGCCCTGCATCACCGGCATGTCCTCGACGTCCACCACATCGACGGGCTCGTCGTTCTCCAGCGCGAGCAGCAGCTGCGCCACCTCGAAGGGGATCTCGCCCTCTTCGATGTCGCGGGCCGGCGAGCCCTCCGGCAGATTGCCGATGATCATCGCGGGGCCGCGGCCGCCGAACAGGTCGTACCGCAGGAAGACGCCCTGGCAGGTGCCGTCGGGAGCGGGAAGGAGCCCGGCGCCGAGATTGCCGGGCCAGTCCCCCGGGTCCATGGCCAGGACATCGAAGTCCGGGCCCGCGGGGGTGGCGGCGCTGCGGCGGCGGAGGAAGGACATACCGCCATGGTACGTGTCCGGGCGGGCCCGGCCGAGCCGGGGCCCGGTGCCTCTTGGACGCCGTCTGTCACCGTGCACGAGAGCCGTCCAGGGTGTCGGCGAGACCGTCGCCGAGGGCCTCCGCCAGGCCCGCCGCATCGGTGCCCACCTTGCGGTAGACGGCGGAGAGCAACCTGGTCACGGCCTGCTCGTCGACATGGAGGGTGGCCGCCACGGCGGCGGTGTCGCGTCCCTTGACCGTCAGCACGGCCGCGGTCCGTTCGCGGGCGGTGAGGGCGTCGGTCTCGATGGCACGCAGCTGCCGCGGGCGCAACCCGGCGGCGGCGAGTTCGTCACGGGTCGTCTCCGCGAGCCCGTCCGCGCCGCACTGCCCGGCCGCATCGAGACCCCGGTAGAGGTGCTCGGCGGCTTCCTGCGGACGACCGGTACGGCGCAGGTGCGTGCCGAGGTCGACGAGGGCGCGGGCCAGTTCGTACGCGGCGGGTGAGCGCTCCAGCCGGAACACGGCCTCTTCGAGGAAGGCGGTGCGTTCGGTGCCGCCGGAGACTTCGGCGGCGACGCGCAGCGCCTGGCCGATCGCCGAGGCCGTGGCGAACCTGCGGGCGCGGCCCACCGCTTCGAGGGCGGTCTCCCGGGCACGTTCCGGAGCGTCGTGCGCCTCCGCGAGGGCGAGGTGGAGCTGCCAGGGACACCAGGCGGGGTTGCGCATGCCACGCGGGTCGAGCCGTCGGCCGGCCGCGGCCAGTTCCACGGCCGCCTCCTTCGGGCGGCCGCAGGCGAGCAGCAGTTCGCCGTACACGGTCTGGGAGTCGGGGAAGGTCACAGCCGCGGGGAAGGGTTCGCCGAAGCCGTGGTCCTGTGCGACCCGTACGGCCTCGTCGGTACGTCCCCGGGCGAGCAGGACCTCGACGAGCGTGCCGAGCGCGTACCACTCGACGGGTGTACGGGGACCAACCCGTTCGGCGAGCCGCAGCCCGGCCCGTACGAAGTCCTCCGCCTCCGCCAAACGTCCGCGCCGGAAGCGGATGTAGGCGAGGAGGGTGTACGCGAACGAGAGGTGCGCGCCGCGCCAGCCCTGGCGTTCGAACTCCGCGGTGCCGACCGCGAACAACTCCTCGGCACGGCCCGGGCGGTCGGCGTAGAGAAAGGTGAGGGCGACCAGGACCGGAACTTCGAAGCCGCGGTCCTCGGCGGCCCAGCCCAGTCCGCCGTCGAGGGCGCGTTCGGCGTGGCGGAGGGCGACGGAGGCGGGTTCGGCGCGCAGCATGGCGTCCCAGCCGCGGAGGCCGATGATGTAGCGCTCGGTGAGGTCTCGTCCGGTGAGCCGGTCGGCGAGGCGGGCCAGCCGCCTGGAGCGGGCGGGCGAGTCGGGCTCGTCGGCATGGAAGGCGTCCCACATGAAATTCTCTGCCTGCATACGCAGCCGGGCGCGCGGGTCGGTGGTGCGGCGGGCTTCGCGGGCCAGGGTGTCGGAGGCCTCGCCGAGGCGGTCGCTGTGGGCGAGGACCTGGGAGAGGCGGTAGACGATGCCCTGGCGCAGGGCGGGGTCGGCGATGGGCTCTTCGAGGGCCGCGCGCAGATGGTTGACGGTGGTGGCGGGTTCGGTGAGCAGGGAGGCGCAGCCGAGTTCGTACAGGACGGCGGCCCGGTCCTCGAAGGGTGGGGGTTCGCGCAGGGCGCGGGCGAGATGGCGGCGGGCGGCGTCGGGGGCTCCGGCGCGCAGGGTCTCGCGGGCGGCCTGGCGCAGATGGTGGACGACCCAGGGGTCGCCTTCGGGGTGGGTCTCCATGAGGTGCCGGGCTGCTGCGGTGGAGCCGAGTCCGGCGTCGACGACGGACCAGGCGGCCTGGCCGTGCAGGGCGACACGCACGGCATCGGGGATGGCGCGGTAGACGGCGGTGGCGATCAGAGGGTGGACGAATTCGAGGGTGTCGGAGCCGGTGAGGATACGGGCGTCGCGCAGCTGGTCGGCGGCGTCGGCGGCCGTTTCGCTGCCGAGGCCCGCGACGGCGGCGGCGAGGGCGGGCGGGATTTCGGTGCCGAGTACGGCGCCGGCCCAGGCGAGACGCACGGTGGAGGTGCCGAGGCGGTCCAGGCGGGTGACGAGTCCGCTGCCTTTGACGGCGGCGGCGAGGTCGCGCAGGAGGTGGGCGCCGGCCTCGTTGGGTTCGAGTCCCCGGTCGTGGACTTTGGCCGTGAGTTCGACGGCTTCGAAGGGGTTGCCCGCGGTGACGGCCCAGCATTCGCGGCAGAACGCGTCGTCGGCGTGGGCGCCGAGCCGGTCGCGTACGAGCCGGCCGACGGCCGGTGCCGTGAGGGGTTCGAGGTCGATGGGACGGTGTCCGGCCCGGCCGGGGAGTCCGCGGAACTGCTGGGCGTGGTCGGGTAGTTCCTCGGGTCGGTAGGCGACGACGAGCAGCATCGGCAGTTCTTCGGCGCGCGGCGCGAAGGCAGCGAGCCAGCTCAGCGACTCCGGATCGGCCCAGTGTGCGTCGTCGAGGACGAGGACGAGCGGGGCGCCCTGGACGGCGAGATGCGTGAGGACCCAGTCGAGGCCGTCGCGCAGACCCTGCGGGTCGGGCGGGGCGCCCGCCTCCGCGGTGCACAGGCCGAGTGCGGGGCCGACGATGGCGTACCAACTCCCCAGCCGCAGACGGAGTGCGGTGTCGGAGGAGCCGGCGAGCTGCGGCTGGATGAGCTGGCGGGCGACATGGAAGGCGACGCGCTGTTCCTGGTCGCCGCCGCGCGCGGAGAGCACGGTGCAGCCCTTTGCGGCAGCGCGGTGGCGGACCTCGGTCAGGAGGGTCGTCTTACCGAGGCCCGCGTGGCCCGCAAAGGCGAGCAGTGCGCCGCGCGGGCGCTCGGGAGGTTCCGCGTCCTGCGGATGGAGGCCGACCAGCTCGCTCAATGCTTCGTCAACAGCGGCCAGTTCGGCTTCGCGCTCGAAGAGCCGACGCCTGTTTCTGCCGGCGCGTCGCGTCATGGTGCACCCCCACGGCCGGGGCGTGCGTCCGGCGCGGCAAGGGGGCTGCCGGACGTACGTCCTCGAGGCACCTCAGGGTACGCCCGCGAGGCCGTGCGCGGACCGGCCTTGCGAAACGCGGTTGTGCGGAGTGCTCCGCCGGCCCGTCAGGCCGAGGTCTGGGTGGGGCCGAGCCCGGTGGCGACAGACCCGTTGATCTTCTCTATGGCCTGCCGGGCGTGCTCACCGGGTGTGCGAGCCGTGAGGGACGACACCGAGGAGGGTGCACCGTGCTGAGTCCGCTCCGGTGCAGGTCGTGCGTGGGATGCCGACCGCGTACGCAGCCGATGGCTGGCGGCCTCGTCGAGACTCACCGGACGCTGCATCTGAGCAGCCAGCCGGCCGGCCTCCTGCCCCAGCGCCGCAACGTCCTCCCACTGCAGACGGACCACCAGGCGGAGTTCGGCCTCGCCGTCCGGAAGAGCTTGGAGAGGAGGATTGGTGGGCTCATTCATGGGCTGATCCCTCACAGTCTCGGAACGGAATCCTCGTGGGAAAGCTGCGCACCCCCGGTTCCGGTGTGCGCAGAGAGATACGGGAAACTCCGTCGCCGCGTTCAAAGCCCGGCGCGCATGCCGAGAGCCGCGGCGCCGAACCCGTCCGCGGGGCTGGGCAGTCCTGGCCGTACGGCCCGCGCGGTCATGGCGAAAACGGCAGGGCCGCACTGAAGCAGTACGGACCGCACAAGTATCGTCGGGATGCTCTACACCGGACCACGGGGGGAATCGCGGAATGACGAACGACGATGTGCTGGCGGTGTGCCGCAGCAACTGGGAGTACCGGGGCCTCGACGAGGCCTCCGTACGGGAGTTGCTCAAAAAGCTCTCCAAGGAACTCGCGGACGCCGAGGCGGCCGGGCGCAACCCGAAGGACGTCGTCGGTCAGGACATCACGGCGTTCGCCGCGTCCCGGGCCCGGGCCCACCGCCCGCTGCCGTACCGGCTGCTGCGGATGGCCGCCATGGTTTCCTTCGTTCTCGGCGTGGTGCTGCTGCTCGGGCACCTGCTCCGGTGGAGCACGGTGCTGCCTGTGCTCCCGAGCCGTATCGCCTTCTACGCCGCCGTCGCGGCGGTCACCGTGGCCTGGGAGCTGCGCCGCGGCAGCCTCGGCATACGCAAGGGCTGGCTGCTCGCCTTCGTGGTCGGCCTGCCGGTCATGGTGATCACCGACCGGCTGGCCGGCGACGAGTCGCTGTTCGACCTGCCTCTCTGGGGCACGCTTGTGCTGTTGCTGCCCGGTCTGCCGTACGCCGTCGTCGACGTCCGCGCGAAGAGGACGGAGAAGGCGGCTCAGACGGTCACATGACCGTCACGTGAGGTCGAACTCCCCGTCGCGGGCGTTGATGACGAAGGCGCGCCACTCGGCCGGGCTGAAGATCAGCGACGGGCTCTCCGGCCGGCCACCGTTGCGCATGGCGATGAATCCCTCGACGAAGGCGATCTGGACGTCCCCCGTTCCCTGGCTGCTCGACTGCCAGTCGGCATTGCTGAGGTCGAGTTCGGGCTTGTCCCAGCCCGAAAACATCTGCGTGGTGGTCATGCTCTCGGCCACGTCCGTGCTCCTCCCGGTTCGTCGTCCGGGCCTCAGACTAGCGACCGTCTCCGGTCACGGACAGGCCGCGGAAGAGGGACCGCGGCCTGTCCGACGTGACGCGCCCCTGCAGGGGGACGGATCATGTCGTGGGCGGTTCGGCGCCGACCAGCCACATGGAGAAGAACTGTGCTCCGCCGCCGTAGGCGTGTCCCAGTGCTTTACGGGCTCCCTCGACCTGGTGCTCGCCGGCCCGGCCGCGCACCTGGAGGGCTGCCTCGGCGAAACGGATCATGCCGGAGGCACCGATGGGGTTGGTGGACAGCACCCCGCCCGACGGGTTGACGGGCAGATCGCCGTCGAGTTCGGTGACGCCGGACTCGGTGAGCTTCCAGCCCTCGCCTTCGGCGGCGAAGCCCAGGTTCTCGAGCCACATCGGCTCATACCAGGAGAACGGGACGTACATCTCGACGGCGTCGATCTCTCGGCGCGGGTCGGCGATCCCTGCCTGCCGGTAGACATGGGCCGCACAGTCCTTGCCGGCCTGCGGCGACACGAAGTCCTTGCCGGCGAACATCGTGGGCTCGCTGCGCATCGCGCCGCCGTGCATCCACGCGGGCGGCTGCGGTGAACGGGCCGCGCCCGCACGGTCGGTGAGGATCATCGCGCACGCGCCGTCGGAGGACGGGCAGGTCTCGGAGTAGCGGATCGGGTCCCAGAGCATCGGGGACGCCTGAACCTTCTCCAGCGTGATGTCGTGCTCATGGAGATGGGCGTACGGATTCTTCAGGGCGTTGCGGCGGTCCTTGTACGCGACGAGCGAGCCGACCGTGTCGGGGGCACCGGTGCGGCGCATGTACGCCCGTACGTGCGGGGCGAAGAAGCCGCCCGCGCCCGCCAGCAGCGGCTGCTGGAACGGGATCGGCAGGGACAGGCCCCACATGGCATTGGACTCGGACTGTTTCTCGAAGGCGAGGGTGAGCACGGTGCTGTGCACGCGGGAGGCCACCAGGCTGGAGGCGACGAGCGCGGTGGAGCCGCCGACCGAGCCCGCGGTGTGCACGCGCAGCATCGGCTTGCCGACCGCGCCCAGCGCATCGGCGAGATAGAGCTCAGGCATCATCAGGCCCTCGAAGAAGTCGGGAGCCTTGCCGATGACGACGGCGTCGATGTCCGCCCAGGTCAGCTGGGCGTCATCGAGGGCCCGCCGGGCCGCTTCGCGTACCAGACCGGCGATGGAGACGTCCCGGCGGGCGGCGACGTGCTTGGTCTGGCCGATACCCACGACAGCCACGCACTCTTTGGATGTCGCGGCCCTGGTCATGACTCTCCCTCGAGTACGGCGACCAGATTCTGCTGGAGGCAGGGGCCGGAGGTGGCGTGGGCGAGCGCCCGGTCGGACTCGCCGCGGTGAATACGGGCGGCGGCCTCGCCGAGGCGGATGAGGCCCGCGGCCATGACCGGGTTGGCGGCGAGCGCTCCGCCGGACGGGTTGACCCTCACGCTGTCGTTGAGCTTGAGGGTGCGGCGCAGGACGACTTCCTGGGAGCTGAAGGGGGCGTGCAGTTCGGCGGTGTCCACCGGCCGTTCGAAGGCTCCGGCGTGTTCGGCGGCGATGCGGGTGGATGGCGAGTCGGTGAGGTCGCGTACGCCGAGGCTGTGCGGCTCGATGCGGTGGTCCATGCCGCGGATCCAGGCGGGGCGCTCGCACAGCTCGTGGGCCCGGTCCCCGGCCGCGAGGATCACCGCGGTCGCGCCGTCGCCGATGGGCGGGCAGTCCCCGGTCCGCAACGGCCGGACGAGGTACTCGCCCGACGGAACCGGACCCTTCAGTTGAGCGTGCGGGTTGTCCGAGGCGTCGGTGCGGCTGCGGGCCGCGACGGCGGCGAGCGCGGGCTCGTCCGCCGCGCCGGCGTCGATCAGCGCCTGTGCCTGGAGTGCGGCGAGCGCGACCGAGTCGGGCCAGAGCGGCGCGACGTAGTACGGGTCGAGCTGGCGGGTCAGTACATCGCGCACCTCGCCCGGCGAGGACTTGCCGTAGGCGTAGACGAGGGCGGTGTCCGCCTCGCCGGTGAGGATCTTCACCCAGGCCTCGTAGAGCGCCCAGGCGCCGTCCATCTCCACATGGGACTCCGAGATCGGCGGCCAGGCGCCGACGCCGTCGAGGGCCATGGTGAAGGAGAATGCCCGGCCGGCGAGATAGTCGGTGGAGCCGGAGCAGGTGAAGCCGATGTCGCTGGTCTGCAGTCCGGTCTGCCGCAGCACGTCGTGCAGCACCGGCATCACCATCTCGACCTCGGAGAGCTCGTCGGTGCGCCGCAGCGTGTCCGTCTGCGCGAAGGCGACGATGGCCACGTCCCTGGCGTATCGCATCAGAGCAGCTCCTTGTACTGGTCGTAGTCGGCGTCCGGCTCGCCGGTGGGCCGGTAGTGGTCGGGGTGGCGGCTGCTTGACGTCCACACCGGTTCGACGCGCAGGCCCATGCGCACCTGGTCGTACGGGATGCCGCCGATGCGTCCGTGCAGGGCGAGGTCGGCGCCGTCGAGGGCGATGTGCGCGTAGACGTACGGCACTTCGATGTCGAGATTCGCCGTATGCGCAGCCTTGATGTTGACGATGCAGTAGGTGGTGACGGTGCCGCGCGGCCCGACCTCGACCTGCTCGGTGGTGGCGACGCCGCAGGTGGGGCAGGCGCCACGGGGCGGGACGTACACCTTCCGGCAGTTCGGGCAGCGCTCGCCGACGGTCCTGCGTCCCGCGAGGGCGTTGATGTAGCCGGACTGGGCGCGGCCCGGCGAGTAGGTGTAGTCGAGCCGGGCGGGAGTCACGATGGCGGTGACCGCTTCGTCGAACACGCCGCTGTGCCCGGTGACGTGAGTGGCCGGCTCGCTGTCGGCCGGCTCGAAGCAGGCGATGTCGGTGATGGCTCCTGTGCGCTCCTCGGCCCAGCGGATACGGACGCGCATTCCGCTGCGTATGTCGTCGGGGCCCGGTGCGTCGAGGACATGGAGGAGCGAGGTGTCGGCGCCGTCGAGCTTCACCAGCACCCAGGCGAAGGGCGTCGTCAGCGGTTGGTCGCGGCGCGGGCTGGGGTTCCAGGCCCAGGTGGTGACGGTTCCGGTGGCGCCGACCTCGACCAGTTCGCGGATCTCCTCGGCGGTGGCGGGGTCGTACTCGACGGGTGGTACGAGGACCTTGCCGTCACTGGTCCGCACGCCGAGTACGGTGCGCTCGCGCAGTCCGGTGAGGAAAGCGCTCTGTACAGGGCCGAGGGAGCGGGTGAACGGGAACTCGACGACCAGCGGTGCACTGAGGAGCTCGGGCATCTGGCATCTCCCTTGGTCAGGCGCGCCGGAAGACCGGCGGGCGCTTCTCGGCGAAGGCGCGGGAGCCTTCCTTGGCATCGGCGGTGTCGAAAATCGGCCAGCCGCGTTTCAGCTCGGCGGCCAGGCCCTCGGTCTCGGTCAGCTCGGCGGTCTCGTAGACCGATGCCTTCACGGCCTCGACGGCGAGCGGTCCGCAGGCGTTGATCTGCTCGGCGATGGCGAGGGCTTTCTCCAGCGTGGTGCCGTCGGGGACGACATGGCCGATGAGTCCGATCCGATGCGCCTCTTGCGCGCTGTACGGGCGGCCGGTGAGCAGCATTTCCAGGGCATGCGTCCGTGGTATCTGGCGCTGAAGCCGTACGGTCGAGCCACCGATCGGGAAGAGGCCCCGCTTGACCTCGAAGAGGCCGAAGGTGGCACTCTCGCCCGCGACCCGGATGTCGGTGCCCTGGAGGATCTCGGTGCCGCCGGCGACGCAGTACCCCTCGACGGCGGCGATCACCGGTTTACGGGGCCGGTGATGGCGCAGCATCGCCTTCCAGTGCAGATCCGGGTCGGCGTTCATCCGGTCCCGGTAGTGCTCTCCTTCCATCCCCCTGCCCGCGAGGGCCTTCAGATCCATGCCGGCGCAGAAGGAGCCGCCCGCGCCCGTCAGCACGATGGAGCGGATCGCGTCGTCCTCGTCCGCCTCCAGCCAGCCGTCGTGCAGACCGACCAGCATCGGCATCGAGAGCGCGTTCTTCGCCTCGGGCCTGTTCAAGGTGAGCACCAGCGTGGCGCCTTCGCGCTGCACGGTGAGGTGTTCGGTACCACCGTGTTCGGTACCACCGTGTTGTCCCATGTGCAGACCTCCCGTCTCAAGACCTAGAACAGGTTGCAGTAGGCCGGGGTCCAGTTCAATAGTTTTCTGACAGACAGTCAGATTTCTTCTGCGGCACCCCTTCCCAGTTGTGCCGACCGGCGCTCTAATGACCGCCGAGCCGAAGTTCGCCGGGTGTCGCCGGGGGTCAGGAGGAACGGTGGAGTACAACCTTGCCGACCTGTTCGAATCGGTCGTCGATGTGGTGCCGGACCGCGAGGCGCTCGTGTACATCGACCATCCCGGTACGGGCGCCGAGCGCAGGCTCAGCTACGCGGAACTCGACGCGGCGGCCAATCGCGTGGCACACCATCTGATCGATGCGGGCATCGAGCCCGGCGAGCATCTCGGCCTGCATCTCTACAACGGCATCGAGTATCTGCAGACCGTGCTCGGCTGCCTCAAGGCACGGATCGTCCCGGTCAACGTCAACTACCGGTATGTGGAGGAGGAGCTGGTCTACCTCTACCGCGACGCCGATCTCGCCGCGCTCGTCTTCGACGCGGAGTTCACCGAGCGGGTCGCGGCCACGTTGCCGCAGACGCCGAAGCTGAGGCATGTGGTGCGCGTGGGTACGCCGCCGGACGGCTCGCCGCGGCTGTCCACCGTCGCCTTCACGGAGGCCGAGGCTGCCGCCTCACCCGAGCGCGGCTTTGGGGCACGCTCCGCGGACGACCAGTTCATCATCTACACCGGCGGCACCACCGGTATGCCCAAGGGCGTGATGTGGCGCCAGGAGGACCTGTTCTTCGCCGGGCTCGGCGGCGGCGCACCGACGGGCGAGCCGGTTGCCGCACCCGAGGAGCTTGCCGAGCGGGTGGCCGCGGGCGGTGACGGCATCACCTTCTTCCCCACTCCGCCGCTGATGCACGGCACCTCCACCCTCACCGCTTTCATCGCCTTCAACTTCGGCCAACGGATCGTCATCCACCGCAAGTTCGTGCCGGAAGAAGTGCTCCGCACGATCGAGAGGGAGAAGGTCACCAGCGTGTCGCTGGTCGGCGACGCGATGCTGAGGCCGTTGATCGACGCGCTTTCGGGGCCGCTCAAGGGCACCGACTTCTCCTCGGTGTTCAGCGTCTCGAGCTCCGGCGCGATCATGTCGGATACCGTGCGCGCGCAGTTCGCTGCGCTGGTGCCGCATGTGATGCTGCTGAACAACTTCGGCTCGTCGGAGTCCGGCTTCAACGGCACCGCGACCGACGACTCAGGACCGGAGAAGGGCTTCAGACTGCGGGTCAACGCCCGTACGACGGTGGTCGACCCGGCCACGTACGAACCGGTGAAGCCGGGCGAGCCGGGCCGCGTCGCCCAGCGCGGACACGTCCCGCTCGGCTACTACAACGACCCGGAGAAGACCGCCGAGACCTTCTTCCAGCGCGGCGACGAGCGGTGGGTGCTGCTCGGCGACATGGCAACGGTCGACGAGGAGGGCATCGTCACCGTTCTCGGCCGCGGCTCGCAGTGCATCAACACCGGTGGCGAGAAGGTGTATCCGGAGGAGGTCGAGCAGGCGCTCAAGTCGCATCCGGACGTGTACGACGCGCTGGTCGCCGGGGTGCCGGACACCAGGTGGGGCAACCATGTGGCGGCCGTGGTGCAGGTCCGCGACGGCGCGCTCACACCGACGCTGGACGACATCCAGTCGCACTGCCGCACCCGGCTCGCCGGCTACAAGATCCCGCGGCAGCTGGTGATCGCGCAGGAGATACAGCGCTCGCCGAGCGGCAAGGCGGACTACCGCTGGGCCCGGACGATCGCGGTGGAGTCGGCCGCGCAATGACCTTCCGGCCCGCCGTCGCGCGCCCGGGGCTGCCGGACTCGCGAACCCAGGTCAGTCGCCGCAGACGGACCGCAGCGAGCGGGCCAGCGCCACCGTGTGAAGCGCGTCGAGCTGCCGCTCGTGCCGTACGTGTGCTGCCGAGGCGATCAGCAGGCCGTCGCAGTACGGAGCCGGCCGGGCCGAGGCGGACTCGGCGATGCTCCGGACGAGAGCGGCATTGATGCGGTTGATCTCCTTGCGTACCTCAGCGAGGTCGGGCCGTTCCGTCGGGGCCTGCGAAGGATCCGCGTCCCAGCGGCGGAACAGGGCTCGCTGGACAAGCTTGTTGGCCTCGATCTGGTCGCGGAAGATCCGTACCGTCGCCCCGGGGTCCGCACCGAGATCGCGGGCCTGCTGCGTCACGCTGTCGAGGACCTGCTTCTCCCGGGCCGGGTCGTCGATGGGACTGCCTGTGCCGTATTTGGCCGCGGCGACCAGATCGGCGGTGGTGAGCCGCTGGGCGGAGAGATCAGCGATCGCGTACAGGCCTGCGTACGAGCCGGAACGTACAGCGGCCGCAGGGACCGAGGCCGACGCCTGAGGCGCGGCGGGGGCGGCGGAGGCCGTGCCCGCCCCCGTGAGCAGCACGGTCATGGCGGCACCCGCGGCCGTCAAACACCTTATGGACATACTCAGTTGCACGCGCTCCCCTTCTCGGATCGATGAATCGCCGTTGATCGTACGCGGCAGGGCCGGCTGCCGGGGCAGGCGCGCGCAAAGGTGCCCCGGCGTGCCGAAGCCGGGCTCTCAATCGATGCGGCATATCTGCCGCGCCCACCGGAGCCGCTCGCTCCTATCCTGGTGAGGGGCGGTCCGGCTCGCGGAGAGCGGGAAGGGAGCCGCCGCGTGGCTGAGCAGACCACCGGTACCGATCAAGCGATCAAGCAGGCGAGGGACGCCGCCGCCCGCGAGGCGTGGGCCGACGTGTATGGCGCCCTGCGCGACCTCGACCCCGGCCGCATGGCCCCCGACGATCTCGCCGTACTCGCCGACGCCGCCTGGTGGACCAGCCGCGTCGAGGAATCGATCGCAGCCAGGATCAAGGCCTACTCCGGCTATGTGACGGCGGGCAACGCACGGCAGGCCGGATTCACCGCGTGGATGCTCTTCTACGAGTATCAGCTGGCGGGGCGTACAGCCGCGGCCGCGGGCTGGCTGAGCCGGGCGCGGCAGCACCTCAGCGGCGAGCCCGAGTGCGTCGAGCACTGCTATCTCGCCTGGGTCGAGTCAGAGGAGGCAAAGCAGCGTGGCGCGTTCGACGAGGCCATGGCCTGTGCCCGCCGCATGGGTGGTATCGCGCAGCGCTGCGGCAGCCCGGATCTCCTCGCCATGAGCACCCAGGCGCAGGCGGGCGTACTGCTGGCGCAGGGACGGATCGCCGACGGGCTCGCACTGCTCGATGACGCCATGTGCTCGACCATGGCGGGCGAGCTCAGCTCGTTGTTCACCGGGTGGATCTACTGCCTGGGCCTTCAGGAGTGTATGTACTCCGCCGACCTGGAACGGGCCGTCGAGTGGACCGACGCGGCCATGGCCTGGTGTGCGTCGATGCCCGAGGAGAACAACTTCCGGGGTCTGTGCCGGGTGCACCGGGTGGAGGTGCTCGAGCTGTGCGGTGACTGGCCCCAGGCCGCGACCGAGGCCGCCCTGACCTGCAGAGAGCTGCTGCCCTACGAGGGGCGGATGGCTGCGGAGGCGTTCTACCTGGCCGGAGGTATCCATCGTCGGCGCGGCGACCTGGCCGCGGCCGAGGCATCGTACGCCCGCGCCCACGAGCTCGGCCGTGACCCCCAGCCGGGCCTCGCGCTGCTGCGCCTGGCCCAGGGCAAGGCCGACTCCTCCGCCGCAGCTCTGCGGCTGGCGCTGGCGGACGAGGACGGTGGCAATGGGCGGCCCGACCGTCTCGGGCGCTGCCGGCTGCTCGCGGGCCAGGTCGAGGTCTCGCTCTCCCTCAGACAGTTCGACCAGGCCCGTATGGCGGCGGACGAACTGGAATCCATCGCGCGCGAGTGGCAGCAGCGGCGCCAGTCCACGACGACCATGCTGCATGCGATCGCCGCGGCGGCGGGCGGTGCGGTGGCATTCGCCGACCGTGACCTCGAACGTGCGCTTCCCCTTCTGCGCCGGTCGCTGTCGCTGTGGCTGGAACTGGGCGTCCCGTACGAGGCGGCTCAGGTCCGGATGACCCTGGCCGCCGCCGACCGGGCCGCGGGCGACGACGAGGGTGCCCGGCTGGAACTGCGGGCCGCACGGGCAGCCTTCGAACGGCTGGGCGCCACGCCGGACGCGCGGCGGGCGGCGGCCCTGCTCAGCAGCCTGTACCACCGGCAGCCGGGCGAGCTCACCGAGCGGGAGATCCAGGTGCTGCGGCTGGTCGCCGCGGGCGGGACGAACCGGTCCGTCGCCGCAGAACTGTTGATCAGCGAGCACACCGTCGCCCGGCACCTCAACAACATCTTCGCCAAGCTCGACGTGTCCTCACGTGCAGCGGCAACGGCGTACGCGTACACGCACGGCCTCGCGTGATCCCGCGTACCCGCTCCGGGTACGTATGGGCTGTTCTGCCCATGCCCGCTCCGGCGAAATGAGCGGTTCCGACGATGAGTAACGCCCGACCGCGTGCCTACAACGGTCCCGTACCCGTTCCCCGAAGTCGCGGAAAGCCGGTGGCGATCATGACCACCCACACATCAGCACTGGACGTGCAGCTGTTGGAGCGGCTGCGCGGAGCCGTACACGGCGACATCGTCGAACCCGGCGACCCCGGCTATGACGACGCCCGCAAGGTCTACAACGCCATGCACGACAAGCGGCCGGCGATCATCGTCAGGGCCGTCGACGCGGGCGATGTCATCGCCACAGTCGATTTCGCTCGCGAGCAGCGGCTGCCGCTTGCGGTTCGCGGCGGCAGCCACAGCGTCCCCGGCTACGGGACCTGCGACGACGGTGTCGTACTCGACCTCGGACGGATGCGCGGGACTCGAGTCGATGCCGAGGCACGTACGGCAAGGGCAGATGGCGGTTGCACCTGGGCCGACGTCAACCACGCCACCCACGCCTTCGGTCTGGCCACCACGGGCGGGATCGTCTCCACCACCGGCGTCGGCGGTCTGACCACGGGCGGGGGCATGGGTTATCTGACCCGCCGCTGTGGTCTGGCCTGCGACAACCTCGTCTCGGTCGACGTGATCACGGCCGATGGATCCTTCCTGACCTGCACGGAGGAGCACAACGCCGACCTGATGTGGGCGGTGCGCGGTGGCGGCGGAAACTTCGGGGTCGTCACGTCCTTCGCGTACCGGCTGCACCCTGTGGCCGACATCCTCGGCGGGCCGACGTTCTATCCGCTCGACGGCGACGTGATCCGTCGGTACCGGGAGCTGATCGCCGACTCCGACGAGGAGCTCGGCGCCTTGCTCATCGTCGGGCTCGGCCCGCCGCTCCCGTTCCTGCCCGAGCGCTGGCACGGGCGGCCGCTCTGCGGGGTGATCACCTGCTGGACCGGGCCGGAAGACCAGGACGACCAGGTCCGTGCCCGTCTCGCCGGGCTCGGACCGGTGGTGGGGCAGCACGTGGAGCGCATGCCCTACCCAATGATCAACACCCTCTTCGACGAACTGGTGCCCGCGGGTCTCTTCCACTACTGGAAAGGCACCTTCAGCCAGGGCCTGCCGGACGGGGCCATCGACGCGTACGTCGAGCACGGCGCCACGACCCCCTCCATCCAGAGCGCGACGGTGGTGTTCCCCATCGACGGCGCCTGCCACAGGGTCGGACCCGAGGAGACCGCGTTCTCCTACCGGGACGTCGACTTCTCAACCGCGCTCAGCCCGACCCTCACCACCCGCGAAGACTGCGAGGTGCAGAAGGACTGGGTACGCAGATTTTTCACGGCGCTCCAGCCGTACTCCGCGGAGGGCGGCTACGTGAACTTCATGGACCACGACGACCAGGACCGCGTCCGGACCAACTACCGGCAGAATTACGACCGTCTGACGGCGATAAAACGGCGCTACGACCCGGGCAACCTGTTCCGCTTGAACCACAACATCGCGCCCTGACAAGCAACCGCAGCCCGCCACGGGCGGACATCGCATGGCCCGCCTCCGGACCGCTCTGTACGGGTCCTGATCTGAGCCGGCCCTCGGCGTCAGCCCTCGTCGTCGGCCGGGCCGACGATGCGCTCGCCGTTGAAGACGCCGAGCTGCTCCCGGTACAGCTCGAGCGGCACGCCGTTGGGGTCGCGGATGTACAGACTGTCCTCGACCCCGCGGTCGGGGCCGAGATACTCGATGCCCGCCCCGTCCATCGCCTCGCGGGCCGCGTCGTACTGCGCCGCGCTCACCGACAGGGCGAGATGCTGCACCCCGCCGATGGTCTCCTTGAGGGGCGGGTGTGCGTGGCCGGGGAAGTCGAAGAAGCCCAGCAGATTGCCGTGGCCGATGTCGAAGAAGAAATGGGTGGAGCCGCGGTAGTCGCGGTTCTCCACGATCTCGACCAGCGGGAAGCCCAGGAACTCCTGGTAGAAACGGATGGTCTTCTCGACGTCGCGACAGATGAAGGCCACGTGGTGGATGCCGCGGGCGGTGGTCGGGGGCCGGTCGGTGATCGGGCGTAGATAGCGCTGCCGCAGCTTCTCCCTGCGGGCGAGTACGGCGTCGAGCTCGGCGCCCTCGGGCTGAGGCATCATGGTCTCCTTCTCGGCGGTTGTTTGCGGGATTCAACTACTACCCCGGCATCTTCCCCCTCACCAGCGGCTCACCGCGACAGGAAGCCGACAACCGTCCGTACGCACCAGTCCGGATCGTCGAGCCAGGGGAAGTGGCCGCCACCCGGCTCTACGACGACCTGGATCGACGGCCCAGCGATGGACCCACCCGGAGCGCATCGTGCGGGGCCCGAGATTTCTGGGAATCAACCCCTTGCCAGGAGACGGGACGGGCTGGATTACTGATCCCGAAACAGCACGACCGAATGATCGGTCGTCCGGTTGGGACGGGAGTATCCGAATGACGGACCTGCTGGATGCGGCGGAGCGGCTCAGTCGCGAGGAGCTCGAGGCACTGCAGCTCGAGCGGCTGCGGGCGACCTTGCGCCATGCGTACGAGAACGTCGGCTTCTACCGGTCGGCCTTCGACAAGGCGGGGCTTCGTCCCGAGGACTGCCGCACGCTCGCCGATCTGTCCCGCTTCCCGTTCACCGCCAAGACCGATCTGCGGGACAACTATCCGTTCGGGATGTTCGCGGTGGAGCAGTCCGAAGTGCGGCGGATCCATGCCTCCAGCGGGACGACGGGCCGTCCGACGGTCGTCGGTTACACCGAGCGCGATCTGGACACCTGGGCGGACGTGGTGGCCCGTTCGATCCGCGCCGCAGGTGGCCGGCCCGGCCACAAGGTCCATGTGGCGTACGGATACGGGCTGTTCACCGGCGGCCTCGGCGCGCACTACGGCGCCGAGCGCCTCGGCTGCACGGTCATCCCGGCCTCCGGCGGCATGACCTCGCGCCAGGTGCAGTTGATCCAGGACTTCCGGCCCGAGATCATCATGGTCACCCCTTCGTACATGCTCACCATCCTCGACGAGTTCGAGCGGCAGGGCGTCGATCCGCGTACCACCTCTCTCAAGGTCGGGATCTTCGGCGCGGAGCCGTGGACGGAGGAGATGCGGAGCGAGATCGAGGAGCGGTTCGCGATCGACGCCGTCGACATATACGGCCTGTCGGAGGTGATGGGGCCGGGCGTGGCGCAGGAGTGTGTGGAGACCAAGGACGGGCTGCACATCTGGGAGGACCATTTCTACCCGGAGGTCGTCGATCCCTTCACCGGTGAGGTGCTGCCGGACGGAGACTCCGGTGAGCTGGTCTTCACCTCGCTCACCAAGGAGGCCATGCCGGTGATCCGGTACCGGACGCGGGACCTGACGCGGCTGCTGCCGGGTACGGCCCGGGTCTTCCGGCGGATGGAGAAGGTGACCGGGCGCAGCGACGACATGGTGATCCTGCGCGGAGTGAACCTCTTCCCGACCCAGATCGAGGAGATCGTGCTGCGTACGCCGCATGTCGCCCCGCATTTCCAGCTGCGGCTGACCCGTGAGGGCCGTCTCGACGCGCTGACCGTACGGGCCGAGGCGCGGCCGGAGGCGACGTCCGAGCAGCGTGCGGCCGCCGCGCGGGCGGTCGCGGCGGCCGTGAAGGACGGCATCGGGGTGTCGGTCGACGTCGAGGTGGTCGACCCCGGAACGCTGGAGCGGTCGGTGGGCAAGATCAAGCGGATCGTGGATCTCAGGACGAATTGAAGCGGTCCCTCAGCTCGCGCTTGAGGATCTTTCCGCTGGCGTTGCGCGGCAGCTCGTCCACGAACAGGACCTTCTTCGGGGCCTTGAAGTGGGCGAGCTTCTCGCGTGCGTGGTCGATGAGTTCGGCATCCGTCACCTCACCGCGCGCGACGACAACGGCGGTGACGGCCTCGATCCAGCGTTCGTCGGGCAGGCCGATGACCGCGGTCTCCGCGACGGCGGGATGGGTGTAGAGGACGTCCTCGACCTGTCGCGAAGCGACCAGTACTCCCCCGGAGTTGATGACGTCCTTCACCCGGTCGACGACCGTGAAGTACCCCTCGCCGTCCCGGACCGCGAGGTCGCCGGAGTGGAACCAGCCGTCACGGAAGGCCTCTTCGGTCTCCTCGGGCTTGTCCCAGTAGCCCTCACAGAGCTGCGGGGAGCGGTAGACGATCTCACCGGCCGTGCCGTCGGCGACCTCCTTGCCGCTCTCGTCGACGACCTTCGCCTCCACGAAAAGGACGGTCCGTCCGCAGGAGTCCATCCGGCCCTCGTGCTCGTCCGGGCCGAGAACGGTGGCGAGCGGGCCGATCTCGCTCTGCCCGAAGCAGTTGTAGAAGCCGAGACCGGGCAGCCGCTCGCGGAGCCTCTCGAGCACGGGCACAGGCATGATCGACGCGCCGTAGTACGCCTTGCGCAGGGCGCCGAGGTCGCGGGTGGCGAACTCCGGGTGGTTCGACAGGCCGATCCATACGGTGGGCGGTGCGAAGAGACTGTCGGCACGGCCTGCTTCGACGAGGTCGAAGATCCGCGTCGCGTCGGGCGCGTCCAGGATGGTGTTCTCCGCGCCGACCGCGAGATACGGCAGCAGAAAGACATGCATCTGGGCGGAGTGGTAGAGCGGCAGCGCGTGGACGGGCCGGTCGGTCTCCCGCAGATCGAGGGCGGCAACGGCGCTGACGTACTCGTGGACGAGCGCCCGGTGGGTCATCATCGCACCCTTGGGCAGGGCGGTGGTGCCGGAGGTGTAGAGCAGCTGGACCAGGTCCTCGGTCCCAGGCTCGCGCTCGGGTGCGAAACTGCGGGGCGTACGCAGCTCGGTCAGCAGCGAGTCCTCCGCGTCGCGCAGCGGCCTGACGGGCAGTCCGGCCGGCAGCCGGGGCGCGAGGTCGGGGTCGGCGAGGACGAGAGCGCTGCCCGACTGCTCGATGATGTACGCGAGGTCGTCGCCGGTGAGGTTCTGGTTGACCGGGACATGGACGAGCCCCGCACGGGCGCAGCCGAGGAAGCCGATGAGATACGCGTCGGAGTTGTGGCCGTAGGAGGCGACCCGCTCCCCCGGTCGCAGGCCATGGCCGGTCAGGACGGCCGCCGCCGTGGTGACGGCGGCGTCGAGTTCGGCGTAGCTCCAGGTCCGGTCCGCGTAGCGCACGGCGGTGCGGTCGGGGGTGCGCCGTGCGCTGCTTCGCACACCGGCGTCGACTGTGTTGCTGCGTACAGCTGTCATGGCGCGATCCTGGGCGGCGGCGACCGGCCGGTCAAGTTTTGGATACCCAACGGGATGTTGACACCGCCCGCCCCGGCTGACTGCATGGACCAACCAGCTTTCACCGCAGTCACGTTGGGAGGCACGTTGCTCTTCCGCACCCGCCTGAGACGGCTCGCACTCACCTGCATAGCCCTGGTGACCGCAGCCGCCGTGCTGCCGCCGGCCGCGGCCGCCGATTCCCGTGACCGGCCCGACCGGCATCCTTCCGGCGGCGGTCTGTCCGCCGTCATCCGCTACACCGAGCACGGTATTCCGCACATTGTCGCCAGGGACTACGCGAGTCTTGGCTTCGGCAGCGGCTGGGCGCAGGCCGCCGACCAGGTGTGCGTACTCGCCGACGGCTTCCTCACCGTACGAGGCGAGCGCTCGCGCTACTTCGGCCCGGACGCGGCCCCGGACGGCTCGCTCTCCTCGGCGACGAAGAACCTCTCCAGCGATCTCTACTTCCGCGGTGTACGGGACGCGGGCACCGTCGAGAAGCTGCTCGCCACTCCGGCTCCGGCCGGTGCCGGCAGACAGGTCAAGGAACTGATGCGGGGCTGGGCGGCCGGCTACAACGCCTGGCTGAAGCAGCATCGCATCACCGATCCGGCCTGCAGGAACGCCGACTGGGTCGGGCCGGTGACCACGCTCGACGTGGCCCGGCGCGGCTTCGCCGTATCGGTACTCGGCGGGCAGGGGCGCGGCATCGACGGCATCACCGCGGCGCAGCCGCCCGGTACGGCCCCGGTCGGCGCACCCGACGCCGCCGGGACGGCCAAGGCCGCGCGGGAGCTGTTCGCCGCCGGGAACGCCGACATGGGCTCCAACGCCGTCGCGTTCAGCGGCAGTACGACCGCCAACGGCCGAGGACTGCTGATCGGCAATCCGCACTACCCGTGGCAGGGTGGCCGCCGCTTCTGGCAGTCGCAGCAGACCATCCCCGGTGAGCTGAATGTCTCCGGCAGCTCGCTGCTCGGCACCGCCGTGGTCAACATCGGCTTCAACGACAAGGTGGCCTGGAGCCATACTGTCGCGACCGGTGTCACGCTGAATCTGCATCAGCTGACGCTGGATCCGGCCGATCCGACCGCGTATCTGGTTGACGGGAAGCCCGAGCGGATGACGCAGCGGACCGTGAGCGTCCCGGTCAAGGACGGCGCACCCGTGACCCGTACGCAGTGGTGGACGCGGTACGGACCGGTCGTCACCTCGCTCGGTCCGACGCTGCCGCTGCCCTGGTCCGCCACGACCGCGTACGCGCTCAACGACCCCAACGCCACCAATCTGCGCGGCTCCGACACCGCCCTGGCCTTCGGCAAGGCGCGCTCCACGGACGACATGGTGAAGGCGCTGAAGCGCACTCAGGGTCTGCCGTGGGTGAACACGATCGCCGCCGACTCGAAGGGACACACGCTCTTCTCGCAGTCGCAGGTGCTGCCGCGGATCACCGATGAGCTGGCGCAGCGCTGCTCCACACCGCTCGGCAAAGTGACCTATCCGGCGTCGGGGGTTGCCGTACTGGACGGCTCGCGCGGCGACTGCGCACTCGGCGCCGACAAGGACGCTGTACAGCCGGGCATCTTCGGTCCGTCGAAGATGCCGACGCTGAAGGGCGCGCCGTATGCGGAAAACTCCAACGACAGCGCCTGGCTGGCCAATGCCGACCACCCGCTGACCGGTTATGAGCGGGTCTTCGGCTCCATCGGCACGCCCCGTTCGCTGCGCACCCGCGGGGGCATCGAGGATGTGGCGGCGATGGCGGACAAGGGTCGGCTGACCGTCTCCGACCTGCAGAAGCACCAGTTCGCGAACCGTGCGCCCGCCGGAGATCTGGCCGCGGCCGACACGGCGAAGGCGTGCGCGGCGCTGCCCGGCAAGGGCGCCGATCTCGCGCAGGCCTGCGATGTGCTGGCGGCGTGGGACCGGACCATGAACACCGGCAGCCGGGGCGCACTGCTCTTCGACCGGTTCTGGCGGGGGCTCACGGCGAGGGTGCCGACGGCGCAGTTGTGGAAGGTGCCGTTCTCGGCGGCGGATCCGGTGCGTACGCCGAACACACTCAACACCGCATCGCCCGGCTTCGCGCAGGCCCTGACAGCGGCGGTCGCCGAGCTGCGTACGGCCGGTATTCCGCTGGACGCGCCGCTGGGTGAGCACCAGTTCGTCGTACGGAACGGGAAGCGGATCCCGGTGCCGGGCGGTACGGAAGGTCTCGGCGTCTGGAACAAGGTCGAGCCGGTGTGGAATCCGGCGGGCGGTGGCTACACCGAAGTGGTGACCGGTTCGAGCCATATCCAGACGGTCGGCTGGGACGGCGGGCGCTGCCCGGTGGCCCGCACCCTGCTGACCTACTCCCAGTCGTCGAACCCCGCCTCCCCCTACTACAGCGATCAGACCGAGCTGTTCTCGGGCGAGCGCTGGGTGACATCGAGGTTCTGCGAGCGGGACATCCTGGGCTCGCCGGAGCTGCGGGTGGTGTGGGCGCGCGAGCGCAGGTGACCGACTGATTCGACGGGCCGGGCCGCGGGCTCACGGCGAGGAACACGAAGGCGGAAGGCGCCGGATGTGTCCCGCCTGGAGCACCGTGACCCGGCCCGGCCCAGCACGGCCTTGAGATGATTGCTGCCCTCCCTCCGCCTCATATGGACCGTTCGTGGCCCTCCCAGTACGGGGCGCGCAGACGTCGCTTGTAGAGCTTGCCGTTCGGGTCGCGCGGCATGGCCTCGATGAAGTCCACCGTCTTGGGACGCTTGTAGGCCGCCAGTTGCCGCTCGCAGTGGGCGAGGATGTCGGCCGCCAGTGCGTCACCCGGCTGCCGGCCGTCGGCGGCCTCGACGACCGCCTTGACCTCCTCGCCCCAGTCGGCGTGCGGGATACCGAAGGCGGCCGCGTCGGCGACGGCGGGATGGGTGAGCAGCGCAGCCTCGATCTCGGCCGGATAGATATTGACACCGCCCGAGATGATCACGTCGATCTTGCGGTCGCGGAGAAAGAGATAGCCGTCCTCGTCGAGGATCCCGAGGTCCCCGACGGTGAAGAAGTCGCCGATACGGTTCTTCCGCGTCTTGGCCTCGTCCTTGTGGTAGCTGAAGCTCCCGGTGCTCATCTTCATGTAGACGGTGCCCAGTTCGCCGGGCGGGAGCCTGTTGCCGTCGTCGTCGAAGACGGCGAGTTCGCTGATGGGCCAGGCCTTGCCGACGGTGCCGGGCTTCTTCAGCCAGTCCTCGGCGGTCGCGAACGCGCCGCCGCCCTCGCTGGCCGCGTAGTACTCCTCGACGCAGTTGCCCCACCAGTCGATCATCGCCCGCTTGACGTGGTCGGGGCAGGGGGCAGCGCCATGGATGGCGTGCCGCATGGAGCTCACGTCATAGCGCTCCTTCACCGCGTCCGGCAGCGCGAGCAGCCGGTGGAACTGCGTCGGGACCATGTGGGTGTGGGTGCACCGGTGGGCGTCGATGAGGCGCAGCATCTCCTCGGGCGTCCACTTGTCCATCAGTACGAGCTGATGGCCGATGTGCAGGGCGGCGCCCGCGAACTGGAGTACGGCGGTGTGGTAGAGCGGCGAACAGACCAGGTGCACATTGTCGTCGAACGGCTTGATGCCGAAGATCCCGAGGAAGCCGCCGAGATACGTCTCCTCGGGGAGCTTTCCCGACAGTGGCCGACGGATACCGCGCGGCCTGCCGGTGGTGCCGGAGGTGTAGTTCATGACCCAGCCGAGCGCACGCTCCTCGGGCACGGACTCGGGCTGTCCGTCGAGGAGTTCGGCGTACGGGCGGAAGCCGCCGATGCCACTGATGCCACTGATGCCACCGATGCCGCCCACGGCGTAGCGGTGGCTCGCGGGCAGCTTCGCCTCGTCGGCGGCGGCCGTCGCGGCGGCCGCGAACCGCTCGTGCGCGATGAGCACCTTGGCGCCGGAGTCGGAGACGATCCAGGCGATCTCGGGTCCGACGAGATGGTGGTTGACGGGCACCAGATAAAGACCGGCCTGGGATGCGGCGAGATACGCGGTGACGAGCTCTACGCCGTTGGCCAGGACGACGGCGAAGGCGTCGCCCTTCTCCAGTCCGGCCGCGCGCAGTCCGTGGACGAGCTGGTTGACGGCGGCGTGCAGCCGGCCGGCGGTCCATGCCTCGCCGTGCGGTGCGATCAGGACCGTACGCTCCGGGTCCGCGGCCGCCAGGGCCCAGAATCCTCCCCCAGACTCCGTCCGGGGGGATCCCCCTGCCCGTTCGGTCATGACTGGCTCCTTCCGGCGATGCGGTTGATGCGGTCGACGGCGCACTCGAAGCCGCTGGTCAGCTCGTCGAAGACCTGCAGGACGGTGCGCTCGGAGTTCATCCGGCCGACGATCTGGCCCACGGGTGTGCCGAGCAGCGGGGCCACTTCGTACTTCTGGATACGGGAGACGGCGTCGGCCACGAGCAGCCCCTGCAACGGCATGGGGAGGGTGCCGGGACCGCTCGGGTCGTCCCAGGCATCGGTCCACTCGGTGCGCAGCTGGCGGGCGGGTTTGCCGGTCAGGGCGCGGGAGCGGACGGTGTCGCCGGAGCCCGCCGCGAGGAGTTTGGCGGTCAGTGCGCGGGAGTGGAGGTCCGCCTCCGTGGTGGTGAGCCAGAGCGAGCCGAGCCAGGCGCCCTGCGCGCCGAGTGCGAGTCCGGCGGCGATCTGTTCGCCGCTGCCGATGCCGCCGGCGGCCAGTACGGGAAGGGGGTTCACGGCCTCGACGACCTCGGGGACGAGCACCATGGAGGCGATTTCGCCGGTGTGTCCGCCCGCTTCGTAGCCCTGCGCGACGACGATGTCGATACCCGCATCGGCGTGGTGCCTGGCGTGCCTGGCGCTCCCGGCGAGGGCCGCGACCAGGACGCCGTGCTCGTGGGCGCGCTGTACGACATCGACGGGCGGTGAGCCGAGCGCGTTGGCGAGCAGCTTGATCGGATAGTCGAAGGCGACGTCGAGCTGATTGCGGGCGACCTGCTCCATCCAGCCGGTGATGCGCCAGCCGGAGGCCTCACCCTCGGGGAGTTCGGGGACCCCGTGCTTGGCGAGGGTGTCTCTGACGAACTGCCGGTGCCCTTCGGGGATCATCGCCTCGACGTCGGCCTCGCTCACGCCCTCGACCTTTTTGGCGGGCATGACGACATCGAGGCCGTAGGGCTTGCCGTCGGTGTGCTCGTGCAGCCAGTCGAGGTCGCGTTTGAGATCGTCGGGCGCGGTGTAGCGGACCGCGCCGAGCACGCCGAAACCGCCCGCCCGGGTGATGGCGGCGGCCACCGCGGGGAACGGCGTGAAGCCGAAGATGGCGTGCTCGATCCCCAGTCTCTTGCTCAGCTCCGTCTCCATGGGCGGCAGGATGCCGCAGCCCGGCAGACGAAGGAAGAGATTTTCTGATGCTGTGTCAGATTCTTTGAGGTGGTTGACAGCACCAGGACCTCGCAAGAAAGTTTCACTGCTGATCGAGATCCCGAAAGATACTTTCAGGAGAGGGTTCCGTATGACAGAGGACGCAGCGGGCAGAGGGATCAGCCGGCGGAGGCTGGGCAGCGGGGCCCTGGCGCTGGGCGGGGCGCTCGCGCTGGCGCCGATTCCTTTCGCTGAGGCGTCGGGGGCGTCGGAGGCGTCGGGCCCGGGTGGCGGCTCGGGCTCCGGCCCCGGTGGCGGCTCGCGCTCCGGTCACGGTTCCGCGCGGCCGACGCTGCGGCGCGGTTCCGCCGAGCGGGCCGGGCTGCTCCCCGGCCGACTGGACCAACTCGTCACCGAAGCGAAGAACTTCCTCGGCCCCTCCCCCAAGTACCCCTGGTACGCAGGTGCCGTACTGCTCGCGGCGCGCGGCGGCACGGTGGCGCTGCACGAGCCGATCGGCAAGGCGGTGCGCTACTCGGCTTACGACGAGAAGACCGACACGGCCGTGGAGTTCCCGGCGGACCGGCAGATCTCGATGGCCGAGGACACCGTCTTCGATCTGGCGTCCGTCTCGAAGCTGTTCACCTCGATCCTCGCCGTGCAGCAGATCGAGCGGGGCGCGCTCCGCTTTGAGGCCAAAGTCGCCTCCTACCTCCCGGATTTCGCTGGCGCGGGCAAGCAGGACATCACCGTGCGCCAGCTGCTGACACACACCTCCGGATTCCGCGCCTGGATTCCGCTGTACAAGGAGCCGACCCGGGAAGGGAAACTCCGGCTGCTGTGGAACGAGGCACCGGCCAGTCAGCCCGGCACCAAGTACCTCTACTCCGACCTCAATCTGATCTCGCTGCAGCTGATCCTCGAGGAGATCACCGGTCACACTCTGGATGTACTGCTCCGAAACGAGATCACCGCTCCACTCGGGATGCAGCGCACGCGATACAACCCGCCCGCCTCATGGAAGCCGAGGATCGCCGCCACCGAGGACGCCCGGCTGCCCTGGTCGGGGCTCGACCGCGGTCTGGTCTGGGGCGAGGTGCACGACGAGAACGCGTACAGCTTCGGCGGCGTCGCGGGCCATGCCGGAGTCTTCTCCTGCGCCTGGGACCTCGCGATCCTCGCCCGCACCCTCCTCAACGGCGGTGTCTACGGACGCTCCCGCATTCTGTGCGCGTCGTCCGTGGAGCTGATGTTCACCGACTTCAACACCGCCTTCCCCGGCGACGAGCACGGCCTCGGCTTCGAGCTCTACCAGCACTGGTACATGGGAGCGATGGCCACGCCACGCACCGCGGGCCACACCGGCTTCACGGGCACCAGTCTGGTCCTCGACCCGAGCACCGACTCGTTCCTGATCGTGCTGGGCAACTCCGTGCACCCGGTGCGTGGTTGGCGCTCCGGCAGCGCCCCGCGGGTCGCCGCCGCCAACAACATGGCCCGTGCGGTCGCCGTCCGCCCGGAGCACGGTCGCACCGCCTGGTTCTCCGGCATGGCGGGCTCCACCGCCGCCACGCTGGCCCTGCCCCCGCTCGCCCTCGCGTCGGAGCGGGCGCGGCTTCGGTGTTCGCTGTGGTGGGACACCGAGCCGGGCTCGGACGCGCTGTTCCTGGAGGCGTCGCCGGACCAAGGAGCGACGTGGCGGCCGGTGCCGTTCACGACCGTACACAAGGGGGCCGAGCCGCAGCCGCACCCGACGGGCTCGGTATCCGGCTGGTCCGGTCGTGTCTGGCACTGGCTGACCGCGGACCTGTCGGCGTGGCGCGGTTCCAAGGTGCGGCTGCGCTGGCGGTATGCGACCGACCAGCTCTATGTCGGCCGCGGCGTCTATGTGGACTCGATCCGCGTCGAGGACCGCGGACGCCCGGTCTTCGACGAGGGCAGACCCGCGGACGCCGCCCTGATCGAGGCGAACGGCTGGACGGCGTCCCGGGACTGACGAACTATCAGAACAGTGTCACCGGCCCAGTGCCGCCATCGCGGCGTTGTGTCCCGGCACACCGCTGACCCCGCCGCCGCGGACGGCGCCCGCCCCGCACAGCAGCACATTGGCGTGCGCCGTCTCGACACCCCAGCGCCCGGTGGACTCGGTGGCGTACGGGAAGGCGAGGTCGCGGTGGAAGATATGACCGCCGGGCAGCCGCAGTTCCCGTTCGAGGTCGAGCGGGGTCTTCGCCTCGATACAGGGCTCGCCGTTCTCGTCGAGCGCGAGGCAGTCGGCGATCGGCTCCGCCAGATAGGCGTCGAGCTCGGCGAGGGTGGCCGTCAGCAGCTGGTCACGCGTCCCGTCGTTGTCCGCCGCGAAGAGCCGGGCAGGGGTGTGCAGCCCGAAGAGGGTCAGGGTCTGGTAGCCCTCGGCCGCGAGCTCAGGGCCGAGGATCGACGGGTCGGTCAGTGAGTGGCAGTAGATCTCGGACGGCGGCGCGCCCGGCAGCCGGCCGTCCGCGGCCTCCCGGTACGCCGTCGCCAACTGGCCGTAGCCCTCGGAGACATGGAAGGTCCCGGAGAACGCCTCGCGCGGGTCGACGGAACGGTCCCGCAGCCGCGGCAGCCGGCGCAGCAGCATATTGACCTTGAGCTGGGCGCCCTCGGCGGCGGCGGGCGGCTCATCGCCGAGCAGCGAGGCAAGCTCCTGCGGCGAGGCGTTCACCAGGACCTGCCGGGCCGCGACGGTGCCCTCGGCGTCCTTGGAGCGGAAGGTGATCTCGGCCCGTTCGCCGTCGGTGTCGATACGGGACACCTCGTGCAGGGTGGCGATCTCCGCGCCGGCCGTTGTGGCCGCGCCCGCCAGCGCGTCGGTCAGCGCGCCCATGCCGCCCACCGGCACGTCCCAGTCCCCCGTCCCGCCGCCGATCACGTGGTAGAGGAAGCAGCGGTTCTGGAGCAGCGAGGGGTCATGGGCGTCGGCGAAGGTGCCGATCAGGGCGTCGGTCAGCACCACACCCCGGACGAGATCGTCGGCGAACCGCTTCTCGATCGCAACGCCGATGGGCTCCTCGAAGAGCGTCCGCCAGGCAGTCTCGTCGTCGATGCGCGCGCGCAGCGCCTCACGCGTGGGCAGCGGCTCGGTGAGGGTCGGGAAGACCCGTTCGGCGACCTTGCCGGTCATCCCGTAAAACTTTTGCCAGGCCGCGTACTCGCTGTCGCCGCCGGTGAGTGCGGCGAACGACTCCCGCGTACGGTCCCCGCCCACGAGCAGGCCGCCGCCGCCCTTCGGCGTGTAGGAGGAGACGGTGCGTTTGCGTACGGCGAAGTTCAGACCCAGCTCGCGCACGATCTTGTCCGGCAGCAGCGAGACCAGGTAGGAGTAGCGGGAGAGCCGGGCGTCGACCCCGGCGAAGGGCCGGGTGGAGACAGCCGCTCCCCCGGTGTTTCCGCGGCGCTCCAGGATGAGGACGGAGCGTCCGGCACGGGCGAGGTAGGCGGCGGCGACCAGGCCGTTGTGGCCGCCTCCGACGATCACTGCGTCGTACGAGGTGTGTGCGGGCATGGCCGGACCCTAACGGCTGATCGCCCGCAGCAGTCAGACCCCCTGCGCGCCGCGCTGCTGTCGCAGGGCCGCCACCCGCCGGTACAGGTCGACCGCCTCGGCGTGGCGACCGAGCTGCTCCAGGCAGTGGGCTTCGTCGTTGCGGCTGGCCAGCGCGTCGGGATGGTCCATTCCCAGCACCCGCTCCCGGGCCTCGGCCACCTGTCCGTAGACAGCGAGGGCGTCCGCCCAGCGTCCCAGCCAGCCGAGCCCCACGGCGACTTCGCGGCGGCTGATGAGGGTGTCGGGGTGGTCGGTGCCCAGGATCCGTTCCCGCTGCGCGCACACGTCGCGCGACTCGGTGAGGGCCTCTTCCCAGCGGGCGAGCCGGCCGAGGTTCACACCCAGACCGTGGCGGGCGCGCAGGGTCTCGGGATCGGCGGGACCGTGCACGCGGGTGCGGTCGTCGACGAGGTCGCGGTAGAGCTCCAGGGCCTCCGCGCTGCGGCCGAGTCGTCCGAGGCTGATGCCGACCTCGTAGCGGGCGGCAAGAGTGTCGGGGTGATCGGCTCCCAGCGCCTGGGCGCGCGCGACGGCCACCTCGCGGTAGGTCTGCAGGGCCTCCGTCCAGCGGCCCAACTGGCCGAGCGCATAGGCGACTTCATATCTCGTTACCAGGGTGTCGGGGTGGCCCGCGCCGAGCACGCGGCCGCGGGCGGCGGCGACGTCGTACGCCATCCGGTACGAGTCCTCCAGCCGTCCCAGCCTGCTGAGGTTGAAGGCGAGGTTGTGCCTGCAGCGCAGCGTGTCGGGATGCTCGTGGCCGATGGTGCGCTCGCGGGAGTCGAGGACCGCCGCGTAGACCTGATGGGCCTCGAAGTGCCGCCCGAGCTGGCCGAGGACGTACGCCATCTCCTGTCGGGCGGCGAGGGTCTCGGGATGGTCGGCGCCCATGGTCCGCTCGCGTCCGTCCGCGACCCGGCCGAACTCCCTCAGCGCGTCCGCGGCACGACCGGTCCTGCTCAGCGTGAAACCGACCTCGTACCGGCTGGCGAGGGTGTCCGGGTGGTCGGGGCCCAGCAGGTGCTCGCGCTCGACGGCGACCGATCGGTGCACCTCGCCGGCCTCCTCCCAGCGGCTCAGCCGGCCGAGGCTGAGGCCCGCGTTGTGCCGGCTGGCGAGGACGGCGAGCAGCTCTGGCGGCGGGGTGGGCCGCTCGGGCCGGGCCTGGACCGGCAGCGGTGGGCCGCCGCGCGGATCGGTGTACGTGGTCCACTCACCGGTCAGGCCGGCGGTGTGGTCGGGCAGGTCGGGCCGCACGGTCGCGGTGCCGTTCGCCTTGTGGCCGGTGGTCATACCCCGGGTCCAGGACGGGAGCCGCGGCGCGCGGGATGGCGGCTGCTCGGGGCGCTGCAAGGGCTCTTCGGTGTGCGCGTGGCCCTGGTGCGGCCGGCCCTGGTGCGGGGAGGCGCCGAACCGGCGGCGGACGTCCTTGGCGTCGGCGGGCCGCTCTTCGGGTGTCTTGGCGAGCAGGTCGAGGACGATTTGCTGGAAGAACTCCGGGATCTCGGCCCGGTGGGTCCGGAGCGGTTCCGGTGGCGTGTCGCGGTGCCCGACGAGCACCGCCCAGGCGTCGTCGTGGTCGAAGGGCGGGACACCGGTGGCGATCTCGTACAGCACACAGCCCAGCGAGTAGAGGTCGCTTCGGTGGTCGACATGGTCGCCGCTGATCTGCTCGGGCGACATGTAGTGCGGGGTTCCCATGGCGATGCCGGTGCCGGTGAGCCGAGAGGTGAAGCCGATGTCCGCGCCGAGGCGGGCGATGCCGAAGTCGCAGATCTTCACCGTGCCGTCGGTGAGCCGCATGATGTTGGCGGGCTTCAGGTCGCGGTGGACGATGCCCTGTTCATGGGTGTAGGCGAGGGCGTCGGCGACCTGCTCGGCGATGTCGACGACGTCGGGCACCGGCAGCGGATGCTGTTTGTTCTCCTCGAGCAGCTGGCTGAGGTTGCTCCCCTCCAGCAGCTCCATGACGAGGTACAGCACCCCCTCGTACTCGCCGAAGTCATGGACCACGGTCACCCCGCGGTGCTGGAGCGCGGCGGCCACCCGCGCCTCGCGGCGGAAGCGCTCCCGCAGGACCCGGGTGAAGGACTGGTCGTGCTGGGGTCCCATCGGCTTGAGGCATTTGACCGCGACACGCCGCCCGAGCGATTCGTCGCGGGCCCGCCACACCTCGCCCATGCCACCGCGCCCGATGACATCGAGCAGCCGGTACCGGCCTTGGATCAGCCTGGATTCCGCCATCGCGTGCTATCGCCCCCGTTGCTTCGCTGCGCCCTCCCCGGCCCGTCCAGTATGGCCTCCTGTCTGCGGAGTTTGTACGGGGCCGGGCGCGCGCCGGGGCCGAGTCGCGCCATCGCTTTCAAGATGTGACCTGGCGGCAGTTGCCAGCGCAGACGGGAGGGAATGCAGCGCAACAGGTTGCCGGTGGCGCTGAGCTGATGCGTTACGCGCTCAGCGGCGGGGGCGGGTCTGCCGTAGAGCTGATGGGCGTAAGGGGGCAGTGAGTTGTACGCGAGTGCGGCCACACGCCGCCACAGCAGTTCGCGCGCCGGGACGAGCAGGGCGTTGATGGGTGGCCGCTGGAGAAAGTCGTCCACGTCGTGCGCCTCGGGTCCGGCGGCGAGCTCGGGGCGGACCACGTCGAAGTACTTCGCGAGCTGCGCGGTGGAGGCGGGCACGTCGGCCGGGTCGAGGCCGACCAGGCGTGCGCCTTCACGTTGTTCGGCAAGGTAACGGTTGGCCTGTGCGTCGCTGATCGGGAGACCGGAGCGGCGTGCGACATCGAGGTAGGAGCCGACCTCGGCGCAGTGCACCCACAGCAGCAGCTCCGGCTCGTCGACGCCGTAGCGCTCGCCCGTCGCGGGATCGGTCGCCTTGAGGCGGGTGTGGATGCGGCGGACCCGGGCGCCCGCCCGCTCGGCGGCCGCGGCGGTGCCGTAGGTGATGGTGCCGACGAAGTTGGCCGTACGCATCAGCCTGCCCCAGGCGTCCTTGCGGAAGTCGGAATTCTGCATGACTCCGCGTACGGCACGGGGGTGCAGCGCCTGGAGGTACAGGGCGCGCACCCCGGCGACCCACATCATCGGGTCGCCGTGCATCTGCCAGGTGACGGAATGGGGTCCGAAGAGCCCCGGGTCGGCTTCGCTCAGGTCGTCGGCTTCGCTCATGTGCGACTCCTTGAGAAACATGTCATCTTGCCCGGAGTGCTGACGTGCAGACGACGCCTGCTGTGCAACCGCGAGGACGTGACGCCGGGGCGTCAGGAGTCCATCATCTCGCGTACCAGCGGTGCCACCTTGGTGCCGAACAGCTCGATGTTGGTCATGAGCGCGTGGTGAGACATTCCGTTCATCCCGTACTTCAGATCGAAACGGGTCGCGTTGAGGTCCTTGAGCGTCGCCGCGATCTTGCGGGCAACGGTTTGGGGCGATCCGATGTGCAGCGCGCCGCCGGGGCCGACATCGCGCATGAGGCTCTCGCGGGTCGGGGTGCGGAAACCGCGCTGCTCGGCCACGCTTCGTATCGTGGCTTCGAAGGCCGGCAGGAACTCCTCTACCGCCTGTTCGTCGGTGGCGGCGACATGGCCGGGCGCATGGACGCCGACGGGCCGCCGGGGTCGGCCGAACTTCTCCAGTGCCTGCTGGAACAGCTGTGAGAACGGCGCGAAGCGGGCTGTCTCGCCGCCGATGGTCGCGAGCATCAGCGAGAACCCGTACCGGGCGGTCCGGATGAACGACTCGGGGCTGCCGCCGATGGGTCGGCCGCCGCGCATCGCCAGGTGCCTCAGGTCGCGATGCGCCGCAGCGCGCGGACGAGCTGGGTCAGGTCGGCGCCTTCGAGGTGGTCGAAGACGTAGCGCCGGGCGCTGGCCAGGTGGGCGGGCCACGCCTGTTCCGACCGGGCGAGGCCCGCATCGGTGAGGACGGCGTTCCACCCGCGGGCGTCCTCGTCGCACCTGGCCCGTTCGATCAGCCCCTGCTTCTCCAGGCGGGTGACGATGCGGGTCATACCGCTCAGCGAGAGGTTGCAGACGGCGGCGAGCTCGCTCATGCGCATCAGCCGGTGCGGAGCCTCGGACAGATGCATCAGTGTCGTGTACTCGGAGAGCGGCAGGTGCTGCTCACGCATCATGTCGGCGTCGATCACGCGGGGCAGGACGATCATCACCCGGCCGAGCTCGCAACAGCGCTTCCTCGTCGGTGTTCAGGGGCTGCAGCGGCTGCTCGGCGGTGGACACGCATCTGCTCACCATCACGCTGGACCAGGTCGTGCCGTGGAGCGTGGCGTTGGCTCCGCTGCGCGCCGCCTGCCCCTGCCCCTGCCCCTGCCCCTGCCCTGAACGGCGTCATGCCAGGTCAGACTCGGTGATGTGGTGGTGGAGCGCTACCGGGCTGCGATGGCATCCGCAGCCGTGGAGATCTACCATCACGTGTAGGCACTATGCGCCCCTGCGGTCGTAGGGAGGCCGATATGGCGGATGCCGGATTCGGACAAGTGGGCCTCTCGCCCTACCTGCCGATCGCCGAGCACGGCCTTATCGGCGATCTTCACAGTGCGGCGCTCGTGGGCACCAACGGCACCATCGATTGGTATTGCTGCCCGCGCTTTGACTCACCGAGCGTGTTCGCCTCCATTCTGGACGCGAACCGGGGCGGATCGTTCGAGCTGGCCGCCGACGTGCCGACGCGAACCCGGCAGTTCTACTTTCCCGACACAAACGTTCTTATCACGCGATTCTTCGCCTCCGACGGGGTGGCTGAGATCCAGGACTTCATGCCGGTGACCGACGACTCCGGCGCGGCGGCCCGGCACCGGCTGATCCGGCGGGTGATCTGCGTTCGGGGAACGCTCCCGTTCACAGCGCGGGTGGCTCCCCGCTTCGGCTACGGGGCCGAACCGCATTCCGCGCAACTGCAGGGCAGCGACGCACTGTTCCGGTCCGAGAACCTGTCGTTGGCGCTGACCGCCACCACGCCACTGGAGTGCGACGGCCTGGACGTGTGGTCGCACTTCAAGCTCCTCGAAGGCGAGTCCGCGGTGTTCGCCCTCGACCAGATCAGTGACGACGTCATCCCGCGAGCCTGCCCCCAGGCCGAGGCGGAGGACCAGTTCGAGACAACGGTCAGGTTCTGGCGCAACTGGCTGGCCGGCTCGCGCTACCACGGACGCTGGCGGGAGATGGTGCACCGCTCCGCGCTCGTGCTGAAGCTGCTCACCTACGCGCCGACCGGTGCGATAGTGGCTGCCCCGACGACCAGCCTGCCCGAGCTGATCGGCGGCGAGCGCAATTGGGACTACCGGTTCGTATGGGTCCGTGACGCCGCCTTCTGTGTCTACGCCATGCTCAGGCTGGGCTTCACCGGAGAGGCCGAGGCGTTCATGGGCTTCCTCTCCGAGCGGGGCATCATGCGTGGCAGCGGTCCCGCGGGGCCGCTGCAGATCATGTACGGAATCGACGGGCGCGGCGAGCTGCCCGAGCGTGAGCTGCCCCACCTCGAGGGCTACCTGGGGTCCGCCCCGGTGCGGGTGGGAAATGCCGCCACCGGCCAGCTCCAACTGGACATCTACGGAGCACTCATCGACTCCGTGTATCTGTACGACAAATGGGGACAACCCATCAGCAGCGATCGGTGGGAGGAGCTCAGTGTTCTGGTGGACTGGCTCTGCGACCACTGGGACCAACCCGACGACGGCGTGTGGGAAACGCGCGGGGGACGCAGGAACTATCTGTATTCGCGGCTGATGTCCTGGGTGGCAATAGAACGAGCCATCCGGATGGCGAACCGCCGCGGCCTGCCCGCGGACCACCGCCGGTGGCGGCAGAGCCGTGATGCGATCTACCGGCAGATCATGCAACGCGGCTGGTCCCCCGAACGAGGGGCGTTCGTCCAGCACCTCGACGACCACGTACTCGATGCCTCTGTGCTGATGATGCCGATGGCCAAATTCATCGCACCCACCGACCCCAAATGGCTCGCGACCCTGGACGCGCTCACCGCGGACCTGGTGTCCGACTCGCTGGTCTACCGCTACGACCCAGAAGCCAGCCCGGACGGCCTCCGGGGGGCCGAGGGCACATTCTCGATCTGCTCCTTCTGGTACGTCGAGGCCCTCGCCCGCGCCGGACGGCTGGAGGAGGCCAGGCTGGCCTTCGAGAAGATGCTCACCTACGCCAACCACGTCGGCCTGTACGCCGAGGAAATCGGACTGACCGGCGAACAACTCGGCAACTTCCCCCAGGCGTTCACCCACCTCTCACTGATCAGCGCCGCGTTCAACCTCGACCGCGCCCTTGGCTGACAGGCCGTCATCGCTGGGCACCGGCCGGTCCGCGCCGCCTCTCCGCGCCCCCGTCGGGCGGGTCCCGGTGTGGCCATGGGGCCCGATCGCGGCATCCCGCTCAGGTGGCACCGATTGAATGATCAAAGTGGCGGGGGGTTAGCATATGAGCACCGCCTAGCTCGAAAGATAAACCTGTGACTGTCAATGACGACTCGTTCACCAACTGGAAGAACCGCGAGGAGATCGCGGAGTCGATGATCCCCATCATCGGGAAGCTGCACAGGGAGCGGGACGTCACGGTCCTGCTTCACAGCCGCTCCTTGGTGAACAAGTCGGTGGTCAGCATCCTCAAGACCCACCGATTCGCCCGGCAGATCGCCGGTGGGGAGCTCTCGGTCACCGAGACGCTGCCCTTCCTGCAGGCCCTCACCACGCTCGATCTCGGCCCTTCCCAGATCGACATCGGCATGCTCGCCGCGACGTACAAGACCGACGACCGCGGTCTCTCGGTGGAGGAGTTCACCGCCGGGGCCGTCGCCGGCGCCACGGGCACCAACAAGATCGAGCGCCGCGAGCCGCGCGACGTCGTCCTCTACGGGTTCGGCCGCATCGGTCGTCTCGTCGCCCGCCTGCTCATCGAGAAGGCCGGCTCCGGCAACGGCCTGCGACTGCGTGCCATCGTCGTCCGCCAGGGCGGCGACCAGGACATCGTCAAGCGCGCCTCGCTGCTGCGCCGCGACTCCATCCACGGTCAGTTCCAGGGCACGATCACCGTCGACGAGGCGAACAGCACGATCATCGCCAACGGCAACGAGATCAAGGTGATCTACGCCAACGACCCGTCGGAGGTCGACTACACGGCGTACGGCATCACGGACGCCATCCTCATCGACAACACCGGCAAGTGGCGCGACCGCGAGGGCCTGTCGAAGCACCTCCGCCCCGGCGTCGAGAAGGTCGTCCTGACCGCGCCGGGGAAGGGCGACGTCCCCAACATCGTGCACGGCGTCAACCACGACATGATCAAGCCGGACGAGCAGATCCTGTCCTGCGCGTCCTGCACCACCAACGCGATCGTCCCGCCGCTGAAGGCGATGGCGGACGAGTACGGCGTCCTGCGCGGCCACGTGGAGACCGTCCACTCGTTCACCAACGACCAGAACCTGCTGGACAACTACCACGCGGCCGACCGCCGCGGCCGCTCGGCGCCGCTCAACATGGTCATCACCGAGACGGGTGCCGCCTCCGCCGTCGCCAAGGCGCTGCCCGACCTCAAGGCAAGGATCACCGGCAGCTCGATCCGTGTTCCGGTGCCGAACGTCTCGATCGCGATCCTCAACCTGCGGCTCGCACGCGAGACCACCCGCGAGGAGGTCCTCGACCACCTCCGCAACGTGTCGCTGACCTCGCCGCTCAAGCGCCAGATCGACTTCATCAGCGCCCCTGACGCGGTCTCGAGCGACTTCATCGGCTCGCGCCACGCCTCGATCATCGACGCCGGCGCCACCAAGGTCGAGGGCGACGACGCGATCCTCTACCTGTGGTACGACAACGAGTTCGGCTACTCCTGCCAGGTCATCCGCGTCGTCCAGCACGTATCCGGGGTGGAGTACCCGACCTTCCCGGTCCCGGTGGTCTGATCCCGGCGGACTGTCGATCCGGTGCCCTGTCGGGGAACGGCAGGCCGCTGTGACTGAATCCCCATGATGGTTGTCAAACAGTTGGCGCTGGGCGGAACCGCGTACGGAGAAGATCCGGCGCGTGTCCGCCAGACGACCTTGTCTCCGTTGGCGATGACCTCCTTGATGTCGAGGTGCATCCCGGTGAACGAGCCGACGCCACTCGATGCCAAGGACGCCTTCCAGTCCTCCAGGCCGCGGTATTCCCCGATGCTTCCGCCGTGCCAGGACATGTCCTGCGCCCACAGCTCGTCGACCAGGGCGACGTCGCCGCCGTTGACCACCTCGTCCAGGAACCGCCGCACAGACATGGACGGCCTGGCGGCCGGGGCTTTACTTCACGGGCTGTACCGCGTGATCATTCGGCGAGGGATGAACCTCTGGCAACCTTTGGACGTCTGGTACCTCGAGTTCTTGTTCGCGGCCCGGACCGCAAGCAACAGGCCTGGACCATCGTCTATGAGATCTAGCGAGAGGCACGGAACGCATGGTGACGTCCGATCCGATCACCCGTCGGCTGCAGCGGCTCTTCGCGGTCCTTGACACCGATGAAGAAGGCTATGTGACGTGGGGCAACTACCAGCGGATCGTGGGCAGGTACACGGCCGGCTACGCGTTGGCGAAGAGTGACGCAAGGATCAAGGACCTGGAGAGGGCGTACTGGGCGCAGTGGCTGGGACTCCTGTCGCAAGTGACCCCCGGGCAGGACCGTCTGTCCCGAGACGAGTTCGTCGCGGCGCACCGCGCTGTGGGTTACGGCTCACATGCGGCGCAGCTGCTGGAGGACCTGGCGCAGGCCGTTTTCAATGTCCTGGACGCCGACGGCGACAAGCGGATCAGTAGGGACGAGTTCGCCAGGTACCTCGATTTCTGCGAGATTTCCAGATCTGACGCCGCGATCATCTTCCGTCGGCTGGACCTGGACGGAGACGCCTTCATCTCCCAGCGAGAGGTTGCCAGGTCCCTCCGCGCCTTCCACCTGTACAACGACGACCTCAACACGCCGGGCGGCATCTTTCTCGGGCTCTACTGAACGAGTCCTATCGAACTCGCCACCGAGAACAGCGACATGAACGAGCATCGCCGTATTCGCATCGCCGGTACGGAACTGGAGTGAAGAGGTGACCTCTCTGCCGGAAGACCCGTCGCCACTGATCGGCGAAGACGACCGCGACACTGCCGTGCAGCGCCTGCCGGAGGCGTACGCCTGAGGGCACATCTCGCACGAGGATCTGGACGAACGCCTCCACCCGGTGCTCACCGTCAAGACGCACAGCGAGCTCGTCTCGGCTCTGGCCTCGCTCCCGGAGGAGAAGGCGGGCACCACGTCCACGATCGCCGCCGCCGGCGGACGGATCCAGCGCCGCGGCGCATGGCGGGTACCTCGGATCCTCAAGGTCGATGCGCCGTCACCTCCGAGAAGACGCGGTGATCTTCATGCCAACCATCCCTCTTTTGTGCCAACTAAAAATCCTCGTCACAAGGCATCAGCGCCGTACCCGCGGCATCCCCAGTCCGATCCAGGAGATGATCTCGCGCTGGATCTCGTTGTTGCCGCCGCCGAAGGTGAAGATGACGGCTGAGCGGTAGCCGCGCTCCAGCTCGCCGTGCAGGACCGCCCCGGCCGAGCCCTCCTTGAGGGCGCCTGCCGCGCCGACGACCTCCATCAGCCAGGCGTACGCGTCACGGCGTGCCTCGGAGCCGTACACCTTGACGGCGGACGCGTCCTGCGGGGTGAGGCTGCCTTGCTCGACGGCGCCCACCATCTGCCAGTTGAGCAGCTTCATCGCGTCGAGCATGGTGTGGGTCTGCGCGAGCCGCTTGCGCACCCAGCCGAGGTCGATGACGCGGCGGCCGTCGGCGAGCTTGGTCTCGGCGGCCCAGCGCTGGACGTCATGGAGCGCGCGGATGGCCATGGTGCCGTGGGCGGCGAGGGTGACGCGTTCGTGGTTGAGCTGGTTGGTGATCAGACGCCAGCCCTTGTTCTCCTGGCCGACGCGGCGGGAAGCGGGTACCCGGATGTTCTCGTAGTAGCTGGCAGTGGTGTCGTGCGAGGCGAGGGTGTTGATGATGGTGCAGGAGTAGCCGGGGTCGGAGGTCGGGACCAGCAGCATGGTGATGCCCTTGTGGGGCGGTGCGTCGGGGTCGGTGCGCACGGCGAGCCAGACCCAGTCGGCGGTGTCGCCGTTGGTGGTCCAGATCTTCTGGCCGTTGACCGTGTAGTGGCCGGTGTCCTCGTCGCCCTCACGTACCGCGCGGGTCTTGAGCGCCGCGAGGTCGGTGCCCGCGTCGGGCTCGCTGTACCCGATCGCGAAGTCGATCTCGCCGGAAAGGATCTTCGGCAGGAAGTACGCCTTCTGCTCGTCCGTGCCGAACTGCATGATCGTCGGGCCGACGGTGTTCAGCGCCATCAGCGGCAGCGGTACGCCTGCCTGGGCGGCCTCGTCGAAGAAGACGAACTGCTCCATGGGGCTGAGGCCGCGGCCGCCGTACTCCATGGGCCAGCCGACACCGAGCCAGCCGTCCGTGCCGAGGCGGCGGATCGTCTCGCGGTAGAAGCGCTTCTGCGCGCCGGGGTCGGTGTAGCGGGCGTGGACGTTGTCCGGCACCAGGTCGGTGAAGTAGGTGCGCAGTTCGGCGCGCAACTGCTGCTGCTCAGGCGTGTATTCGAGGTGCACGGCCCCTCCAGGAGTCTCGCGGTCCGTCCCCAGGCGCGGCGCACACAGTAGAACGTGTTGCAAGAATCTGGAAGGGCCGGACCACGGAGAGGGGGAGCGACTAGCCAGGCAGCTCCACCGACTTGTACAGGGCGTCGATCAACGCCATCTTGCGCGGGTCGTCGGCGATGTTGGGGCCCATGCGGTTCATCACGTATCCCAGGCTGATGCCCGCCTCCGGGTCGGCGAGTCCGCAGGAGCCACCGAAGCCGTCGTGACCGAACGCCCGGGGGTTGGGGCCGTACGAACCGTTCTCACCGCTCAGCCAGAGGCCCAGCCCCACCTCCGTCTCGTGCTCGAAGCCCGCACCCAGCACCAGGTCCCGGCAGCGGCCCTGGCCTTCGCGGACGCGCTCGGCTGCCTCGGGCGACAGCAGGCGCCGGCCCCCGAACTCTCCACGCCCGGCGAAGATTCCGTACAGGGCCGCGACCGCACGGGCCGTTCCGTGGCCGTTGGCCGCGGGGATCTCGGCGGCGCGCCACTCGGGGGTGTTGGCGTCGGCGGCTCCGACGATGGGGTTGACCAGGGCCGCCAGCGCGGCGGGCTGCAACTGGGCGAAGACGGCGGCCTGTTCGCTGCTCGACGCCGCCGGCGGATGTACCAGCTCGGCGGCGCGCCCGGCCTCCTTCTCCGGCAGTCCGATGGTGAAGTCGATGCCGAGCGGTCCGGTGACCTCCTGGAGCAGGAACTCTCCCGGCAGCTGTCCGGTGATGCGCCTGATGACCTCGCCGACCAGGAAGCCGTAGGTCATGGCGTGGTACCCGGACTGCGTGCCCGGCTCCCACCAGGGCTCGGCTGCCGCCAGCCGCGACGTGGTCAGCTCCCAGTCGTAGAGCTCGCCGACCGTGTGCGGTTCGCGCAGTCCGGCCAGGCCCGCGCGGTGCGAGAGCAGATGGCGGACGAGAACGGCCTCCTTGCCGGCTGCGGCGAATTCCGGCCAGTAGGTGGCGACCGGAGCGTCCGGATCGAGCTGCCCCCGGTCGGCCAGCAGATGGGCGCACAGTGCCGTAGGACCCTTGGTCGTCGACCACACATTGACGAGGGTGTCGCGCCCCCATGGAACGCTGCGCGCGGAGTCGGCCCAGCCGCCCCACAGGTCGACCACGGGCTCCCCGTCGATCAGAACGCTCACGGCCGCGCCCAGTTCACCGCGTTCGCGGAAGTTCTCCTCGAAGGAGGCCCGGACGGCCCGGAACCGTTCGTCGCAGTGGCCGTCGATCTGAGCTTCGCGCTCTGACATGGGATCCTCCGTCGCCTCGGGCCAGTCTTGCGGCCTGCCGGTACCCGGCTCCCCAGAACGTACCGACTGGTCGGACTGGCGGGAAGAGTGCAAGCAGAAGGCACGCCGGGCGGCACGGCCCCCTCGTCCGCCCATGCCCCTCAAGCCCGGGCCGTCGCCGGGGTGAGCGAGGATGGAGGGAGAAGATCCACACCCCGGAAGGAACCCGATGGTCCTCGACGACTCCGTACTGCTGCGCACCGAGGGCCACGCGGGGTACATCACCCTCAACCGTCCCCGCGCCCTCAACGCCCTCAACCACGCCATGCTCCGCACCGTCGATACGGCGCTGGCCACATGGGAACAGGACCCTGCCGTCGAGGTCGTGGTCATCACCGGAGCCGGTGAGCGCGGGCTCTGCGCGGGGGGCGACATCCGCGCCGTCCGCGCGGACGCGCTGGCGGGCGGCAGCGCGTCGCTGGACTTCTGGCGGGACGAGTACCGCCTCAATGCCCGTATAGCCCGCTACTCCAAGCCGTATGTCGCCGTCATGGACGGCATCGTGATGGGTGGCGGTGTCGGCGTGTCCGCGCACGGCGACGTACGCATCGTCACCGAGCGGTCGAAGGTCGCCATGCCGGAGACGGGCATCGGCTTCGTACCGGATGTGGGCGGTACGCATCTGCTGGCGCAGGCGCCCGGCGAGCTCGGCACGCATCTGGCGCTCACCGGCTCGGCGGTGGGCGCGGCCGATGCGCTGCTGTGCGGGCTCGCCGACCACTTTGTACCGTCGCAGCGGCTGGCGGAACTCACCGAGTCACTCGCCGAGTCGGACGTGACCGAGGCCGTGCGGCGGTGTGCCGGGCCCGCCCCCGAGGGTGAACTGGCCAGGCACCGCGAGTGGATCGACGACTGCTACGCCGCCGACTCCGTGGAGGAGATCCTCGACCGGCTGCTCGGCCGGGGCGATCCGGCGGCGAAGGAGACAGCCGAAACGATCCTCAGCAGATCGCCCACCTCCCTCAAGGTGACTCTCGCCGCGCTGCGCCGAGCCCGTGAACTCGGTGCGCTGGAGCCGGTGCTGGACCAGGAGTACCGCGTCTCGTGCGCGGCCTTCTCCTCGCCCGATCTGGTGGAAGGCGTCCGGGCGCAGGTCATCGACAAGGACCGCAGCCCGCGCTGGTCGCCCGCGGATCTTGCGCAGGTGACGGACACGGACGTGACCCGGTTCTTCGCACCGCTCGGCGAGCGCGAACTCGGACTCGGACTCGGCCGCGACCTCGGACTTGGGCGGGGCACCGGACCCGGGCGCGGCATCGGCGCCTGAGCTCAGCCGAGCAGATCGCGCAGCGAGGCCTTCATCCGGGCGACGAAGGCCTCGCGGACGGCCTCCTCCACAAGGTCCAGCGAAAGATACGGATTGAGATCCTCCAGCTCGACCAGCAGCAGCTCACCGTCCGGAGCCCGGCAGGCGTCGACGCGCTGGATGCCGTGGTCCAGGGTGTTCCAGTCGATGAACCGCTGGGCGAACTCCAGGTCCGCCGGGCCCGGTTCGTACCGCTCCAGCTCCCAGCGGCGCTCCGGGCGCGGGGCGTACAGGGCGTACTGGAAGTCCCGGTCGACGAAGTAGAACGACACCTCGTAGCGGAACGGGATCCTGGGCTGCACCAGGACATCGCCGTGCATGACCGCAGTGAGGCGGTCGGGGTGGAGAAACTCCATCCCGATCGAGTCCGCCCCGATCTTCGGTTTGACGACGTACTCCACGGCCTGCGGCAGCCGTCCGAGGTCCTCACCGCGGTCCACGGTCGGTATCACCGGAAACCCGGCCGCGCTCAGCTCCACCAGATACTGCTTGCCCGCCATGTCCGCGCGGCCCGTCGGCGGATTGTAGAGGCGGGCACCGGTCTTGCGGGCGAGGGCACGGAAGGCGTCGTACTCCCGCTGGTAGTGCAGCACGGGACCGCTGTTGCGTACGAGGACGCCGTCGAAGGAGCCCGTCAGACGCGCCGCGTCCAGCGGATGGCACAGAGCGACGTCGAAGTCCTCGCGCAGGCGCCCGGAGAGGTGGATGTCCTCGTCGCAGTAGCGGCGGCCCTTCGCCTCATAGCCCAGATCCGTGACATAGAGGATGCTCGGGCGTGCGGCGGTCATGGTGCTCCCGGTGCTCGGCGTGCACGGTCGGGTGTGCTCGCCCGGCCTTCGTATCAATCGCCCGGCCTTCGTATCAGACGGCTCGAGCGCGGCCGGCAGCGGTCCTGCTCAGCGCTCGGGACGGAGCAGCAGCAGCGCCGTGTCGTCGCCGCGCTGACGGTTGCCCGTCGCCTTGGCGATGAGACGGTCGGCCACGGCTTCCAGCGGCTGGTCGGTGGCGTGTCCCAGTTCCTCCGCCAGATCCGCCAGCGCCTCGTCCATGTCGACCCCTGGGACCTCGATCAGTCCGTCCGTGTACAGGACGAGCAGGGTTCCCGGGAGCATCGACACCAAAGTGGTCGGGTAGCCGGCCGACGGATCGACACCGAGCAGCGGGCCGCCGGCCAGGTCCAGGATGTGGACCCGGCCCTCCGGATCGCGGAGCAGCGGCTGGGGGTGTCCGGCACGGGCCAGCAGGGCACGGTGGCGCAACAGGTCCAGGTGCAGATATAGGCAGCTGGCCAGCAGGTCCCCTTCGAGGTCGATCAGCAACCGGTTGGTGGATTCCATGACCCGGCCGGGCGGCTGGCCTACCGCCGTGTAGGCGCGGACCGCAGTGCGGACCTGGCCCATCAGTCCTGCGGCGGTGACATTGTGGCCCTGCACATCGCCGATGACGGCGGCCGCAGCGTCGCGGGTGCGCATCAGGTCGTAGAAGTCGCCGCCGATGTCCATGCCCTGGGTGCCGGGCAGATACCGCGCGGCGACCTCCAGACCGGACATCTTCGGCAGCGAGTTCGGGAGCAGTGCTGACTGGAGTCCGTGGGCCAGCCGGTTCTTGGCGTCGTAGAGCCGGGCCCGCTCCAGGGCCTGGGCGATGAGACCGCTGAGGCTGGTGAGCACGGCACGCTCGTCGCTGGAGAAGTGGTGCGGCTGCGAGTAGCCGAGGACGCAGGTGCCGACGGGGCGTCCGGAGGCGATCAGCGGCAGATAGGCCCAGGCAGCCATGCCGTCCGGAGTCACGAAGCGGGCGGGATAGATGCGCTCCAGCTGCGCACGCGTCTCGAAGAAGGACGGCACTCCGCTCGAGAGCGCCTGGGCACCCGGGGCCTGGGCGACCAGGGGCATGCCGTCGAACTGCTCCACGATCGACGCGTCCTCGTAGCCGCGATGTCCCAGGACGCGCAGCCGGCCCGACTCGGACGCGAGCATGACCAGGGACCGGCTCCCGACAGCCGGCATGATCTCGTCGGCCACCAGCTCGATCACGTCGGACACGCCCACGGCCTCCGTCAGCGCACTGGCCAGGTTGAGGATGTGGGAAATGGCGACCAGCCGTGCGGGGTGCTCGGACGGCACGTCGGAGGGCATTTCCCGGACCGTTCCGCGGGCCGGGGTGATGCACACGCTGATCCCGTCCCGGCTGGGGTGGAGCCGGAACATCAGCCAGTCCTGGGGCGGGCGCAGCGCGACGAACGAGGTGGCGTGCTGGCTGATCAGGGCCGCCCGGTAGCGGTCCTCGTACACCGGATCGTTCAGCCAGGGCAGCGCGGACCACAGCTGGGCTCCCAGCAGCTCGCCCACCGGCGCACCGACCAGCTCGCCGGCGGCGGGGTTGGCGTAGGTGACGCGACCGTCCACGTCCAGCGAGCACATGCCGTCCGGAATCCGCGCCAGCAGGTGCGCGGCCTCGACCGCGCCGGTCGTACCCGCCATGGCGGTCGGTCCCAGGAAGTCGGGCTCGGGGACGAGGGGGCGGCCTGCCTCCGCGGCCCGGCGCAGCCGCAGGGCGAGGCGGTCGCAGGCAGCGGTGAGACGGCCGCGTTCGTCGTCGGAGATGCCCGACGGATGGGAGCCTGGCCAGGTGACGAACACCGCTCCGTACGCGGTGTCGTCGGTCGCGATGGGCAGGGCGGCGAGTGCGAACGGATACGGCAGGACCACCGCGATCCGCTGATAGCGGCTCGCCATTTCCTCCTCGCCGGGGACCCAGATCAGCCGCCGTTCGCGCAGGGCGTCGGCGACAGGGATGGGTGAGCTGAGCGAGATCCGCTCCCAGGGCGCGGCGAAGGCCCGGGGCAGTCCGGCCATGACGGCCATCTCGAGCACCTGCTCATCGGGCGACAGCAGGTACACGGCGCCGGAGTGGGCGTGGACGTCGTCCATCATCCCGGCCAGGGCCAGGGACAGGAGGGGGTGGGAACCCTCGCTTGCGCTGTCCGGCGGGGTGGGCCCGGTGGCAAGCGGGTCCGGCAAGGGAAACCACCTCCTCCCGCCGCAATGCTCACGACCAAGGCTGCCGGTTGCGGGGGCTTCCCGCACGGCGAGCGGCGGTGCGGTCCGCTCGCCGGGCGGTGCGGTGTGCCCACCGGGGGCGGCACGCCTGTCGGCGAGCCGGTCGGCGGGCCGGTCGGCGAGCGCGCGCGAGCCGGACCTGTCCGGAGGCCGCACGCGCGCGACTGCGGAGCGACGACGCCCCTGAGTCCCTTGCGCAGCGAGCCGCTGCACCCTGTCGCGAAGCCGCTCGCGCGGCAGCTCACCGCGGGCGTATGCCGCCCGGGCCGGCGCGCCGGCCTGACGGCCTACCGCAGCGAGCGGCTGGGGAACGGCCGCCTCGCGCGGGCCGGCAAGCGCTGGCGCAGGGCGCGGGCCACCGGGCGCAGGCCGCCTCGACCGGGTCGGCGGTCGCTGGCGCAGGGCGCGGGACGCGGGGCCACCGGGCGCAGGGCCGCTCCCCCGGCCACGACGGGCCTACGCCGCCCGGCGCGATGCCACCCCCTCCGCCGCGATGCGGATCTGTGTACGTTGCGTGACGCCGCCCACCGTCACCGCCAGCGTGACCGTCCCCGGCCGAAGCGCGGTGAGCCGGCCCGTAACCGGGTCGAAGGCCGCCGCATGGCGGTGGCGAGCGTCCTCAGGCGCCCCGATGTACAGGTTCGGCGAGCCCGTCCAGTCCGCGCTCAGCGGGAACGCCACCGGGACCCGCCGCGCACCCTGCGTGACCGTCGCCGGGGCATCCGCGGCGTGGCCGGGCTTCAGCACAGCTGGCGCGTCCAGGGTCAGGCCGTCGACATGCGCCCGGGTCTGGACCGAGACCCAGTCCGGGCGGCCCTCCCACGGGCGAAGCCGCCCCGCCAGCTGCTCCCCGCGCGACACCTTGTCGACGCCGACCAGCGACCAGCCCGTGAAGCCGCCCTCGTCCGCCGGGCCCGCCGGGGCCTTGCCCGAGTTGCCGTTGATCAGATATGGCACGCCGTCCACGTGCTCGGCGTGGAAGACGCCGACATGGCTGCCTACGAGCCCCGCCCCCTTACCGGTCGTACGGCGGAACTCCGCGAGCCACTGCTCGATCAGCGCCGCCTCCTTGCGGTCGCCGAGTTGGCTGCCCTGCTGCACGGTCGGGTCCCGCGGTGGGACGTGCTCGACGAGCATCACCGACGAGATGCTCGCGTCCTTCGCCGCCGCGTCGAGCTGCGCGCGCACCGCCTTGATCTGGTCGAAGCCGCCGCCCCGCAGGCTCAGGCTCGAGGTGTCCAGGGTCAGGAACCGGGTACCGCGATGGTCGAACGTGCGGTGCGCGGGCCCGAATTCGGCGATGAAGTTGTCGATCTTTCCGCCCATCACCTCATGGTTGCCCGGCACGTAATACCAGGGCAGCTCGTCCCCCAGTTCCTCGGTCAGGACGCGGCGCGCGAAGGCCAGATCCGCCGGAGAGCCCTCGTCGACGAGGTCGCCGTTGACGATGAGGAAGTCGGGCCGCGCGGCCTTGATCTCGCGCAGGGTCCGGCGCGCCTGCGCCACGATCGCGCTGTCGGGGTCGCGGGCGACGAACTGCGCGTCGGACATGACCGCGAACTGCCAGTCCCTGCCCTCGGTCTCGGCCGCCGGGTCGATCAACGGGTCTGCCGTACGCGGCTGTTGAGGCAACACGACCGTCGGGGGCACCTGCGCGGTCAGACCGTCGATCACGATCTTCCCGGTGTACTGCTTGGCGGCCGCGGTCTCGGCCAGATAGAAGCGGTGCACCGACAGCGGCATCGCGGCCCCGGGCAGCACGGCGAAGGTCACCTGCCGCCAGCCCGTCCAGGTGACGTACGGTCCGCGCAGCAACTGGTCGGAGCCGGCGGCGTCCTTGAGGTGCAGCGTCGGCCAGGCGCCCTTTCCGTCGCCCTTGATCCAGAGCGTGAAGGACTGCGGCTGGCCCGGAACGGCGATCGGCCGCGGCGGGTTGGCGTACGCGGCCCTGGTCGCGGTCGACTGCGTGAAGTCGTAGCTGAGCTCCAGGCCCGTCCCACTCTGTCCCTCGGGTGTCGCCGCGACCGAGCCACTCGCGCGGGCCTGGCTGAAGGTCCAGGACGCGGCGTCGTCGAAGCCGGAGACCGGCTGCTCGGCGAGGCCGACGCTGGCGGCGAACACGGTGGTGACGCCCGCGGCCCTCGCCGTGATCTGTCCGGCCCCGCTGCCCGTGCGGGACATGACGGTGAACGAGCCCCGGCCGTTGTCGCGGATGTCGAAGAGCGTGTGGTCGTAGCCGAGTTGCACATCGGCCGGTTCGACGGGCGCGCTGTTGCCCCGGGCGTCGAGCCCGAGGATGCCGAAGGTGCCGGTGGCGCTCGCGTCCGCGAGGCCGACCCGCTTGGTGGTCGGCTCGATTCCGGCCAGGTCGTCGAGCACGGTCAGCTCGGTGCTGCCATGGGCACCCGCACGTTCCGCGCGTACCTCGGTCGTGCCGCTGTGCCGCGCCCGGAACGTCCCGTGGTCGTCGACCCGGCCCACCGAGGGCTGGACGGCCCGCCAGTGCGGTGCTCCGGCGGCCGGTCCGTATGTCTCGTCGTAGCCGGCGGCGGTGAGCCGGCGGGTCAGGCCGGGGAACACCCGCTCCGGGTGGCCGCCCCTGACCGGGTCGGCGGTGGGGGCGCTCCCGGCGGGCGTGCGGGTCTCGACCCAGAAGCCGCGCAACCGACCGCTGCCGTCCGGCGCGGTGAGCGCGAGGCCGTTGGGGACGGTGCGCTCGCTGCCGTCGGAGGGGCTGTTCTCCACCTGGAGGGCGTCGCTGCCGGGTTCGCGGGCGACGAGTGTCGAAGACCCGCCGCCGTCGAGGTTGAGCGCGCTGTGCGCGCCGGCCTTCTTCATCATCAGGCCGAGTTCGGTGAGGGTGACTCCGCCGCTGTCGGCCTGGCGGCCGTCGACCGTGATGACCTGCATCGCGCGGCCGTCCTTGGAGAACCCGACGGCGGTACGGGGAGCGGCGGTGTTGTTGCCTTCGCCCTCGTGGTTCAGCGGTACGCCGTCGACGACGAGGAGTTCGCGGCCGCCGACCGCGGTACGCGGGACAGACCCGCTGTCGGTACGCGGCCGGTACTCCAGGGACACGGCGTCGCCCGGGCGCAGCGCCGCCAGCAGCCCGGCTCCGGCCTCCCGGCCGACCAGGACAGTGGTGTCCGTGGCGATCGGCCCGGTGCCGGGCCGTCCGCTGACGCCGACGACCTTGCCGTCCCGTACGACCGCTTCGGCGACGGGAGTCGCGGCGTCGACGGTCAGCGCGCGGTCGGCGGTTCCCCAGGCGGCGGTGTACGCGCCGATCCCGCCGGCCGGGACGTTCGCGGCGTTGTACGCGGTCAGGGGGTGCGCACCGGATGGCAGCGTGAGAGTGCCGTCGAAGTACAACTGCAGGACACGTCCGGCGTTCTCCGGCCCGATGCCGACGGCCCGGTTGGCGCCGGTGGCCGGCGAGTGGGTGACCTTGCCGTCCTTGATGCCGGGACCCTGCGGTGCGCCGGTCTGGTTGATGTCGAAGAAGTCCGCGTTGATCGCGGCGACCGTGCGCCGGCCCTTGCCGGGGTCATGCTGTGCGGCGAGTTCGGAGACGGCGCGGCGGTCGGCGACCTTCCCGGAGGAGAGGTAGTCGGCTTGTACGCCGCTGCCGTCGAGGTCGACGGAGAGCGCGTCGACGCGCAGCCACTTGTCCGATTCGAGCCGGTCGTACGAGGTGAGGCCGATGCCGGGAGCGATCGGTCGGGAGCTGCGCGCGGTCTCGATGCCGTCGCCGTCCGCGACGGATCTCGGCCGTCCGGCCGCACCGCTCGCGGGCGGCGGCGCGACGGGCCGCAGCACTTCGGCGGAGTCTCGGGGACGGGGGTCGGGGGTGGAATCGGCGACGGCCGGGGATGTCGCCCCAGCCGTCAGTGCGGACACCGTCGCGAACAGCACGACGGACCGTCTTGCTCTGCCAAGGCCCACAACTACTCCAGGAATCCGGCTGGTTGAGCGCGTAATGCTGTCGGCGGACAGCATCGCGGCGCTCGGACAGACACACCAGGGGGCAGTGGGAACGATGGGAAGAACAGTCGGGGAGCACGGGCAATGGCACGACCATTGGCGCCCGGGAGATCCAGTGATCATTCCACTGGGCCCGCGTGGAAGGGCGCCGGCCGTTCCCCGTCCCACCGGCCCGCGCCGGTAGCTCCGCATGCGAGCCACATTCACGAAAGAAAGCTGTAACAATTCACCATGCGAGACGATTTCCGGCGGACATTGACGTGACCGGAAGTCGCTGTCATTCTCTCCGGTGTGAGTCAAGCTGACATTCTCGTATCGCGCCTGCACGTCGATCTTCGACGGCACGCCAGCGCACTCTGTGCCGCCGGCCGCTGAAACACGCACAGCTGACTTCTCTTCCGGCGTCGAGCCCTCTCTCCAGAGGGTTGCGGCCAGGCTGAGCACCTCCGCCCCGCCGGGGCAGCAATTCTCACGGCAAGGCCCGTAAAAGAGCCTTCCGATTCTCTTCAACCCTTTTCCTGAACCTGTCGCGCGCCTTTTCAGCGCGATGTTTCAGGCATCTTCGCGTACCCCGAAACGGAATGACTGATGACCTCCATCCTGGCTGTTTCCGGAAGCCCGTCCGTGAACTCGCGCACCGAATTGCTGGTCGAGCACGCGGTCCAGCGACTGTCCGTCACCGGCTTTGACGCGGGCCATCTGAAGGTGCGTGAGCTGCCCGCGGCCGAACTGCTGGCCGGCCGGTCCGACTCGCCCGCCCTGCGTGCGGCGGCCGAGCAGGTCGCCGCGGCGGACGGTCTGATAGTGGCCACCCCCGTCTACAAGGCCTCCTACACCGGACTGCTCAAGGCCTTCCTCGATCTGCTGCCGCAGTCCGGCCTGGCCGGAAAGACGGTTCTGCCGCTGGCCACGGGCGGCAGCCTGGCACACGTACTCACCATCGACTACGCCCTGCGCCCGGTTCTTTCGGCGCTCGGGGCCCGGCATGTCGTCGGCGGCTCCTTCCTCCTCGACAGCCATGTCGAGCGGCTGCCGGAAGGCGGGGCGCAGTTGAGCGCCGAGGCCGGACTCCGGCTCTTCGACGTCGTCGACGAGTTCATCCAGTCGCTCCCCTCCCGAACCCTCTCCCCCGCCCAGTCCCCAGCCAACGGTGCGGCGGCCTCCGCCTCCCGCAGCCACTGAAGGAATCCGACGTGCACACCACAACCAGACGTAACTTCCTCGTCCTCACCGGCATCTCCGCGCTGGCGGCGGCCGGCTGCGGCACAGCGGTCGGCAGCGGCACGCGGAACACCACCACGCTCCGCTACCAGGGTTCGGTCGGCCAGGTCAGCCCGCCCGAACTCGCCGCCTCCCTCGGCTACTTGGAGAACCTGAAGCTCGAGTGGGTGGGTAACACCATCAGCGGTCCGCAGGACATCCAGTCCGCCGCGTCCGGCCAGACCGACTTCGGCGGCGCCTTCAACGGAGCCGTGGTCAAGCTCGCCGCCCGCAAGGCCCCCATCAAGGCCGTCATCAGCTACTACGGCTCCGACAAGTACGCGTACAGCGGCTTCTACGTGACCGAGAAGAGCGCCATACGTACGGCCCGCGACCTCATCGGCAAGAAGGTCGGCATGAACACCCTCGGCGCCCACCACGAGGCGATGCTCGACATCTACCTCAAGAAGAACGGGCTGAGCCGGGCCGAGGCCGAGCAGGTCGAGCGGATCGTCATCCCACCTGTCAACACCGAACAGTCCCTGCGCCAGCGCCAGATCGATGTGGCCGTACTCGGCGGCATTCTGCGCGACAAGGCGCTGGAGAACGGAGGCGTACGCAAGCTCTTCAGCGACTACGACCTGCGCGGGGCTTTCAGCGCCGGTACGTATGTCCTGACCGAGCGCTTCATCAAGCAGAACCCCGAGACCGCACGGACCTTTGTCACCGGAGTGGGCAAGGCCCTGGACTGGGCCCGCACCACGCAGCGCGACGAGGTCGTCGCGCGTATGACCGAGATCGTCGCCAAGCGCAAGCGCAACGAAAGCACCGCCGCGCTCAAGTACTGGCATTCCTACGGCGTCTCGGCGCCGGGCGGCCGGATCGAGGAGAAGGAGCTGTCGGTCTGGGCCGACTGGCTCACCGAGCGCGGCGACCTCAAGTCCGGCCAGGTCAGCGTCTCCGACCTCTACACCAACGAGTTCAACAACCGTGTCAAGAAGGCGAGTTGACCCCGTGACCGCCAAGATCAGCTTCCGAGGGGTGGGCAAGACCTTCCCCGTACGCGGAAAACAGCAGCACGTCACCGCGCTGGACGGGATCGATCTCGATATCGCCGCCGGTGAGTTCGTGGTCGTCGTCGGCCCGAGCGGCTGCGGAAAATCCACCCTGCTCGACCTCCTCGGCGGACTCTCCGAACCCACCAGCGGTCAGATCCTGCTGGACGGCGAGCCCGTCACCGGACCGGGTCTGGACCGGGGCATCGTCTTCCAGCAGTACGCCCTGCTGCCCTGGCGCACCGCGCAGGGCAATGTGGAGTTCGGCCTGGAAGCCACCCGGGTGCCCCGCCGCGAGCGGGCCGAGCGCGCCAGGGAGTATCTGGCGCTCGTCGGTCTCAACGGCTTCGAGGACCGGCATCCGCACGAGCTCTCCGGTGGCATGCGCCAGCGCGTGGCGATCGCCAGGAGCCTTGCCTACGACCCCGATGTGCTGCTCATGGACGAGCCGTTCGCCGCGCTCGACGCGCAGACCCGCGAGTCCCTCCAGGACGAGCTGCTGCGTATCTGGCAGCGCACCGGCAAGACGATCGTCTTCATCACGCACGGCATCGACGAGGCGGTCCATCTCGGACAGCGGGTCGCCGTCCTCACCTCCCGTCCCGGCCGGATCAAGGAAGTGGTCCCGATCGGCCTCGGCGACCGCGGCGCCGACACCGATCCACGCTCCAGCCCCGAGTTCGCGCACCACCGCCATCAGATCTGGAACCTGCTGCGCGACGAGGTCAGCCGGGCCCAGCAAGAGGAGAGGGAGGCCGCAACGCTATGAGCATCGCCACCGAGAAGGCGCTCGCGACAGCCGTCGATGTGAACGGCGCGGCGCAGCGCACCGACCCCGTACTCGCCCCACCAGTCCGTACCCGCGCACTGCCCGCCCCGGTCCGCCGCGCCGGCCGGATCCTGCTGACCGTGGTCACCCGGACCGTCGCCATCGCCGTGCTGCTCGCGGTGTGGGAGGCGGCGCCCCGGCTCGGACTCGTCGACCGGACGTTTCTGCCGCCGTTCTCGGAGGTCGCCGTCGCCTGGTGGCAGCTGCTCCTGGACGGCCAGCTCGCCGAACACACTCAGGCCAGCCTCCAGCGCTCGTTCACCGGCTTCGGTCTCGCGGTCGTCATCGCCGTGCCGCTCGGCCTGCTGATCGGCTGGTACCGGCCGCTCGCGGATCTCCTCGGGCCGCTCCTCGAGGTCTTCCGCAACACCGCCGCGCTCGCCCTGCTGCCGGTCTTCGTCCTGCTGCTGGGCATCGGTGAGACCTCGAAGATCTCCATCGTGCTGTACGCCTGCACCTGGCCGATCCTGCTGAACACCATCAGCGCCGTGAGCAGCGTCGATCCAACCCTGCTCAGGCTGGCCAGGTCGATGGACCTGCCCGCTCCGAGGATCTTCCAGAAGGTGATCCTGCCCGCCTCCGTGCCGACCGTCTTCACCGGCATCCGGCTGGCCGGCGCGGTCGCCATCCTGGTCCTCGTCGCCGCCGAGATGGTGGGCGCCAAGGCCGGGCTCGGCTATCTCGTCAACGCCTCACAGTTCAACTTCGCGATCCCCGAGATGTACGCCGGGATCATCACCATCTCCGCCATCGGCGTGGCCTTCAACCAGCTCCTCGTGGCTCTTGAACGTCGCTTCACGTCCTGGCGCACCCCGACCGGAAACTGAGGATCCGCCCATGTCCGCCGACACCCCACGCCAGTTCCATCTCAACGCGTTCCTCATGAACGCCGGCCACCACGACGCCGCCTGGCGCCATCCGCGCACCCAGCCCGACCGGATCACCGATCTCTCGTACTTCCAGGAGCTGGCCCGTACCGCCGAGCGCGGCAGACTCGACTCGCTGTTCCTCGCGGACGGCGTCGCCCTGTGGGGCAATGCCCGCTACAACGCGGTCGGCGGTTTCGAGCCGCTCACGCTGCTGTCCGCACTGGCCGTTGCCACCGAGCACATCGGTCTTGTCGCCACCGTCTCCACCACGTTCAACGAGCCCTTCCACGTGGCGCGGAAGTTCGCCTCGCTCGACCACCTCAGCGGCGGGCGCGCCGGCTGGAACATCGTCACCTCCGGGAATGAGGCCGAGGCCAGGAACTTCGGTCGCGAGGAGCATCTGGAGCACGCTCTGCGCTACGAGCGCGCCGCCGAGTTCCTCGACGTGACCAAGGAGCTGTGGGACAGCTGGCGCGACGACGCGACGGTCATCGACCGCGAGCGCGGGGTCTACACGGAGGACGGCGCGGTACGGCCGATCGAGCACCGCGGCAAGCATTTCCGCGTCGACGGGCCGCTCAACGTACAGCGTTCGCCGCAGGGCCATCCACTGCTGGTGCAGGCCGGCTCCTCGGAGGACGGCAAGGAGTTCGCCGCCCGGTACGCGGAGGCGGTGTTCACCGCCCAGCAGACCCTCGCCGACGGCCAGACCTTCTACAAGGACCTCAAGTCACGGCTCGCGAAGTACGGTCGTACGCCCGACCAGTTGAAGATCCTCCCGGGAATCTGCCCCATCATCGGCGCGACCGAGGCCGAGGCCCTGGCGCTGGAGGACGAACTGACGGGCCTGCAGGTCCCGGAGTACGGGCTGCAGCAGCTCTCCGGGATGCTCGGCACGGATCTGAGCGGTCTGCCGCTCGACGGTCCGCTGCCCGAGCTCCCCGAGGAGCAGGACATCAACGGCAACAAGTCCCGCTTCACGCTGGTGGCGGATCTCGCCCGGCGCGAGCAGCTCACCATCCGGCAGCTGATCGCCCGGCTCGGCGGCGGCCGCGGCCACCGGGTCTTCGCCGGCACGCCCGAGCAGATCGCGGACCAGCTCGAGCAGTGGTTCACCGAGGGCGCGGCGGACGGATTCAACATCATGCCGCCGTATCTGCCCGGCGGACTGGAGGACTTCGTCGACCAGGTGGTGCCGCTGCTGCAGGCGCGCGGCCTGTTCCGTACGGAGTACAGCGGTCGCACCCTGCGCGACCACTACGGCCTGGAGCGGCCCGCAGGCCGGCCTGCACTTACCCACTGACACCGTTCACTCACCGCCCAGAGAAAGGCAGCACCCGTATGACCAGCACCGGTTTCGACATCCGCCGGATCGGCGGCCGCATCGGCGCCGAGATCCTCGGCGTCGACATCTCCACCGACCTCGACCCCGCCATCGTCACCGAGATCAGCGCGGCGCTCGTGGAGCACAAGGCACTCTTCTTCCGCGGCCAACAGCTCGACGACTCCGCGCAGATACGCTTCGCCTCGCTCTTCGGCGAGCTCACGACCGCGCACCCCACAGTGCCGTCCGCGGAGGGCCAGCCGCACATCCTCCCGGTGGACGGTGACGAGGGCATCCGCGCGAACCAGTGGCACACGGACGTCACGTTCCTGCGCACGCCGCCGAAGGCGTCCACGCTGCGCAGCCTGGTGGTTCCGCCGTACGGTGGCAACACCCTGATCGCGAACTCCGTCACCGCCTACCAGGATCTGCCGGACGCGCTGCGCGAGCTGGCGGACCGGCTGTGGGCCGTCCACACCAACGCGTACGACTACGCCGAGCCGAAGTCGGAGAAGGCGGCCGAGCACCGCAGGCAGTTCGTCTCCACGAGGTATCGCACCGAGCACCCGGTGGTCCGCGTCCACCCGGAGTCGGGCGAGCGCGGTCTGTTCATCGGCGGCTTCGCACAGAGTCTGGTGGGCCTTTCGCCGTCCGAGTCACGCGACATCCTGCGGATCCTGCAGTCGTACGTGACCCGCCCGGAGAATGTCGTCCGCTGGACCTGGGCCCCGGGGGATCTGGTCCTCTTCGACAACCGCAGCACCCAGCACTACGCGCCCGACGACTACGGCGACCTGCCTCGGCTGCTGCACCGGGTGACGGTCGCGGGCGATGTCCCGGTCGGTGTCGACGGCGGGCTCAGCCGGGTCGTCGAGGGAGACGAGGCGGCTCACTACACGCCTGCCGCGGCCTGACAACGACGCAGGGAGGGCGGGCCGTCACCCGACGGCCCGCCCTCCCCGTGTGCACCCGTATCGGTGACGCACCGCCGTTCATGCCGCGGCAGCGCGCCGAAGTCAGTGCTGGGCGCTACGCCGCTTGCGCGCGGCCCACATGATGCCGCCACCCGCGACCATGACGACGGCGGCAGCGCCGGCGATCAGCGGGGTGGAGCTGGAGGAGCCCGTCTCGGCCAGGTCACCGGGGGAGCTCGGCTCGGTCGAAGCCGGCGGCACCTCGGCGGAGCTGGTGGCCGCGCTCGGCGTGTCGCTCGGCGTCTCACTCGGAGTCTCACTCGGCGAGGGAGTGGAACTCGGGGTCTCCGACGGGGTCGGACTGGGGGTGTTGTTCTCGCACACCGGCGCCGTCTCGGTCAGGTCGCGCGAGAACTTGTCGTTGTCGCCCGCCTTCACCACGAGGCGAACGGAGAGCTCCTTGTCATGCTTGGGGAGCTCGAGCTTCTTGTCGAAGCTCCCCCTGAACGTCTCGGTGGGCAGCAGGTCCTTGCCGTCCACCGTGACGGTCACGGTGTTGTCGTCCTTGGAGCTGTAGGCGGTGAGATGGACGCTGACGTCGGTGCAGGTCACCTTCCACTCCGGGGTGTGCGCCTGAGCGGTTCCGGCCGCCAGGCCGACGCCGAAGACACCGGCCGTCGCGACCGCTGCGAAGGCGCCTGCGCGCCGCCACGATCTGTTGTTTGTTGTCACTCGTTCCTCCACGATTGCCGCGCCACCCATCTGGCGGTGCGCGCACAGTACCGCCACGCCCCCTTGGGTGTGCACCCGCCCCACCCCTCACGTCTTTGACTCGCGTCACCACGACGGGCGTTCGGGAAGGGCGGTCGAGGGTACTCGCCCCGAGAAAGAGCACAGAAAGGGACGAAGGTCAGCATGTCTGGTACAAGCACAGTCACATGTCATGCCTTTAACGACCGCGCGCATACGTGACCGAAATGAATCGCAAGGAATCCGACGGAAAGACCCGCGTCACTGTGCTGGTGGCGCTCGCCGCGAATCTGGTGATCGCGGTGGCGAAGGCCGTCGCCGGAATCGCCGTCGGGTCTCCCGCGCTGCTGTCCGAGGCCGCGCACTCGGTCGCCGACAGCATGAACGAGGTGTTCCTTCTTCTCTCGGTGCGCCGCAGCCGTCGCCCGCCGGATGTCCGGCATCCGTTCGGTTACGGCAAGGAGCGCTATTTCTGGGCGCTGCTCGCCGCCGTCGGGATGTTCGTCATGGGTGGCTGCTTCTCCTTCTACCAGGGCTTCCATGCGCTGGGCGCCGACAAGCAGGAGTCCCACGCCGGTTATGTCGCCGGGCTGGCCGTCCTGGCCGTGGCCCTGCTCGCCGAGGGCGGCTCGCTGCTCCGTGCCCTGCACCAGCTGCGCAGCGATAAGGACGGAGCCCGCGATCCCGCCCTGCGCACAGTTGTCGCGGAGGACAGCACCGCGGTGCTCGGCGTCGTGCTCGCCATGGTCGGCATGGTGCTCCACCTGATCACCGGGAAGGTGGTCTGGGAGGCTTCGGCGTCCATCGCGATCGGCCTGCTGCTCGTGTACGTCGCGTACCGGCTCGGCAGGGAGGCCCGCGACCGGCTGATCGGCGAGGCGGTCGAACCGGAGCTGCGCAACCGTATCCGTGAACTTCTTGACGACCAGCCCGAGATCGACAATGTCGCCGCGCTGCTGACCATGCGGCTCGGCCTGGATTCGACGCTCGTGGCTGCCAGGGTCGATCTGGCTCCCGGTTTCGACAGCGAGGAGGTCGAGCTGGTCTGCGTACGCATCAAACGGCTGATCTCAACGGCCTGGCCGCAGGCGGATCATGTCTTTCTGGACATCACGGAGGCGCCGGAGGACTGATGCGTCGCCGTCAGTCCCTGGGCGGGTTCGTGGCGCTGGCCCAGAGCGGCAGGACGACCCAGCAGATGACGAACCAGACGACCATTGCGGCCACCAGCCACAGGGCGAGCGAGTCGTCCACGACCAGTCGCAGGATCAGCAGCAGCGACGACGCCATCGTGCACAGCAGTAGAAACAGTCCGACAAGCGTGAGGCGGGAGGCCCATTGGACTGTCTCCGGTTTGAGCCGCCGGCCGGTGAGGAGCCGGTGGATGGAGACGGGACCGATGAGAGCTCCGGTCGTCGCCGCCCCCAGCAGAATGGTGACCGTGTAGATATTGCGGTCGGTGTCGGACAGGCCGGCAAAACGGGCCTGGAACGCGACCGTGAGCAGGAATCCGAACAGGACTTGCACACCTGTCTGGGCAACCCGCAATTCCTGCAGAAGTTCGCCCCACAGCCGGTCCGCCCGTTCCTCCGGCGTCTCGTCCCGACCGCGCTCGCGGCCCTTTCCGCGCTGCTCCATCACCGGGCGCCTCCCTCATGTCCATGTGGCGCTTTCCTCTTATATCGCACTCCTTATGCGGCGTCCTGCATGATCTCGCGGCGAAGTCGCTCGCAGGAGTTGCTGATCAGCCGTGACACATGCATCTGGGAGATGCCGAGGTCCTCGGCAATGCTGCGCTGTGTCATGTCGCGGAAGAACCGCATGTAGAGGATTTTCCGTTCCCGCGCCGGCAATCGCCGCAGCCGGGGCTTGACTGCCTCCCGGTCGATGACGACATCGAGCGCGGGATCCGGGCCGCCCAGGCCGTCGCACAGTGTGTATCCGCCCTCGCCGCCCGGGAGTTCGGCGTCCAGGGACAGGGCGCTGAAGGAGTCGAGGGCCTCCAGCCCGGCCCTCGCCTCCTCCGGCGTCAGGCCGGCCTGCGTGGCGATATCCGCAAGGGTCGGCGCCCGGCCCGAGACGGTCTGGAGGAGCTCGCGCTGGGCCGCACGGACCCGATTGCGCTGGTCCTGGACCCGACGTGGCACATGGAGGGTCCACATGTGGTCACGGAAGTGCCGTTTGACCTCACCTGTGATGGTGGGGACGGCGAAGCCGGCGAACGCGGTACCGCGCTCGGGGTCGTACCGGTCGACGGCCTTGACCAGGCCCAGAGCGGCCACCTGGCACAGGTCTTCGAGGGACTCCCCGCGGTTCCTGAAGCGGCCGGCGATCCGCTCCGCCATGGGCAGCCAGGCATTGACCAGCTGCTGGCGTACGGCCTCGCGTTGGACCCCCTCGGGCAGGTGCGCCAGTCGGTCGAAGTCGGCTGCGGTGTCGGGGGCGTCGTCGTGCGGATGCTTCCTGCTCGCGTGTGTGCGCATGATGCGCTGCCACTCCCTCAGCGGTACGGAACGGATGATTGCCACCGCGGGAATTACGGATACACACGCAGCCGCACCAGGGCGCGCCGTGCCACTCCCACGGACGTGCCTCCGGTCCGAAGCACGAAACGCGTCTGCCCTGAGCCTTGGCGACGAAACAAGGGCAGATAAATCAGCGCCAATCGCGGACCACCTAAAACCGACGTGTAGGAGGATGGGTAAGGGGAACCCGCCAGGTGGAGGTGCAGACCATGTTTCCCATCCTGCTCGTTCTGCTGCTCGCACTCCTTCTCTTCGGTGTTGGTTTCGCCGTGAAGGCGCTCTGGTGGATTGCCATCATCGTCCTGGTCGTTTGGCTTCTGGGATTTGTGATGCGAAGCACGACACCCACGGGCACAAGGTCCCGTTGGTACAGGTGGTAGGCGAGAAGCGAATGCTGAACGGCGGCCCTCGGGCCGCCGTTCAGCATTTTCGGCGGTGCCCCGTCATGCACGGTGAATCGCCTCGGTGAATCGTCTCGGCACCGTCAGCGCAGGGCGGCGAGACGTCGGCGGGCCGGGCCGATCGCTCGACCGCCACCGATCACGCCGGCCCATGGCTTGGTACGCGCCTGGTCGAGCGCATCGGTCACCGTCCAACGGCGAGCGGTGAGTTCGGGGTCCTTCAGCTGATCCCAGCTGACGGGGGTGGCCACCGGCGCGCCCGGCTTGGGCCGCACGGAGAACGGCGCCACGGCCGTCTGCCCGTATCCGTTGCGCTGGACGTCCAGATAGAGGCGACCGCCTCTCGCCCGTTTGCGTACCTCGGTGGTCAGCCGGTCCGGGTCGCGATCGGCGAGCGTCTGCGCGACCTCCCTGGCGAATTCACGCGCCTCGTCGAAGCCCGCCCCGCGCGCCAGCTGCACGATGACGTGCAGGCCCTTGGATCCGGTGGTCAGCAGGACGGACGGCAGCTGGAGTTGATCCAACAGCTCACCGAGCTGCTCCGCCGTCCGGCGTACGGGTTCGAAGTCGTCCTCCGCCGGATCGAGGTCGAAGACCAGCCGGTCGGGCTGCTCCGGCCGGTTCGCGCGCGACAGCCACCGGTGGAAGGTGATGCACGCCTGGTCGACCAGATGGATCAGGGTCGCGGTGTTGTCGCACACCGTGTGGGTCACCGTGCCGTCCGCCTTGGCCACCTCGACCCTGCGCACCCAGTCCGGATAGTTGTCCGGGGTCTGTTTCTGCATGAAGCCGGGGCCGCCGATGCCGTCCGGATGCCGTTCCAGCATCAACGGCCTGCCGCGCAGATGCGGCAGCATGAACGGCGCGATGCGGCGGTAGTAGTCGACGAGGTCTGCCTTGGTGAGTCCGTCGTCGGGAAAGAGGACCTTGTCCGGCCGGTGGATCTCAACGGTGCGCCGGCCCGCCCGCACCTTGTATGACATCTCACTGCTCCTTGGGAGGGGCTCCCCCGAGCCGGGGGACTTCCGGCGAGGCGCTGTCCAGAGGAACCTGCGGGGAGCGGACGAGGCCCAGCTGGACGCTCTGGCGCGGCAGCACTGCGTCGAGCAGCCAGTCGGCGGTGACGCGTACCCGGTTCCCCGGCATGGCGGCCAGGTGGTAGCCGCGGGTGACGGCGCCCGCGAGCGGTCCCGACAGCGGGACGCCCAGCGGATTCGCGGCGGCCTGGATCCCGCCGAGGTCCACGGCGAAGCCCAGATCGTGGTGTTCATAGCTGCGCTGCTCGCCGTGGCCGAGACTGGCGGCGATATTGAGTCCGGCCAGCTTTCCCTGCCGGGAGGCGTGCTGGGCCGTCATCGGCGTGTACTCCCCCGGCCGGGTCGGATCGGGTACTGCCGCTGCGTCGCCGCAGGCGTAGACCTCGGGACAACCGGGTACGTTCAGCCGGGAGTCGACGACGAGACGGCCGCGCTCGAGGGGCAGTCCGACCTCGGAAACCAACGGGTCGGGGCGTACGCCCACGCACCAGACCAGCGTCCTCGTGTCGATGAACTCCCCGTCGTCCAGCAGGACTCCTGCCCGGGTGGCCTCCTTGACGGAGGTTCCGGTGCGCACGTCGACGCCGCGACGGCTCAGTACCCGGTCGGCCGTCGAGGACAGCCTGCGGTCCAGCCCGGGCAGCACCCGGTCCGCGACGTCCAGCAGCAGCCAGCGCGCCCGGCCGTGGTGTTTCCCGGTGCGCTGCTTACGTGTCAGTGCGTCCGTGAACAGTTTTCCCTGGGCGGCGACTTCGGTGCCGGTGTAACCGGCACCGACGACCACGAAGGTGCGGCGGGAGGCGCTCTCCTCGGCGGTCGCGGCACCGGCGGACATCTCGATCTGTCGGGTGATGTGGTCGCGCAGGTACAGCGCCTCCGGCAGACCGCGGAAGCCGTGCGCGTGGTCGGCGATCCCGGGCACGGGAAGCAGCTTGTTGACGCTGCCCACGGCGAGTACGAGGCGGTCGTACGCAAGCGCGCCGGAACCGCCTTCGGGATCCGTGTAGTGAACCCGCCGGTCCGCCAGGTCGACCCCGCTGGCCTCGCCGAGCACCAGACGTACCCGGGGCAGGGCATCGGGGACCGAGACTGTCACCCGGCGGGGTTCCAGGATCCCCGCTGCGACCTGCGGCAGCAGCGGCAGATAGAGGAAGTAGTCGGTGGGGTTGAGCAGGACGATCTCGGCCCGGTCCCGGACGGTCCGGGACAGCGCGCGAGCGGCCTGGAAACCGGCGAAACCGGCTCCGACGACAACGACACGGGAACGACTCACAATCAACTCCGGTGCAGGAGAGGGTGTGGTGCGGGAGAGGATGTGGTACTGGAGGGGGTGTCGTGCGGCAAGCGGCCCGGCGGGTGCCCCTGGGGCACCGCGCCAAACCGGCACCGTCACTCGTAGAGGCGACCTCGCTCCTCATCGACCACCGGGGTTGCCGGCGGCACGACGACGCGACGACGTTTGGCGATGCTGGTGAACGTGACGACGCCGATGATGCCGACGACCATCAGAATCAGGCCGACCACGTCGAGGTTGGCGCCCTGCACCTTCCAGTCGGTGGCGAACGTGAGAATCGCCCCTGCGGCAATGAGGATGATGCACCCACCGAGACCCATGTGACTCACCTTCCGGTTCGAAATGCTGGTCGCGGCCGAGTACCCGCGCCGGGACCAGCCATGCGTCTACGCGCCTCATGCATCGCGGCATCGGTCCTTCAGATCTGTGCTTCAGACGCGCGCGGCCACAGCAGGTTCGCTGCCGGCCGGGACACCGGCCCTCGCAACCGACGAGCTCGAAGACAGCGGCCTGAACTCGCGCAACAGCGGCATCGGTGCAGACGGCTTCGCAGCCACGCGTTGCGCTGCCTTCGCACGCCTGCTGAACCAGATGACCTTGCCCGTGGCGGTGCCGCATGTCCCCCAGCTGTCACTGAGGACGGCAACCGTCGCCAGTCCGCCCTTCGACGGGGAGGAACTGTGGATCCGGGGCATCCGGCGGTCCTTGTCGGCCACGGACGCGATCACGTGCCTCCCGGTCCAACGCAGCTCCACGACACACGACTTGTCGCCCGGCACGTGCTGTACGACGTTGCCGACGAGTTCGTCGACGGCACGACAGACGGGCACGATATGGGGCTCGAGGCTCCAGTACCGAAGGTGCGCTGCGAGAATGCGCCGGATCTGCGGGATCCGCTCGGGTGATGCCGACACTTCGATGCTGTAGCGGCAGGCGACCGGAACGTTCATGACCGTGGCTCCTCACCGCGACGGCTTCACCCATTCGCATGCGGAACCCCGAGTGCGAAGAGTGAGCCTTTGTCGCTTCTGGGTCACTATCAGACTGCACCCGGAATACCGCAAACCGCAACGCGCGGGGACAATCAGCCACCACGGCACAGGTCGGCGCCGGCAGCTGATGAGCCCAACCGGACCGGCGCCTCCGTTCCCTCGTACGCAGGGAACGTCCAGATCCAGTACCGCGATCACGGCAGTCGAAACGCCGCACAGAGGAGTTTCAGCTTCGGCCAGAAAACCTGCGGGCACGTGTCCTGCCCCCGCACTCGGGGCAACAGCGTGAGCAAGGCGTAGGGCGTGCCAACCGGCCCCGGGGAGCGGGAAAGGGAGCAGGAGCATGACGCGGATGGACGACACCGGATCGGCCCTCGAGAGGACTTCTGCCGCGGCGTGGGCGGCCTCGGACGAGACGCAGTACCGCGTCGTCAGCGCGGAGCTGGAAGCGCAGGTGCTGCGGGAGGAAGTGGCCGGGCTGCGACACGCGCTCAGCACGCACCCGGTGATCGACATGGCGCGCGGGGTCATCATGGCGACCGCCTCATGCACGCCGGACCAGGCCTGGCAAGTGCTGGTGAATGTCTCCCAGCACACGAACATCAAGCTCCGCGAGATCGCGCAGCACATCGTGGACAGCGTCGAAGGACCGCCGCCCGCCAAACCGGTCCGGGCCGCACTGAGCTCCGCACTCGCGGCCCTGCCCGACGGCGGTCGGTGAGGTCGGGGCGTGCGCCGCACCCCCGAGGACCTTCAGCTCCCGAGTGAGCGCTTCAGTTCCGCCTTGTTCATCGAGGACCTGCCATGGATATTGCGGCGCTGCGCCTCGGCGTACAGCTGGTCGTAGGTCGGCCCTTCGGATCCGCTGTGGGAGCGCTTGCCGCCACGCCGGGACGAAGACATGTCCTGCGTGGAACTCTTGCTCGCCGCCCTGGATTCGCCCGAGCGGGCACGTTCCTTGTTAACCGTCCTGGCAGCGATCTCCTCCGCGCGCTTCTTGCTCTCGCCGCGCTCCTCAGCGCTCTCCTTGATGTGTTCGTACTGCCGTTCCCGCTTGGGACTTGAACCGCGAGGCATGACAACTCCTGTCTGAGACTGTTGCCCGCAACTGTCCGGACGTTTTCCCCACTACCCTGTGCCGCGCCGTATACCACCGCAATACGGGTACCGACCGGCGCGACCTTCGGCGCAGCGGGAAGCAGCGGGAAGGCCGGGCCCGGACATCTGCCGTGCAAGGAATGCCCGCGTAGAATCCAGATCGGGCGCGATCACACACTTCGCGTTGTCTGCTCGGAATGGGAGTAGTCGTGACCATGCCTGCGCAGGAGCCTCCGGCTTCAGGCGGCGGGCACGAGGAGGTGTCCGCAGCGGTCGTCAGCCTGACCGCCGAGAACGCCACTCTCCGCGAGCGACTCACGCGACGGCACCTGACCGACCTGGCCACCGGGATCCTGGTGACTCAGCTGGAGGCATCGCCCGCCGAGGCGGCCGAACACCTCGTACTGCTCGCCGAGGCAACCGGCCTGAGCGCCGAAGATCTCGCCGCGGACATCGTGAACAGCGCGGCGGGAACCATCGCCGTCACGTCACCCACTCCGCCCGTCGGTGACGAGGGCGCCGTTGCCGAGGCCCGCCGGATACGCCGTGTCGCCACCGCAGCAGAGGCGAACGACACCGTCAGCGAGGCCGCGGCCACCCTGCTGCAGGGCGGCATGAGCCCGCTCGGAGTGGAGAGCCTCTGGTTGTGGCGGCTCACAGAATCCGACTGTCTCCGCCTCGCCGGACACGCCGGGGTGAGCGCCGGGGAAGCAACGCGGTGGCAGTGGATCCCGCCGGCTGCCCCGGCGCCGTTCCAGCAGGTGGTCACCGAAGGTTCCCCGGTCTGGCTGGCCTCCGGGCCTCCACCGGATGTGGCGCTGCCGGGCCCCGGCCCCGAAGCTGCCCGCGCCCTCCTCCCCCTGCGGCTGAGAGGCTCGACCGTAGGGCTGGCTCTCGCCGTCTGGCCGGGCCGCGCGGAACTTGACGAAAGCGTCCGGCGCGCGCTCACCGATGTGATCGAAGTGGCGGCGAGGGTCCTCAACGCCACGGACGCCGAACCGTCCCAGTCGCCGCTCCTCGACGACCTGGTCGACGCGCTGGCCCATCCCGCGATGACCTTGCGCCGCGATCCGGCCACCTCGAGTCTGTCGGTGGAACACCTCAACGGGCCGGCGTCCGAAGCTCTCGGCGGGACACACCGGACGGGGCAGCCCCTCGAAGTCGCGCTCCCCCGGCACCATTCCGATCTCGCGCTGCTCTCCCAGCGCGCGCACTCCGGCACCTCCCTTCAGCGCGCGGCCAGGCTGCCACCGGAGCACGGCGCGGGCTCCCCCGCGCCTCTTCTCGACGTACGGGTCCTGCCGGTCGGCGCCGAACGCACCGTCGTGCTGTGGCACACCAGCAGCGACCGGCGGTTGTCCGCCACCCGCGCGGTGGGCCAGCTGCAGGGCGTCGCGCCGTTCGAGGACGATCTCACCAGGGGCACGTCGAAGTGGAGTGAACAGGCGTACGGAATTCTCGGCATCGACCGGGAGTCGGAACCGATCCCTCTCACAGCCCTGAGGCTCCGCGTGCACCCGGAGGATCGCGACGATCTGACCGAACTCCTGATGACGCTGACCGAGCGGCGGAAGGGCGCGGTCGCGGTCGTCCGCGTCATCCGTGACGACGGCGGAATGCGACATGTACGCATCGCCGCAGAGCCCCTCATGGATGAGGGAGCCCTCACCGGAATCACCGGAATCACCGGAATCACCGGCGTCTACCAGGACGTCTCCACGGGATTCCACACGGAGGTCGCCCTCACCGCCACGTTCGACCAGCTCACCGCCGTTCAGGCGCAGGCAGCCCTCCGGCACCGGCTGGTTCTCCAGCTCCAGCAGGCGATCGTCCCCGAGATGCCCGCCCTTCAGCGACTCCCCGGACTGCAGGCCACGGCCCGCTACCGGCCCGCGGCCCAGGAGTACCGGGTGGGCGGTGACTGGTACGACGTCATCCCGCTGCCCAGCGGCAAGGTGCTGGTGGCGGTCGGCGACATAGCGGGGCACGGTATCGACGCGGCCACCGGAATGGTCGCCCTGCGGAACGCGCTGCGGGGACTGGCCTTCACCGGGCACACCCCTGGACGGCTCATGGAATGGCTGAACGACGTCACAGTGCACACGCAGGGCCACCCGACCGCCACCGCCGTCTGTGCACTCTACGACCCGGCCGACCGGACCCTGTGCTGGGCGAGCGCCGGGCATCTGCCGCTCCTGCTGGTACGTGACGGCAGAGCGCGGCTGCTCGATCCGCCACGGGACATCCTGCTGGGGGCCGTGCCGTCCTTCGTCTACCAGGAGAGGACCACCCAACTACTCCCTGGCGACACACTGCTGCTGTACACGGACGGACTCATCGAGCGCCGCCACGGCGGACTGGACGAGGGTCTGGCCACACTCCTGGGGGCGGCGGAGAAACTGAGCTCCCTTGAGGTCGAGGAACAGGCCGACCGGCTGCTGAGCGGCGCCACGGGTGACACGGACGACGACACAAGCCTTATCGCGGTCCGCGTCTGCCCAGAACGCTGACGAGTTGGTGCCGGGCAGCGCGCCACCCGTCTCCGTTCAGCCGTCGCGCGCCAGCCACATGCGGATTCTCGCCATCAGATCGTCCGCGTCCACCGGTTTGGCAACATAGTCATTGGCTCCGGCGGCCAGAGCCTTGGCACGGTCCCCCGGCATGGCCTTGGCGGTGACCGCGATGATCGGCACATCGGCGAAGCGGGGCATTTCCCTGATCGCCGCCATGGTGGCGGTGCCGTCCATGCCGGCCATCATCACGTCCATCACGACGAGATCCACCTCGTCGTGCGCCATGAGCAGATCGATCCCCGCTCTGCCGTTGTCCGCCTGAAGCACCAGCATCCCCTCGCGTTCCAGGACCTGAGTCAGCGCGAAGATGTTCCGGGTGTCGTCGTCCACCACCAACACCGTGTGCCCGGTGGCTGGTTCGCCCCCGCGAGGCACGCCTTCCGCGTACTCCTCAGTACCGTCGTGCGACTGCTGCTGGAGCGCCGGGGCCCGCACGGGCAGGTAGAGCGTGAAGGTGCTGCCCCGGCCCACAGTGCTCTCCGCGACGATGGCACCGCCGAGGAGCTGAGCCACCTCCCGGCTGATGGACAGCCCGAGTCCGGTGCCACCGTAGCGGCGGGATGTGGTCCCGTCGCCCTGCTGAAAAGCTCCGAACACGCTCTGCAGACGGTCGGCCGGGATGCCGATTCCGGTGTCGGAGACACGGAAGGCGACAATCGGACCGCGGTCGTGCAGGGCAGGAGGCAGCTCGTCGTCGGCGGCGTGGTGGACGCGGAGTTCGACGCGGCCCTGCTCGGTGAACTTCAGCGCGTTGGAGACGAGATTGCGCAGCACCTGCCGGAGCCGGGACTCGTCGGTGATGAATTCGTCGGGGAGCCCCGGCGTGGCGATCACACGGAACTCCAGCTCGCGTTCGCTCGCCACCGGGCGGAAAGTCGCCTCGACGTACTCCAGGAACTGGTGCAGCGCGAACGGCTCGGCGTGGATGTCCATCTTTCCGGCTTCGACCTTCGACAGGTCCAGGATGTCGTTGATCAGCTGGAGCAGATCGGACCCCGCGGAGTGGATCACCTCGGCGTAGTCGACCTGCTTCTGTGTCAGGTTGCCCTCGATGTTCTGGGCGAGCAACTGGGCAAGGATCAGCAGGCTGTTCAGTGGCGTACGCAGTTCGTGGCTCATATTGGCCAGGAACTCGGACTTGTACATCGAGGTACGGGAGAGCTGCTGGGCGCGTGCCTCCAGCTCCTGGCGGGCCTGCTCGATCTCCAGGTTCTTGCGCTCGATGTCCCGGTTGCGGTCCGCCAGCAGCGCCGCCTTCTCCTGGAGTTCGGCGTTGGAACGCTGCAGCTCCTCCTGACGTGCCTGCAACTCCCGGGAACGGGTGCTGAGTTCCGCCGTCAGCCGCTGCGACTGGTCCAGGAGTTCGTCCGTACGCACATTGGCGATCAGCGAGCTGACGTTCACGCCGACCGTCTCGATGAACTGGTCGAGGAAGTCCCGGTGGATGGCGGTCAGGGGGCGCAGGGCCGCCAGTTCGATGACGCCGAGCGCCTGCTCCTCCACGACGATCGGCAGCACGATCAAGTTGCCGGGGTCCATGCGGCCGGTGCCGGACACGATGGTCGCGTAGCCGGGCGGCAAGTCATCCACGGTGATGGTGTGGCGGCTCTGTGCGGCCTGGCCGACCAGCGACTGTCCCAGCCGGAAACGGCGGGGTTCTGCGGCCGGGTCGTCGGGCGCGCCGTAGGCGGCGATCATGACCAGCTCTGTTCCACGGCCCTCGTCCCCGGCCAGGAAGAAGCCGCCGTACTGGGCGGAGACGAGCGGGGGCACCTCCGTCATGATCAGCTCGGCGACCGCGGAGAGGCTTCGGGTGCCCTGCATGAGGCTCGATATACGGGCCAGATGGGTCTTGAGCCAGTCCTGTTCCTCATTGGCCCGGACCGTCGCGCGCAGCGACTCCACCATCGCGTTGATGTTGTCCTTGAGATCTCCGACCTCGCCGGGAGCGTCCACCCTGATGGACCGGGTGAGATCGCCTTCCGCGACCGCGCTGGTCACTTTGGCGATGGCACGCACCTGGCGGGTCAGATTGCCGGCCAGTTCGTTGACGTTCTCGGTGAGCCGCTTCCAGGTGCCGGAAACGCCCTCCACCTCGGCCTGGCCGCCCAGCCGCCCCTCGCTGCCGACCTCGCGGGCCACCCGCGTGACTTCGGCGGCGAAGGAGGACAGCTGGTCGACCATGGTGTTGATCGTGGTCTTGAGTTCCAGGATCTCCCCGCGCGCGTCGACATCGATCTTGCGCGTCAGGTCGCCGCCGGCGACGGCCGTGGTGACCTGGGCGATGTTGCGAACCTGGTTGGTGAGATTGGTCGCCATGGAGTTGACGTTGTCGGTCAGATCCTTCCAGGTGCCCGACACTCCTCGGACGGTGGCCTGACCGCCGAGCTTTCCGTCCGTTCCCACCTCGCGGGCGACCCGGCTGACCTCCTCGGCGAACGAGGACAGCCGGTCCACCATCGTGTTGATGGTCTCCTTGAGCTCCAGGATCTCCCCGCGCGCGTCCACCCTGATTTTCTGGGTGAGGTCGCCGCGGGCCACGGCCGTAGCAACCTGAGCGATGGACCGGACCTGGGACGTCAGGTTGTCCGCCATGGTGTTGACGCCGGTGGTGAGCTCCTGCCACACGCCGCTCACTCGCGGTTCCTGTGCGTGACCGCCGAGCAAGCCCTGTCCGCCGACCTCCCGGGCGACCCGGGTGACCTCGGAGGTGACCACCGACAGCTGGTCCACCATGCCGTTGTAGATGGTCGCGATCTCGCCGAGCAGCCCTTCGGCGTCGGGAAGCCGGGCCGAGAGGTCGCCGTCCCGTACGGCCGTCAGCCCGGCGAGCAGTTTCCTGAGCCCTTCCTCGCTCAGCTCTGCGGGCAGCCGGGCCTGATAGGGATCAGGCGTGTGGGCAGGCACATCCATCGCTGACCTCGCGCTGTCGTGACTCGCGGCGCCGTGCTGCGAGAACCCGCAGCGTGGCGGCCTCAACGGCTCTTCCCACTGTGGCATGCGGTATCGGTCCGGACACCCGGGGCGGTACGCCGGCATCACCCGTCGAACAGGCATCGCCCGCTCCTCGGGGACGGTCCCCTCGCTCGGGACGGCCCGGTCATTCGGGGACGGCCACCACGAACCAGACCGCCTTGCCCGTTCCGCGCTGCACCCATCCCCAGCCGGCGGACAGCCGCTCGAGCAGATAGAGGCCGTGCCCCGAGGACCGGGCCGCGCGATGCGGGCCATGAGGCCGCGGCCGTACCGGACTGGTGTCGCTGACCTGGACCCACAGACGCCCGGGGGAGCGGTCGAGCCTCAGCTCGCACGGAGTCCCACCATGCAGGCACGAATTGGTGACGACCTCGGATACGAGCAGCAGCACGTCGCCTCTTACGACGTTCCCGGCCGGGCCGGAAAGGCTGAACCACTCGTCGAGCACCTGCCGCGCCAGGTCTCGGCACTGGCCCACCACACCTGGGCCGCCCTGCAGAGAAAATCGGCGGCTGTAGGTCACTCTCCGCTCTTTCTGCGCCCGCTCCATATCATGCCGGTGCCCCGTAAACCGACATCAAAGCATCAGAAGTGGGCATCTTTAAGGGCAGGAAGCTCGTACGACGGTCCCGCTGTACCCGACAGCGCCGACCTCCGCCCCGTCGAAGGAGCCTCATGTCCAGCGGGATTCATACCGCCTCCAGCGGGATTCGTACTGACCAGATCGCCGCGGCTGTCGCGCCGCCGCCACCGGGGCACGAGGTGCGCCGTACCGCGCTGGACGGCCTGCCGGAGATCACCGATCCCTTGTCGGTCAGCCCTGTGGACGCACGGACTTTGTCAACGTCGTTGTTCAAGCGTCTGGGCGCGCTCGACGAGGGCACTCCGGAGTACTCATACGTCCGCAACACGCTGGTCGAGCTCAATGTGAGTCTGGTCAAATTCGCCGCGCAGCGGTTCCGCAACCGGGCCGAGCCCATGGAGGACATCGTCCAGGTCGGGACGATCGGTCTCATCAAGGCGATCAACCGATTCGACGTGTACCGGGGAGTGGAATTCGCCAGCTTCGCTCTTCCGACCATTGTCGGCGAGATCAAGCGGTCCTTCCGGGACACCAGCTGGGCCGTCCAGGTACCGCGCAGGCTCCAGGAGCTGCGGATCGACCTGGCCAAGGCCCGGGACGCCATGGAGCAGCGCCTGGGACGCCTGCCGACCGCGCCCGAGCTGGCCGAACACCTCGGCATCACCGAGGCCGAGGTGGTCGAGGGCGAACAGGCGGCCAATGGGTACGTGGCGCGATCCCTGGACTGGCCGGTCGACGACGACGACGGTTCTCTCAACGCGGTCACCCGCACTCTTGGCGAGGAAGACCCGGCGTTCGACATCGTGGAGTCCGTGGAATCCCTCAAGCCGCTGATCGCCGGCCTCGGGGACAGGGACCGTCTCATACTGTCGCTGCGCTTCGGCGAGGAACTCACGCAGTCCGAGATCGCGACCCGTCTGAGCCTCTCCCAGATGCATGTCTCGCGGCTGCTGGCGCGCATATGCTCGACGCTTCGTACCGCGCTGCTGGACGATGCGCAGCCCAGAGCCACTAACGGCTCCGGGTAGGACGAGCCCGCTCGGCACCTGAGGGAGAGCCGACCTCGAGCCAGACGACCTTGCCGTCGCCCCGCGGGGCCCAGCCCCAACTCCGCGAGAGCCGCTCCAGCACGATCAGACCGTGGCCGCCGGGCTGCGAGGCGGCTTGGGGCGGCCGGGGCCTCGGAGACTCCGGGCTGGCGTCGGCGACCTCGATCCGTAGCCGTTCGCCGTCGTGCATCAACACCAGTTCCGTCGGGCCGCCGGCGTGCAGACAGGCGTTGGTGACCACCTCGGAGACGAGGAGCAGCACGTCCTCGGCGAGTTCCGCCTCGTCCGCCTCCGGCTCCTCCTCCGCCGGAGACTCGGCGGGGATCCATCCCCAGTCCTCCAGCGCCTCCCTGGTGAAGTCACGGCAGCGGCTCACCACCCCCTTGGTCCCGAACAGCGCCAGACGGCGGGTCTGCCCCTGTCCGCGGAGGCTCACGCCCATCGGCTCCTCCGCTACTTCGGCCGCTGGTCCGCCAGCGCCTCGTCGAGACTGGCGTACACCCGGAACACCGCGTGCGCGCCCGTAATGTCGAACATGCGTGCCACCGGCGGGCGCAGCGCGGCGAGTTCCAGTCGGCCACCCGCTTCGCTCGCGGCGAGCCGCGCACGCAGCAGCACATTCAGGCCGGTGGAGTCGCAGAACCGCAGTTCGGTGCAGTCGACCACAATCCGCCCGGCTCCGGCCTCCACGGCTTCCGCAAGTGCCTCACGCAGCGGATCGGCAGTGTCGTGATCGAGTTCGCCGGCGAGTACGAGTACGACGGCGTCGGCGTCCGCTCTCACTTCGACACTGAGGCGCCCTCTGCCGACACCCTCCCGCTGCGGCTGCCCGGCGGCTCCCGACACCATGGGGGTCCTCCCGCCTCCTTGACGTACATCCGGTCAGTTCGACTATTGCCCGACTGGGCCGACGCGGCCAGCCCGGCGAGGGGCTAGAACCGCCGGGGCGTGATGTGTCGCTCCCCGGGCCGCTGATCCGGCCGTGCCTGCGCGATGTAGCGTTCCGCCGCGATGACGGCCTCGGCCGCCGTGCGCCTGCCCATCAGCACACACAGGGTGTACACGGTGTCTTCGAAGCGGCTACGGGCACGGGGGTCGTGCGGGGCGACAAGAACGCGGCGTTCCTGCGCCCGATAACGGGCCATCAGGCCGGCGATCACACCTGCATCCGGCATCAACATCAGTGCCCTCCTTGACTGAAAGCACCAGCGGGAGTCGGGCCGCAAGGGCGGATGATCAGAGCGGGCTCCCGCTCGAAAGAGCGTCACCCGGCCGTTCATTCTCGCCCGGAGCATTCACACCCGCCATTCGTGTGATTACTTTCAGCAATCAAGGGGCTGCTGCACCGTTCACTCAGCATGATCGGCGCCCTCGCGGGCAGGAGCGCCTCGTCTGTTCACCGCCCGACACGGAAAGAGATCCCGCCGCGTGTCCTCCCACTCCTCTACCCCGGGTTCGCCGATCTACGACCAGATGGTTCGCGAGCGCGGCGACGTTCTCGCCGAAGCCCGAGCCATCGCCGCGCTGGCCCATCAGTACGCGGACCAAGCACTGGGGCAGAGTGTCCCGGTCCAGCAGAACCCCGTCGAGCGGCGCTGAGCGCCACCGTAATGAACGCTGTGTGCTCTTGAAGGCGACGGGTACCCGGCACCGTATGACGGTCGAAAAAACGAGTGTCCTCGTCCTGGACTGTGCCGAGCCCACAGAGCTGGCGGAGTTCTACGCCGGCCTGCTCCACGCAGAGCTACGGATCGGGCGCGACCCCGACTTCGTGGAAGTCATCGGCCATAACGGCGTACATCTGGCGATTCGCAGGGATCACGGTTACGCGCCACCCAGCTGGCCGCGGCCCGAGGACTCCCAGCAGGCGCATCTGCGCATCCTGGTGGACCTCGGCGACATGGACGAAGCCGAACGCGAGGCAATCAGCCTCGGCGCCCGGCCGGTGGACACCAAGGACAACGGCGGCCCGCGCGACGTACGTGTCTATGCCGACCCGGCCGGGCACTCCTTCTCGCTGGCCGTGTCTCCGCGGGGCCGGAACGCCAGCTCTCGGCTGCCACGTCAGTGAGCGCTGCGTCGACTGAACATCCGCGCCCAACAGCGTTTCGCGGCGGACCACAGCCCGAGGGCGTGGTCCGCCTGCGTGAAGACGGAGGATATGCGCAAGTCATCTGCCGCCCAAGGTAGTTGAGGGGTGCCTTCGAGTAGATCCTGCGCACGCCGGCCTTCCCGCTCCCCCGCCGCTCCTTTCCCTGGCCACAGCGCCATCAGACCTCAGCAGGCCTCAGCGCGGGCCCGGCTGCGCTGTTCGCGGCGCGTACCTCCTGCTTTCACACAGACGACACCGCCCCTTCCCTTCCAGTCGCTCCTCTTGGAAACTCCGCTCACTCCTGTTTCCTCACTCCAAGAGGTGCCCACTCTCATGCCTGAACTCAATCGGCGCCGCTTCCTCCAGATCGCCGGCGCGACCGCCGGCTTCGCGGCCCTGTCGAGCAGCATCGACCGCGCCGCCGCCATCCCCGCCAGCCGCCGCTCCGGCACCCTCAAGGACGTCGACCACATCGTCGTGCTGATGCAGGAGAACCGTTCGTTCGACCACTACTTCGGCGCGCTGAAGGGCGTACGCGGATTCGGTGACCCGCGTCCCGTCACGCTGCCCGGCGGCAAGTCGGTCTGGCACCAGTCGGACGGCACCAAGGACGTGCTGCCCTACCACCCGGACGCCGAGGACCTCGGCATGCAGTTCATCGAGGGCCTCAACCACGACTGGCAGGGCGGCCACAAAGCCTGGAACCAGGGCAAGTACGACCAGTGGATTCCCGCCAAGTCCGCGGGGACGATGGCGTATCTGACACGCGAGGACATCCCGTTCCACTACGCGCTCGCGGACAAGTTCACCGTGTGCGACGCCTACCACTGTTCGTTCATCGGAGCCACCGACCCCAACCGCTACTACATGTGGACCGGGCACACCGGCAACGACGGCAAGGGCGGCGGGCCCGTACTCGGCAACGACGAGGCCGGATACGACTGGACGACGTACCCCGAGCGGCTGGAGCAGGCCGGGATCTCGTGGAAGATCTACCAGGACATCGGCGACGGCCTGGACGCGGGCGGCTCCTGGGGCTGGATCGAGGACGCCTACCGCGGCAACTACGGCGACAACTCCCTGCTGTACTTCAACAAGTACCGCAATGCCAAGCCCGGCGATCCGCTCCACGACAAGGCGCGCACCGGCACCAACGCGAAGAGCGGCGACGGCTACTTCGACATCCTCAAGGCCGATGTGAAGGCCGGGAAGCTCCCCCAGATCTCCTGGATCGCCGCGCCCGAGGCCTTCAGCGAGCACCCCAACTGGCCCGCGAACTACGGCGCCTGGTACATCTCGCAGGTGCTGGACGCGCTCACGTCCAACCCCGAGGTGTGGAGCAGGACCGCGCTGTTCATCACGTACGACGAGAACGACGGCTACTTCGACCACATCACCCCGCCCTACCCGCCGGCCTCCGCCGCCCAGGGCCTGTCCACCGTGGACGCCAAGCTCGACCAGTTCGGCGGGAACAGCACCTACGCCGCCGGACCCTACGGCCTCGGCCAGCGTGTGCCCATGCTCGTCGTATCGCCCTGGAGCACCGGCGGCTACGTGTGCTCGGAGGTCTTCGACCACACCTCGATCATCCGGTTCATGGAACGCCGTTTCGGTGTTGGCGAGCCGAACATCTCGCCGTGGCGGCGCGCCATCTGCGGCGACCTCGCCTCGGCCTTCGACTTCGGGCTCAAGGACACCAGGCCCGCCTCGCTCCCGGACACCGACGGATACGAGCCGCCGGACCGCGAGCGGCACTCCAGCTACGTGCCGAAGCCGCCTGCCAACCCGGTCCTGCCCATGCAGGAGCGGGGTTCGAGGCCCGCGCGCCCGCTGCAGTACGCACCGCTCGTGGACGGGGCCGCGATGCCGGCGACCGGGCGCTTCACGCTCACCTTCAGCGGCGGCGCGGCGGCGGGAGCGTGCTTCTCCGTCACGTCGGCGAACCGCACCGACGGACCGTGGACCTACACCGCCGAAGCCGGCAAGAAGATCTCCGACACCTGGAACACGGCCTACTCGAAGGATGTGTACGACCTCTCGGTGTTCGGCCCGAACGGCTTCCTGCGCACTTTCAGGGGCCCGGGCAAAACCGCAGGCCCCGAGGTGACGGCCCGCCATGTCCCGGGCGGCTGCATTGAGCTGACGATGACCAATGCGGACAGCGTCGACTGCCAGCTGAAGGTCACCAATGCGTACGACGGAAAGCGCGAGACGTTCACCGTGCGCAAGGGCGGACGCGTGGTGCACACGGTGGACCTGCGTGCGAGTAAGCGCTGGTACGACCTGACCGTGGTGTCCGACAAGGACGGCACATTCCTTCGCCGGTTCGCCGGACACGTCGAGAACGGTCAGCCCGGCGTGAGCGACCCGGCCATCATCACCGTCTGACCTGACGGCCGGCTACGGCCGCCCGCCGAACCCGCGGGCGGCCGTCGTCCGACACCTCGATACGGACTCGCCGCGAAATACACGACTTGGCGCAGAATTCATGGTTTCGTCATTGAATTGGCCGATATCCTTGTCGTAGGAGTCCTCTGTGCGCAGTTTCGCCGTTTCGGCAGTTGTGGTCGCCACGCTCGCTTCGGGTGGTTCCATCTGGGCGGCGAACAGCCCTGGCGGGCCCTCCCGGGTCACGCAGCAGGGCAACGGCACCAACATCCTTGTCGTCGGAATCGACCGGCGTACCGGCATTTCAGCCACGGACCGGAACCGCCTCCACGTCAACGGCCGGGAGTGCAACTGCACAGACGTGATGATGCTCGTGCACCTTGCCGAGAACGGACGGCGGATGAGCGTGGTCTCCATCCCCCGCGACTCCTATGTGGAATTCGCCGAACACGCACACCCCCGCCACGCCGGGAAGATCAATGGCGCCTTTGCACACGGCGGTGGAGATCTGGCCGTACGGACCGTGGAGCAGGCGACCGGCCTACGGATCGATCACTATCTGGAAACGGGCTTCAAAGGCTTTGCCGACACCGTGGACCGCCTCGGCGGAGCGAAGGTGTGCACGGACCAGCCTCTGACAGACCTCAATTCGGGGCTTCAACTGACTGCGGGCACGCACCAGCTGAATGGCAAACGCGCCCTGCGCTACGTACGCGCCCGGCATGTCTCCCCGCCGGGTGATCTGGGCCGGGTCCGCCGCCAGCAGCGCGTACTCATCGAGATGATGTCCCGGCTGAGGGACGGAGGAGCCTTTACCGACCCGGCTGCCGCGGCCCGCACGGCCCGCACGCTGCTGAAGTCCGTACGCACCGACCCGGACACCGGCCTCAGTGACCTCGTCGGCCTGGGCTGGGTAGTGGGCCGGCTGAACGCACAGCAGACGGAGTTCGCGACCGTGCCCATTTCGGACTTCGACCACCGCGTGCCGCAGTGGGGCTCCACACTTCTGTGGCACAAGGAACGCTCCGCCGCACTGTGGGCGGCCCTGCGTGCGGACCGGTCGATTATCAACGACTCGCGCATCCAGCCCTCCAAGGACGTCCCGGTCGAGCTTCCGCCGTCCACCATTCGGCTTCGCGTCACCGATCCCGAGGTCGCCCAGTCGCTTCGTGCGAATGGATTCGCGGTAGAGGGCACGTCGGGTCAGCCTGGTGCGCCACGGCCTCAGGGCCCGACCGTCATCACCTACGACCCGTACTGGGCCCGCCTCGCGCCCACCCTCGCCGCCGCGCTCCCCGGCGCCCGGCTGGATCCCGTCACCGGGCACGGCCAGGTCTTCGACGTCACCGTCGGATCCGAGGCGGCCGCGGTCGTCAAGGTCGTCCATGACCGCAGCAGCGTCGAAGGCGCGCCGACCTCCGGCGACCGGCTGCGGTGCGGGACGTCCGACTGAGGTGCTTGTCCCCCGGTCCGACTGAGGTGCTTGTCCCCAAGAGCTGGGCCGCCGCCGGGGGTTCCGGTCCGCTCGGTGACCGAATCGCGCCCTGGCCGGTCGGCCTGCCGATCACGGAGGATGCACGGGCAGTCCTCACGGATTGCCCTGTGTTGATCCATGTGGCCGAGCAGAGGAAGCAGGGGGAAGTTGCTCATGAAGCGAAGACCGTTAAGGCCCGTGGTACCCCGTGTGATCGCGCTGGTCCTCGCGTGTACGGGCGGTTTGATGGCCCCATCCGGCGCCCAGGCCGCCTCCGTCTCCACCTCGTTGTGCAGGACGGACAATGCGGCCCGGGGGCTGCCGAGCAGCCCGGTGGCGGGCAGCCTGGTCCCGGTCTCCCGGGCGGACGGCCGGGTCGACCAGTTCCAGCTGTTCTATGACGCCACCGCGACCGGGGGCCTGCCGTTCGTCCGGCATCGCGAGCAGGCCGGCCCCGGGGGCGCGTACGGCTCCTGGGAGCGGGTGAGCGCCGCCACCGTCGGGCCGAAGAGCTACTACGTCACCGCGGCCGAGAACGCCGACGGCCGGGTGGAGCTGCTGTTCTCCACCTACGGCCAGTTCTGCCACTCCGTGCAGGACGTCAACGACCTGGAGTGGACCGCGCCGGAGCCCTTCGGCCTGGCCCCCGGCCCGTACATGGGAGGAGTCGTCCTCTTCAAGGAGCGGGACGGCAGCCTCGACGCCTTCGCGTCGACCACGACGACCGGCCGCTCGATGGAGGTCCGCACCCAGCAGAGCCCGGGGGACGTCTGGGGAGCCGTGCAGTCGATGGGCAGGGTGCCCGAGGCGAATATCGGGCTCAGCCATCCGAGCACGGTCACCGAACTCCCCGACGGGCGACTGCATGTGACGGTCCACGAATGGAACCGCGATACCCGTTTCTGGCAGGTCACTCAGCTGGCTCCGCACGGAGCCTGGGGCCCCTGGCAACTGTGTGTCACTCCGCGGTGCGCGTGATCACTGTTCTCGCAGAGGCTGGGAGGCCGACAGCAATGATGGCAATGACAGCAATAGGACGGACGGCGAAAGCACGTGCGGCGGCCCTGGGCGCAGGCCTGGGCTGCGGCGCGCTGTTGCTCTCGCTGATGGGCGCCCAGCCGGGCTGGGCCGAGCCCGCGCCTGCGGGACCCGCGCTGACGGTGGACCGGACGACGGGACTGCTCGACGGCGACATCGTCAACTTCCGCATCACCGGCGGGCCGCCGAAACAGTACGTGTGGGTCAAGGAATGCGGTCCCTCCGCGAGCGTGACCACATGCGACGACGACACCCGACGGCAGTTCCGGGTGCTGCCCGACGGGACGTACGACGTCTCGCCGAAGAAGCTCTACGCCCGGTTGAGCACCGAGTCCGGCGATGTGGACTGCCGCACCGTGGCTCGGACCAACCCGTGCTCGCTGGCACTGACCGACAACGCGGGCGCGCTCCTGACGACGGTGCCAATGAGTTTCCGGCCGCACGGTCCTCTTGAGGCGGCGCCCACCCTGTGGGCCGACCCCAACCGGGACTTGCTCCACGGGCAGGTGGTGCATGTGACCGGCCGAGGCTACGAGCCGCAGTACCACGTCTCCGTGCTGGAGTGCGTCACCGGCTCGACCAGCACCTTCGGCTGCCGCCCCGGCAGCCGGCCGCCGGGCACCACCGACGAGGGCCGTATGGACCGGGAAATCGCGGTGTCGGTCTCGTTCACGAGCATCGACGGTCGTACGGTCGACTGCCGCCCCAGGAACAGCTGTGAGCTGGTCGCCTTCGCCTCGCGGGTCCGGGGGCCCGAGACGGTACGGGCCAGGCTGCACTTCGACCCGGCTCAGCCGCTTCCCTAGTGCGGTGCGCACCGTGCGCCGCTCGCACGGTGCCGCGGCCCTGCGTCCCGCAGCGGGCAGGCTGCGGGACGCTCGCCGCGTCTTTGATCAGCCTGCCCAGGTCCAGCGTACGTACAGAACCATGGGGCGGGCCTCCTGGACTGATGTCCGGAGGCTGCAGCTGACATCGGCCGGCACGGTGCGGCCGTCAGCTACGCAGGCTTCCGCCGCCGGCGGGTCCGTACAGATCGAGCAGGCGGCTGCGGGCGGACTGGAGCCGGTGTGCGATCACCTCGGCAATACGGAGCGTGAGCGCCTGGCTGAGCTCCGGCTCCTCATCGAACAGGGCGCGCACCTTCGCGGCGTCGAATTCGAGCGCTCGGACGGGGGTGGCCGCCGCGGCGCCCAGATGCCAGCTGCGCGGAGGGAAGAGCCAGGACCAGCCCAGCAGATCTCCGGGGCCGAGCTGCTCGACGACGACGGCACGCCGTCCCGGAACGTGCAGGTCGAGCTCGACGGCTCCGGAGCGGATGATCCAGAAGCGATCCGCGCGCGAGCCCTCCTCGAAGATGCGGGCGCCGGCCGGGAAGGCTGATTCCGCGGCGAGTTCCATCATCCTGTCGCGGCCTTCGGGCGGCAGGACGTTCAGCAGTGGGGCCCCGTGGTCATCGCTGTCTCCGTCCCTCGGGGGCCGCAGCGGGGCCCGGGATGGTGCCTCTCCCTCTCCCCAGACTGCGCGGCTTCTCCCCGGACTGCGCGGCGGCGAGCGGACCCGGCGTCGTCGTCCGTGCCCCGGGACGGAATTCCCTCGATACTGGGTATGAGCCGACAGTTCCCCAGTACGACAGCGAAGCCACTGGCCGCGGCCGACCTGCCAATCTCACCTGGAGGTAGTCATGAGGATGCTCATCAATGTGCCGGAGACCGTTGTCGCGGACGCGCTCCGTGGCATGGCGGCCGCGCACCCCGAGTTGTCCGTGGACGTGGAGAACCGGGTGATCGTACGGGGCGATGCGCCCGTCGCCGGGAAGGTGGGGCTGGTGTCCGGGGGCGGCTCGGGGCACGAGCCGCTGCATGGCGGGTTCGTCGGGCCCGGAATGCTCGCCGCCGCCTGCCCCGGCGAGGTCTTCACCTCTCCCGTTCCCGATCAGATGGCGCGGGCGGCCGCCGCCGTGAACAGCGGCGAGGGGGTGCTGTTCATCGTCAAGAACTACACGGGCGACGTCCTCAACTTCGACATGGCGGCCGAGCTCGCCGAGGACGAAGGGGTCCGTGTCGCCAAGGTTCTGGTCAATGACGATGTGGCGGTGACCGACAGCCTCTACACGGCGGGCCGCCGCGGCACCGGCGCGACCCTGTTCGTCGAGAAGATCGCGGGCGCGGCCGCCGAGGAGGGCGCGCCGCTGGAGCGGGTCGAGGCGATCGCCCGCCAGGTGAACGAGAGCTCCCGGAGCTTCGGTGTCGCGCTGAGCGCCAGCACCACACCCGCCAAGGGCAGTCCGACCTTCGATCTGCCGTCGGGCGAGCTGGAGTTGGGCATCGGCATTCATGGTGAGCCGGGGCGTGAGCGACGCGCCATGATGACGTCGCGGGAGATCGCGGACTTCGCGGTCAATGCGGTGCTGGAGGATCTGCCGCCGACAAGCCCGGTGCTGGTGCTCGTCAACGGCATGGGAGCGACGCCGCTGCTCGAGCTGTACGGCTTCAATGCCGAGGTGCAGCGCGTGCTCACCGAGCGTCGCGTGGTCGTGGCCCGTACCCTCGTCGGGAACTATGTGACCTCGCTCGACATGGCCGGCTGCTCGGTGACGCTGTGCCAGGTCGACGAGGAGCTGCTGCGGCTGTGGGACGCGCCGGTGCAGACCTCCGCGCTTCGCTGGGGTCGCTGACCCGTCCAGGCCCGACTCACCACAGGGAGTTCATGTGCTCGACGCCGATTTCTTCCGCCGCTGGCTGACGGCCGCGGCAGTCTCCGTGGACCGCGAGGCGGACCGTCTCACCGAGCTGGACTCGGCGATCGGTGACGCCGACCACGGCAGCAATCTCCAGCGCGGGTTCACGGCGGTGACGGCGGTCCTGGAGAAGGAGGCGCCGCAGACTCCCGGGGCCGTACTCACGCTGGCGGGACGGCAGTTGATCTCTACGGTGGGCGGCGCATCGGGTCCGCTGTACGGGACGCTGCTGCGGCGTACGGGCAAGGCGCTCGGCGAGGACTCCGAGGTCACGCCCGGGCAGTTCGCCGAGGCGCTGGGCGTGGGTGTGGCGGCGGTGGCGCAGCTCGGCGGCGCCAAGGCCGGGGACAAGACGATGCTGGACGCGCTCGAGCCGGCGGTCGCGGCCCTCGGCGACACCACCGCGTCGTTCGCGGCGGCCCGCGAAGCGGCCGAGCAGGGCGCGCTCGCGACCGTGCCACTGCAGGCGCGCAAGGGCAGGGCCAGCTATCTGGGCGAACGCAGCATCGGGCACCAGGATCCGGGGGCGACCTCCTCGGCCCTGCTGATCGCCGCGCTGGCGGAGGTGGCGGGATGAGTGATGCCAAGCCGGTCGGGATCGTGCTGGTCTCGCACAGCAGGGAGGTGGCCGCGGCTGTCGCCGAGCTGGCGACGGGGCTCGCGGGCGGCGGCACGACGGCGCCCGTGGCGTCGGCGGGCGGCACTACGGACGGCGGCCTGGGCACCAGCTCGGAGCTGATCGCGGCGGCGGCCGCCTCGGTCGACCAGGGTAGGGGGGTGGCCGTGCTCGTCGACCTGGGCAGCGCCGTGCTGACGGTGAAGGCGCTGCTGGCCGAGGGCGACGAACTCCCGGAAGGAACACGGCTGGTGGACGCGCCGTTCCTGGAGGGCGCGGTGGCCGCGGTGGTGACCGCGTCGGCGGGCGGCGACCTGGACACGGTCCAAGCGGCGGCCTCGGAGGCGTACGAATACCGGAAGGTGTGACGCCCGCGACCGGAAGGTGTGACGTCCGCGGAAGCCGGCAGGTGACCCACCACGCCGCAGCTCGTGCCAGTCACGATCGACGGCTCGGTGTACCGGGTGCCGCTCCGGCGGGCTCTCGACCGTAGAGGCCGCCGGAGTGACCCCGTCACTCTTTTGGAGTTGCGTTGGAGTCGCGTACCCGGCGGATCGGCCGGGTGCCCGGCCATACCGCGTGACCTGGCACGACCAACACGACCACGGCGGCAGACGGTGGTGACACACCGGGGCCGGGCAGCCCGCGCCACATGCGGCGCCCCCATGGGCCCTCATAGCGTCTTCTCCATCGAGGTGCATTTCTTACGTTTCGCGGAATACATCCGTGGCTGCGCCTCGGGAATTCGGAGAATTCACCATGCGTGCGATACGTGTCGCCTCCCTCGCACTGATCGGCACCGCCGCGCTGGCCCTCGGCGCCCCGGCCGCCGTCGCCGCCGACGACGACGGGAACAGCGCCACGTCGTTCGGCTTCACCGCCACCCCTGCGACCGTCGCGCCCGGCGGCACCGTGACGCTCAACGCCACCGAGTGCGAGGCGCCGACCGTGACGGCCTCCTCGGGCGTCTTCGAGACCGTCACCCTCAACGAAGGCCGATCCGCCACGACGAAGATCGCCGCGGACGCCAAGCCCGCTGCCAAGTACGACGTCACCTTCGACTGCAAGGGCGAAAAGGGCACCGCCCCCCTCACCATCACCAGTGGCTCCGGCTCGCGCACCGGCACGGGAACAGGCGCTGACGTGGGTTCCGGTACGGAAACGGGAGCCGACGCCGGCGCCGGGACGGAAACGGGAGCCGACACCGGCACCGAGCTGGGCACCGGCAGCGACGCAGGTACCGGGACGGAAACGGGGGGCGATGCGAGTACCGAGATGAGCACCGGGAGCGACGCAGGTGCCGGGACGGAAACGGGAGCCGACGCCGGCACCGAGCTGGGCACCGGCAGCGACGCAGGTACCGGGATGGCCAAGCCCGACCGAGGTACCGGGATGGCCAAGCCCGACCGAGGTACCGACACGGCGAAGCCCGACCGAGGTACCGGGATGGCGAAGCCCGACGGAGGTGTCAAAGGCGGCGCCGGCGGCAGCGTCTCCGATCTGAGCCCCGCGCAGATCGCCGTCGGTTCCGCGCTCCTCGCGGGCGCGTTCGGCGCCGGCGTCTTTCTGCTGCGCCATCGCGCCGCTGACAGCGTCTGACGGGCACAGAGCGGCTCCGCCGCGCCGGACCCCCGACGGTCGGGCGCGGCGGAGCGCCAACGGAGGGCCCGAGAAAGCACAAGGGAAGGGTTATGCCTACGTACAACAGGCGCGGCGCCTGGTTCACGGTCGTCTGCGTCCTGCTGCTCGCACTGTTCCTCCTGCGTAACGGATCCACGCAGGTCGCCGACGGCCCGCCCCAGCCCGGCTCCGTCGTCGCGGCCCCGCACGGCACGGCCGATCCACTGCCACCCGCACCCGCTCCAGTGGCCCACTCCGCGCCGCAACGGATCACTGTCCCGTCCGTCAAGGTGGACGCCCCGCTGACCGAGGTCGGCCTCGACACAGACGGCTGGGTGGAACCCCCGCCGCTGGAGGACAGCAACCTCGCCGGCTGGTACCGGGGGTCGGTCAGCCCCGGCGAACGGGGCACGTCCGTCATCGTCGGCCATGTCGACAACACGGCGGGACCGGCCGTCTTCTATGAGCTCGGCGCCCTCGAGCGGGGCAGCCGTATCGAGATCCCGCGCGAGGACGGACGAAGGGCGGTGTTCGCTGTGTACGACGTCGAGGTGTTCGCCAAGAAGGAGTTCCCCGCGGCACGTGTGTACGCGGACGGCCCGGAGCCGGAGCTGCGGGTCATCACCTGCGGCGGCGAGTATGCGAAGAAGACCGGGTACGACGGGAACGTCGTGGTCTTCGCCCGCCTGGTCGAGCTCCGCTGACGGATCGCCCGCGCCCCGTGCAGGCGAAGCCCGCGGCCCCGTGCAGGCGGCCTGTCGGTCGCATGCAGGTGCCCTCTGTGACGGTGATCAGCACACCCCTCCCACCCACACCGTCAGGAGATTCGATGGAGCAGCGGCTGCCGGTCCGGTTCATCCAGGTCACCGAGGTCACCCGGCTGACGCCGCACATGGCGCGTATCACCTTCGGCGGCCCCGATCTCGATGGCTTCGCTCTCGACGCCCCCGACCAGCAGGTGAAGCTGTACTTCCCCCGGCCGGGCCAGAGCGGCCCGCGCCTGCCGGGGCCGGAGGACGGCGACGGCGATGTGATGCGGTGGTACGAGGCGTACCACGCGATCCCCGAGGACGAGCGGCCCTGGATGCGTCAGCTACACGATCCGCGCCCAGCACCCGGGGCACACCACGATCGACATCGACTTCGTCCTGCACGACGACGCGGGGCCCGCGACACGCTGGGCGCTGGCAGCCGGGCCCGGAGACACGCTCGGCATGTACGGCCCGTCGGCGTACTTCGCCAAGGCCGTACCGCTCGGCACCACCGACTGGATGCTGCTGGCCGGGGACGAGGCGGCGCTGCCGGCGATCGGCACGCTGTTGGAGGCGCTGCCCCAGGGGGCGAGGGCCGTGGCGTACATCGAAGTCGCCGACGCGGCCGAGGAGCAGCGCTTCGAGACGGAGGGCGAGGTGACCGTGCACTGGCTGCACCGGGCCGCGGCACGGGCCGGTCACGGCGAGCTGCTCATAGAGTCCGTGCGCGCGGGGCGGTTCCCGCCGGGGTCGGTGTTCGCCTGGCTCGGCGGCGAGGCCGGCGCGGTACGTACACTGCGCCGCCATCTGATCGAGGAACGCGGTATCGGCAAACGCGACATCGACTTCGCCGGGTACTGGCGGCTGAGGCTGACCCAGGACGACGCGCCGACCGAGGAGGACCTCGCGGAGGCGCGGGAGCGGCTGGCCGACGTGCAGGCGCGGGCGGACGGCTGAGGTCGGTCAGATCAGGGCGGCGGCTTCCCGTGCGGACAGGCCGCCGCCCTCGGCGTACGCGCGCTCATACGTCTCCCCCGGCAGCACCGCACGCAGGTCGGACTCGGCCCGCTGCCGGAGCTCCTTCTCCTCGGCGAACGGCCGGAACCCGAGACCGCCGGGCTGCCGACTGCCCCGGTCGTACGCCCCGAGCAGCCGTGCCCCGTCCCGCGCCGCACCCAGATGCGCCATCGCCCAAGCGGCACAAAGGAATTGATCGACAACCAGCTGCGGGTCGACGAGATACGCCAGGCTGTCCAGCCGCCGCACCGCCTCCTCGATCCGGCCGCGGGCCCGTCCGTACTCCCCGTCGATGCAGTCCAGCCAGCCGTACACCCCCGCTACGATGCCACCGAAGAGTCCCGGCGAGTCGGCAGCCAACTCGCCTTCCATCTCTACGAGTTGTTCCCGGGCGGGGCCGGTGCGGCCGGTGCGGCCGTAGTACTGGGTCAGCAGCATCCGGGCCGTACTGAGTGCCTCTGCCACGAACTCGCCCGACTCGGCCACCGCTTCGAGCAGCTGCCGCTCGGCGCGCTCCCTGTCCGCCGGGGTCTTGGCCGTCCGCAGTCGCACCGATGCCAACTGGGCTTTGAAGACTGGCACTTGGGCGTGGGTGCCGACGCGGGCGGAGCTCCGCATGGCCCGCTCGAAGTCCGCGGCGGCCTCCTCGTACAGGCCGCGCCGCTCGAACGCCTCACCGCGGGCGGACAGCGACTCGGCAATACCCCACAGGTCACCGGCGGTCTCGAACAGCGCAAGCGCCCGGTCGGCATCGCTCGTGCACTGTTCGAGTCCGCCGGTGCGATAGCCGAGCAGCTTGGCGCGCAGCAGCAGCGCGAACCCGAGATCCCAGCCCTGGCTCAGGTCGCTCGCCCGATCCGGCCCTTCGCAGCTCGCGACAATGGCGTCCATGGTCTCGGCAAGCCCGTCGAACTCGCCCGTCATCAGCCGGGCGAAGAACCACATGGAGCCCGGCTGCCGGCAGATCTGCGGCAGCCCCGGGCGGTAGGCGGCGACGATTCCGCGCAGATACGCCTGCGTCTGCGGCTCGCTCAGCGCCGTGCCCTCGTCCGCGGTGCTCGCAAGCACCATCAGCCGCACCCCGCGCCGCGCCTCCCACAGCAGTTCCTCGGACCAGGGCGGCGGAGTGTCGGTGCAGCGTGCGGGCAGCGGCACCGCGATCCGTACCGGCGACCGGAAGGGGTCGACGCCGAGCCCGGCGGCCGCCGACGACCAGGTGCGGGCGTCCGCCTGGTGACCGCGCTGCTGCCAGAACCAGTTCAGGGACAGCACCAGACAGAGCGCCTCCTGCTCCTCCGCCAGGCGGACGGCGGTGCGCAGCGCGGTCCGTACATTGTCGTGCTCCGTCTCGAGCCGCTCCAGCCACTCGGCCCGGCGCGGGCCGCGCAGCTGCGGATCGCCGGTGCGGACCAGCTCTCGGTAGGCGCTCATATGCCGTCGTTCGGCCTCGGCCCGCTCACCGGCCTCGTCGAGCCGCTGCGCCGCGTACTCGGCGACGGTTTCCAGCAGCCGGTAGCGCATGCCGTCCTGACGGCCGGGGCCGTCCGGGACGGCGACCACGAGCGACTTGTCGACAAGAGAGGCGAGGGGGTCGAGGGGATCGAGGGCGCCCGCCCCGCACACGGCCTCCGCCTCGGCCAGTGCACAGCCGCCTGAGAAGACGGCAAGACGGCGCAGTACGGTCTGCTCGTTCTCATCCAGCAGGCCCCAGGACCAGTCGACCACCGCCCGCAGCGTCCGCTGCCTGGGCAGTACGGTCCTGCTGCCGCTGCTGAGCAGCCGGAAACGGTCGTCCAGCCGGTCCGCGATCTGCCGCGGCGTAAGGGCGCGCAGCCGGGCGGCGGCCAGTTCGACGGCGAGCGGCAGTCCGTCGAGTCTGCGGCAGATCTCGGCGCACGCCTCCATGTCGTCGTCCGTACGGAATCCGGGCCGGGCGGCCGCGCCGCGCTCGGCGAGCAGCCGCAGCGCCACGTCCGGCGGCAGGGGTCCGACGCCGCGTACGGATTCGCCCGGGACGCCGAGCGGCTCGCGGCTGGTTGCCAGCACCCGCACACCCGGGCAGCCGGTGAGCACCGCCTCCGTCAGCCGGGCCGCCGCGTCGATCACATGCTCGCAGTTGTCCAGGACGAGCAGCATCCGCCGCCGTCCGCAGTACTCGACCAGCCGGGCCAGCGGGTCGCGCACGGCGGCCTCCGCGGCGGCCGGTCCGCGCGCTTGGGTCTCCCGGGCCCCGAGCGCGGTCAGGACCGCTTCGGGAACGGTCGCTTCGTCGCGTACGGGTGCGAGTTCGGCCATCCAGACTCCGTCGGGCCATGTCCCGGCCGCGGCTTCGGCGGCCTCCATGGCCAGCCGGGTCTTGCCCGCGCCGCCGGGGCCGAGCAGGGTCACCAGCCGGTGGGAGCGCAACTGCTCCGCGAGGTCGGCCAGTTCGGCCTCGCGGCCCACGAAGGAGGTGAGCCTGACGCGCAGGTTGCCTCGCGCGACGGGCTTTTCCGGGTCATGTGCCAGCAACTCCGCGTGCAGAGTGCGCAGTTCGCCGCCGGGGTCCGTTCCGAGCTGCTCGGCGAGGCGCACCCGTATGTCCTCGTACGCCTGCAGTGCCTCGGCCTGCCGTCCCGCCGTCCGCAGGGCCCTGATCCGGAGCGCCTGGAGCGGTTCGTCCAGTGGAGCCGCGGCGGCGAGCGCCGTGATCTCGGCGAGCACTCCTTGCGCCCGGCCCAGCCCCACCTCGGCCGCGAGCCGGGTGCGGCGCGCCTCGGTGTGGCGCTGCTCCGTGCGCACGGCCAGTGGATCACCGTCCCTGCCGGGCAGATCGGTGAGCGCCCGGCCGCGCCAGAGCGCAAGCGCCTCGTCCAGCAGACCGGCCGCCGCGGCTGCGTCCCCGGCATCGAGTGCGGCGGTTCCGTGCGACGCCAGCCGCTCGAAGCGGAAGAGATCGATGTCGTCCCGGTCCGCCGCCAGCCGGTAACCGCCCGGCACGGACTCCACCGCCGTCCTGCCGAGCGTTCGTCGCAGGCGTCCCACCAGCGCCTGCAGGGCAGCCGTCTCGTCGGCGGGCCACTCCTCGCCCTCGCCCCAGACCTGGGCGACCAGCTCCTCGGCGGCCACCGTCCGGCCGCCGCCCGCGGCCAGCGCGGCCAGCAGCGCCCGCAGTCGGGCCCCGCTGAGCGGTGCCTCGGTACCGTCCGGGCGGAGCGCCTGAGTGGTGCCGAGTACGCGGTATCGGTAGATCACCGGCCCATTGTCCCTGCCGACTGTCCCGGCCCGATGTCCCTGCCGATCAGGTCGCGCTGCGCTCGCTCGCCAACTGCAGGACGTCCTCGATCTCGCGCCCGGACCGCAGCAGCTCCCGCCAGCGCTCGGCGCTCCAGTCGGCCGGCCGCGTGGTCTCGATGAAGTCCTCGACCAGCGCCAGAAAGCGCGCCGGGTCGGCATGGAAGGGAAAGTGGCCCGCTCCCTCGAAGACCTCCAGGCGGCTCCCCGGCATCGCGTCGTGCGCCCCGTACGCGTGCTCCATCGGCACCACGCCGTCGCGCGATCCCCACAGCAGCATGGTCGGCATTCCCTGCGTCAGATAGCAGCGGTCGAGCATGGTCACCACCTGGCCGCGCCAGTCGACGACCGCCCGCAGTGTGCGGATGAAGGCGCTGCGCGAGGTCGCGTCGGGCAGCGCGTCCACAAGGTTGAGCAGCTCCGGCGCGTCCTGTCCGAGATCGGTGTCCAGCCGCCTGATCAGTTCCGTGAAGATGCCGGTTCCCCGCCGCATACCGGGCAGCGTGAGTACCGAGAGGAGGAGGTCGACCCCGGGCAGCGAGACGGCCCGCAGGACGGGATTGACCTCCCCGCCCACACCGCCGGCGCTCACCAGGACCAGTCGTTCGGTGCGCTCGGGGAACTGGTATGCGAACTGCATGGCCACTCCGCCGCCGAGCGAATGGCCGACGAGCGTGGCCCGGTCGATGCCGAGCACGCCGAGCAGATCGCGCATGCCGTTCGCGTAGGCCGCCACCGAGTAGTCGGCACGGGGTTTGTCCGACGCTCCGTGGCCCAGCAGATCGGGTGCGATGACCGTGTATCTGCGGGCCAGTCCCGGTATGAGGTCGACCCAGGTGGCGGAGGAGTCGCCGATGCCGTGAATGAGCAGGACGGCCGGGCCTTCTCCGGCGATCCGGTACGCGCGGCGGTAGCCGTGCACCACATGGTGGCGCAGCTGCGCGTCGCCTTCGCTCACGGAGCGCAGCCTGCTCCGGTCCATTGCGTGCGGTCCGAGGCCTGCGGCCATCGCGCTCACCCCTCCCCTGTCCCCTGGGTTCCTCATCCGAGCGTAGAACCGCCGCCGCACCGGGGATTTCCGCCAGGTTTCACTGCGGGTACGGCTTTCGAGGCCGCGCGCTCATACGCGCCGTGTGCAGTCGCCAGGGGCGGGCGCGTTCATGGGCACGGGAGCCCTTCGCGCGACAGACGCGCTGCCCACCAGGTAGATTGGTCTACACCACTTCGCCTTCAGAGACAGGGATCTCCGTGGAAGTTGTCATCGTTCCGGACTCCGCCGCCGGCGGCGAGCTCATCGCCGAAGCCATGGCCGAACTCCTGCGACGCAAACCCGAAGCACTCCTGGGCGTGGCCACCGGCTCGACTCCGCTGCCGATCTACGAAGCCCTCGCAGCCAAGGTGCGCGCCGCACAGGTGGATGCTTCCCGCGGCCGGATCTGCCAGCTCGACGAGTACGTAGGACTGCCTTCCGGCCACCCCGAGTCGTACCGCTCGGTGGTCCTCCGTGAGGTCGTCGAGCCGCTCGGCCTGACCGACGCCTCCTTCATGGGCCCGGACGGCACCGCCGAGGACGTCGCGTCCGCCTGCCTTGCCTACGACCGTGCGCTGGCCGAAGCCGGCGGCGTCGACCTCCAGTTGCTCGGCATCGGCACCGACGGACACATCGGCTTCAACGAGCCCTGCTCCTCACTCGCCTCCCGCACCCGGATCAAGACGCTGACCCAGCAGACCCGGCAGGACAACGCCCGGTTCTTCAGTGGCCTCGACGAGGTCCCCCACCACGTCATCACCCAGGGCATCGGCACCATCCTGGAGGCCCGTCATCTGGTCCTGCTGGCGACCGGTGAGGCGAAGGCCGAGGCCGTGGCGCTCGCCGTCGAAGGCCCGCTGTCGGCACTGGTGCCCGCCTCGGCCCTGCAGCTCCATCCGCACGCCACCGTCGTGGTCGACGAGGCGGCGGCCTCCAGCCTCAAGCTCGCCGACTACTTCCGCGCCACCTATGCCGCCAAGCCCGACTGGCAGGGCATATAGGACGCGGCCGCCGTCGACGCCCCGGCTGGAAGAGGAATGTTCCAGTCGAGACATAATTCGCGCCACAACGGCTCGACACCGCCCATGAGTTGATACGGTGCTGCTCGCTCAGCACTATTCACGCGCGTTCAGCGACGCGCCGCCCTGCCGCCCCCGGACCCTGCGCGGCCAGGCCAGTGCATCGCAGGAGCGCGGGGGATTTCATGGACGACATCGATGTGGTCACAGCAAGCCTGGAACGAGTCAGACTCCGGGCCGGCCATGTGGTGCGCTACTTCTACGCGCATCTCTTCACCCACCATCCGCGGCTGCGCCCCCTGTTCCCCGCCGCGATGGACGACCAGTACGAGCGGCTGTTCGCCGCGCTGGTTCAGGTCGTGGAGCATCTCGGCCACCCCGCGCTCCCCGCACACCTGAACCGACTCGGCCGGGATCACCGCAAGTTCGGGATATCCGACGAGGACTACACCGCCGTGGGCGAGAGCCTCGTCGCCGCCATCCGCTACCACAGCACACACACCTGGGACGACCGGACCGAGAAGGCATGGCTGCGGGTGTACGGATTCGTCGCCGCGGCCATGACCGGCGGAGCGCACAGCTCGCTCGCCGCGAACGAGCCGGCGTGGTGGGACGGCACTGTCGTCTCGCACCGCCTGCACGGCGGTCACACGGCCGTCATCCGCGTCGCCCCCTCCGCCCACTACCCGTGGCTGCCCGGCCAGTACGCCACGATCGAGCACCCGGATCTGCCGGGCGTGTGGCGGCCCTACTCCCTGGCCGGCCGCCCCGGCCGCGGCGGTGTGCTCGAGTTCCATGTCGGCCGGGTCGCCGAAGGCCTGCTCAGCAACGTCCTGTGCGACGGCACGACGTCCGGCCACACACTGCGGCTGGGCGCCGCCTCGGGATCCGCGCTGACCCCGCCGCCCGGTACCCCGGCCGTCACACTGATCGCCGCCGGCACGGGCTGGGCCCCGGTCAAGGCGGTCCTGGACGAGTTACTCGCCCGCAGGCCGGCGCCTCGTATCCGTATCGACGTCGTCGCCCGCGGCGAGGCCGACTTCTATGACGGCGGCGCTCTCGTCGACATTTTGCGCGCCCACCCCTATCTGAGCGCGTACTGGTGGTACGAGGAGCGCGGCAAGGGCCGGATGAGGGCCGCGGAACGTCTGCACAGCAATCTGAGCGCGCGCCGTGGGTGGCCCGGCGAAACCGTCTACCTCTGCGGTCCCGTGATGTTCGTGCAGGAGACGACCGAGCTGCTCCACGGCTGCGGTCTGCCTGCAGAATCGCTTATCCGCGATCCGCTGCCCGCGTCGGTGCAACCGCGCGGATACGTCTCCCACGCGGAGCAGTTCCTCGATCCACCGCCCGTGACCTGGATCGATCCGGACGCCCGTACGCGCCCGCTCGACCTCCCGGCGCCGCAGCTCCATCCCGAACCTCAGCCCCTGCACCGGCCCGCGCCCCCGGGCACCAGCGGCGGCTGGTTCGAGCCGCACGGCGCGGTCGGACGGGTCTGACTGCCCGCTCCACCCTCACTCCCCGTGGCGGTACTCCGCACGGAACACGGAACAGCGGCACCACCGGGGGGGTGGTGCCGCTGCCGTCCCGCGGCGCGGAGGAGTCGGGTCAGGAGGCGAGCCAGAGCGCCGGAGCGTTCGGCGGCTCCCATGTGACGATCGAGGTGTGGGCCTGGCGGCAGCCGTATGTGACGCCGTTGTAGAGCACCTGCTGACCCACGGCATACGCGACGCCGGGCGCCCAGGTGGTGGTGCCCGGCGGATCCGGGTCGCCGGGGTCGCCCGGGTCGCCCCCGCCGGGGCAGGCACCGAAGATTTCCATCTCCCAGAGCGAATGGCCGTAAGGCGTGCCGCGGGCAAGCCCGTTCATACGGATGTAGCGCGCCGTCCCGGCCACGGCAAGGTCGTCGATTCCGCCGTCACCGAATCTGTCGACCGGTGTGGTCCAGCTCGATCCGTTGGTGGACAGCTGGATCTGGTAGTGCGAGGAGTACCCCGCCTCCCAGTTCAGCCGCACCCTCGAGACGGGCTGCGCGGAGCCGAGGTCCACCTGCAGCCATCCGGTGTCGACATGGGCGCTCGACCAGCGGGTGCCGGTGGTGCCGTCCACGGCGTACTGCGGGCCGAGGCTTGCGTTCTCGATACTGGAGGAGGTGGCGGGCTTGTTCTTGGAGAGCAGCGGACCGCAGGTGGGCGGAGCCGGATCGCCGGGATCGCTGCCGCCGCCGGACTTGGAGAGCACCCGGACGTAGTCGACGACCAGAGTGCCGCCGGAGGCCGTCGAGCCGGTGGGGCCGCCGCCCATCTTCGCCGGGAACTCGCCGCCGATGCCTCGTCCTGTCGGACCACGGGAAGGGAGCGCGGGGATTCCGGATGCTTCGGAATCGGCCGCGAGAATTCTTGAGAGCGCTCTCAATCGGGCTAGGGACGTGATACCGCCGTGCCGCACGCCTGTCAACGGGTTGCGTCGTCCGCCGTCAACACCGGCGGAGTTCCTTGGGTCCCCGAACCCCACCGGGAAACACTTTTCGGCTTTCGATCAGGAGCAAATGGGTGTATCCCGGATACATAGCGGTGCATGCTCGTACACGCTCCGGCATCGGGTTGCCCGTGGCCGACGGCGAAAGGCCGCCTCATGCAAACAGCGCCCGGCGGATCCCACGGCCCTCCGCTTCCACAGTCGTCCGCGGTGGGTGAGAAGGGGCTCAAGGGCAGCGCGCTGGGTCTCGTCTCCTCCGTGGCCATCGGCCTCGCCTCGACCGCCCCCGCGTACAGCCTGGCCGCCACACTCGGCTTCATCGTCCTCGCCGTCGGGCTCCAGTCACCGGTCGTGGTGATCCTGGGATTCATCCCGATGTACTTCATCGCCTACGCCTACAAGGCGATGAACGCCGTGGACCCCGACTGCGGCACCACTTTCACCTGGTCCGCGCGGGCCTTCGGACCGCATACCGCATGGATGGGCGGCTGGGGCATCATCATCGCCGACATCATCGTGATGGCGAACCTGGCGCAGATCGCAGGCCAGTACGGATTCCAGCTGGTCGGAGCGGACGGCCTGACCGACAGCCGCGGCTGGACTGCTCTCGCGGGCGTCATCTGGATCATCGTGATGACGGCCATCTGCTATATCGGCATCGAGATCTCCGCGGCCCTGCAGAAATGGCTGCTCAGCATCGAGCTGCTGCTTCTCGCCATCCTCTCCGTCATGGCGCTGGTGAAGGTGTACGGCGGCAACGCGCCGCCGGAATCGCTGCACGTGGACGCGGCCTGGTTCAACCCCTTCGAGATCGGCTCCGCCAGCTCCCTGACGCAGGGCGTCCTGCTGGCCGTCTTCATCTACTGGGGCTGGGACACCGCCGTCTCCGTCAACGAGGAGACCGCCGACCGCGAACGCACCCCCGGCCGCGCCGCCGTCATCTCCACCGTTCTCCTGCTCCTCATCTACATCCTGGTGACCACCTCGGCGCAGGCCTTCGCCGGGATCGGCGACAAGGGCATCGGCCTGGCCAACCCCGACAACGCGGGCGACGTCCTGGGCAGTTTCGGTGACGAAGTGTTCGGCACGGAAGGAATCGGCGGGTTCCTGGCGAAGATGCTGGTCCTGATGGTGCTGACGTCGGCCGCCGCCTCCACGCAGACCACGATCCTGCCGACCGCCCGCACCACCTTCTCGATGGCCACGCACAAGGCGCTGCCGGCGGTCTTCGCCCGCGTCCACCCTCGCTTCCTGACACCGACTTGGTCGACCGTCGCCATGGGCCTGGCGTCGATCGCCTTCTACGCCGGGCTGACGGCCATCAGTGGCAATGTCCTGGAGGACTCCATCGCCTCGGTCGGTCTGGGTATCGCGTTCTACTACGGACTGACCGGCTTCGCCTGCGTGTGGTACTTCCGCAAGGTCCTCACCCGCAGCGCCGCCGACTTCTTCATGAAGGGCCTCCTCCCCGCACTGGGCGCCCTGATGCTGCTCGGCCTGTTCTGTTACGCGGCCTTCCACGTCTACTCCGACCCGGCGTACGGAACCACCGTCATCGACCTGCCGCTGCTCGGCAGGACCGGCGGCGTGTCCGTCATCGGCATAGGCGCCCTGGCGCTGGGCGTTGTCCTGATGCTCATTCAGCGGGCAGTGCAGGGCACATGGTTCCGTAACCCCGACGTGCCCGTCAGCGTCGCGTCCAAGTCCTCGCCCCAGTAAGCCACTTCCTTCCGGTGACGCCCGCGGTTGCAGCCCGGCCCGCAGTGGAACAAAGCGGCCATTCCTCATCAACAGGACACAAGGCGGCGCGCCGATGCCGCGTCCATTCGGCTTGTTTTTCACCGTGGTTCGAATTTTCCTGTGAAGCCCTCGTGAATTCCTCTTCATATTCGATCAGCAATATCACTCTCAGCGCGTCAAATCACCCCTCATTGCCCCCGGAGCCGGTGATGGCCGGATGACCGAATCGGTCTCTTGACCCACCGTTGAGATGCAAACCAGACTCACCAGAGGCACTCATGCATCAGGAGCCACAAGCACAGGCACATGCCGATGGCCCTGCGAGACCGATATCGCACGGGGTGTGCGACGGGGGAATGCAGTGGAGAGCGCGTATGCGTGCTCAGTACACACGCGCGCCCTTCACATCCCCTCCTCATCTCTTGGTGCGCGAAGGGAATGGAGGGGGAATGCCGACGCACATGGGCTATCCCGGCGTTTACATCGAGGAACTTCCCAGCAGCATCCGGACCATCGCCTCGGTCACCACCTCGGTGACCGCGTTCGTGGGGCACACCCGCCGGGGTCCGCTCAACCAACCCGTGCGGATCACCAGCTTCGCGGACTTCGAGCGTCGCTTCGGCGGACTCACCTCACAGAGCGCTGTCAGCTACGCAGTGCACCAGTTCTTCGGCAACGGCGGCACGGTCGCGGTGATCGTCCGCGTGGCCAAGGCCGGCACCGGCGAGGAAGCCTGCGTCACGCTCAACTCCACCGAGGGGCACAGCGAATGCCCGGTGCTGGAGGTGCACGCCAAGGAGCCCGGCGTCTGGGGCTCGGGCCTGCGGGTGGCCGTCGACCACGACACCCCGACTCCGGACAGGACGTTCAATCTCCAGATCCTCGACGCGCGCGGCGGGGCCCGCGAGTCCTTCACCGGTCTGTCGATGAACTCCGGCCACGGCCGCTTCGTGGAGACCGTCGTCAACGCGGGCTCCTCGCTCGTCCGGGTGAAGGCTCTGGACGAGGACCGGCCCGACCCCTCCGGCACTGTCTCCAAGCCCTTCGCGGCCGAACTGCCCAATCTGAACGTCGAGTTGAAGGTCAAGATCGGCGATGTGGAGCGTGAGTTCACGCTCTACGACCCCGACCACGACGACGAGCCGCCGAGCAATGTCACCGAACTCGCCCTCCTGCTGGAGCGCAAGCTGCGCGCGCTGCCGGACGCTCCCGGCAAGCACGCCTTCGCCGGCGCCGAGGTCACCGCCTTCGGCCGGCGCGTCCAGGTCGTCGCCGGCTCCGTCGACCCCGACGACGTGGTCCGCTTCGTCGGCGAATGCGCCAACGACCTGGGCCTGGAGGCCTCGGTCAACCCGCCCGTCTTCCCGCTGGAGGGCGGCAAGGACGGCGACCCGCCCGGTCCGCGCGACCTCATCGGCAGCGAGGCCCGCAAGACGGGCGTCCAGGCGTTGCGCGACGTGGACGACGTCAACCTGCTGGCTCTGCCCGAGCTTTCGGCGTACGAGTCCACCGAGGACATGGTCACCGTACTGTCGGCGGCCGAGCAGCTCTGCCGGGAGCGGCGGATCTTCCTGCTCGTCGACTCGCCCTCGACCTGGGGCAGCGTGGACGCCGCACGGGCCGGGATCGGCGCCTTCGAACCCGTACGCAGCAACCACGCGGCCTTGTACTTCCCGCATCTGCAGCTCACCGACCCGCTCACCGGACGGCTTCGTTCCTTCCCGCCGTCCGGTGCCATCGCCGGCGTCGTCGCCCGCACCGACGGCGAGCGCGGCGTGTGGAAGGCGCCGGCCGGAACCGAGGCGCGGCTGGCCGGTGTCCGGTCGCTGACCGTCAAGCTGACCGACCGGGAGAACGGGCTGCTCAACCCGCTGGGCGTGAACTGCCTGCGCACGTTCCCCGTGGTGGGTCCGCTGGTGTGGGGCGCGCGCACGCTCGAGGGCGCGGACGCGCTCGACAGCGAGTGGAAGTACGTGCCGGTGCGCCGGCTCGCCCTGCATGTCGAGGAGAGCCTCTACCGCGGTCTGCAGTGGGTCGTCTTCGAGCCCAACAACGAGCAGCTCTGGCAGCAGATCCGGCTGAAGGCCTCGGCGTACCTCAACGACCTGTTCCGGCAGGGTGCGTTCAAGGGCGGCACGCCACGTGAGGCGTACTTCGTCAAATGCGACAAGGACACCACCACCGACGCCGATATCGACGCCGGAGTGGTCAATGTCGTGATCGGCATCGCGCCGGTCAAGCCCGCGGAGTTCGTGATCGTCAAGATCCAGCAGGTCGCCGGGCAGTTCGACCTCTCGTAACCCTAGGAAAAGGAACACGAAGGAAACCGATGGCTGAGTTCCAGATAAACGCCCATCGCTTCGACCCGTACAAGAATTTCAAGTTCCTGGTCCTCTGGGACGGTCGAACGGTCGCGGGCATCAGCAAGATCAGTCCTCTGAAGCGCACCACCGAGGTGGTCAAGCACCGCCACGGCGGTGACCCCAGCTCACCGCGCAAGTCGCCGGGGCGCTCCGAGTTCGAGGGCGTCACGCTCGAGCGCGGTGTCACCCACGACCCGGAGTTCGACCGCTGGGCCAACAAGGTGTGGCAGGTCGGCGCCGGGCTCGGCTCGGAGGTCTCGCTGCGGGACTTTCGCAAGGACATCATCATCCAGGTCCTCAACGAGGCCGGACAGGTCGCCGTCTCGCACAAGCTCTACCGGGCCTGGGTCAGCGAGTACCAGGTGCTCGGTGAGCTGGACGCCAACGCCAACGCGGTCGCCATCCAGAGCGTCAAGCTCGAGTGCGAGGGCTGGGAGCGGGACTACGAGGTGGAGGAGCCGGTCGAGCCCTCCTTCACCCATCCGGCCTGAGCCCCGGCGGAATGCACCGGAGGAGTGAGGGATGACGCCGACGGGGCCGGCCGAGCTGCTCGCCACCTGGGAGGCCGGGCTGGCACAGCACGAATCCGGGAGGTCCCTGCTGCTGCACCGGGCGGCCCGCCCGGGGGCCGGCACCGACGAGTTGCTGTCGATGCCGGTCGGCGAGCGGGAAGCGGACCTGTTCGCGTTGCGCCGGGCGCTGTTCGGCGAGCGCATGCAGGTGCGTGTCGAGTGTGCGTCGTGCGGCGAGGCCATGGAGTTCGACCTCGACGCGACATTGCTGGGCGCCCGGACGCGGACACCGGACGGGCCGCTGCGAGTGGAGGAGGACGAATGGGTGGTGGAGTTCCGGCTGCCCACCGTCGCCGACCTCGCGGCGGCCGGTGCGGTGCAGGATCCGGCGGCGGCCCGTCGGCTGCTCGTGGCGCGCTGCACGGTTTCGGCCGTACGGGGCGGAGAGGCCGTCCCTTCGGAGCGGCTGACCTCTCTCCTGCCGGAGTGCGTACAGCAGCGGCTCGCCGAGAGGGCGGCGGACGCCGACCCGGCGGCCGATGTGACGCTGAACGTCGTCTGCCCCGAGTGCGGTGAGGCCAACCCGGCCGAGCTGGACATCACCTCCTATCTGTGGACCGAACTGGACACCTGGGCACGGGACTTGATGCTCGATGTCCATCTGCTCGCCACCGCCTACGGGTGGAACGAGCCGGCGATTCTGGCGCTCAGCCCGCTGCGGCGTCGTTACTACCTGGAGCTGTGCGCAGATGCCTGACTATTTCGACCGGCTGCTCGCCCGGTACACGCCGGTGCCGGTGGCCGGTGGTGGCGCCGGCACGGCGCGGGTCCGGCCGCGGCTGCCCGGCCCGTTCGAGCGGGTCGAGGCGCTGCGGAGCGGTCCGCCGGAGCCCGACGCGCCGGCCGCCCTGATCCCGTCCGCGCCGGGGCCCGCCTTCGGAACGGCCGAGTTGGTCCGTCAGGAGCGGGAGGTGCGGACGGATCGCGAGACCGTCGTACGGACCGAGGCCGCGGCCGTGGCGGGTGAGACCGAGCGGCGAGCGGTGCAGGCCATGCAGAGTCCGGGGCCGTTGCTGCGGCCTGCCGTGCCCGCGCCGGTGGCGCCGCGCCAGGCCGCCTCGGATGTTCCGCGTGCCGGGAGGCGGGGGGCTTCGGCCGAGGTGCCCGAGGCACCGCGCACGCAGGCTGCCTCCGCGCCCCAGGCCACGGAAGCGATCCCCCGGGCCGCCTCGGCGCCGGCCCGGCCGCGCGGCGCCGATACGGCTGCGGCCCGTGGCGCGGCGCTCGCCGGAGTGGGGCGGCGCGCGCCGCGGCCCGCCGAACGCGTCGTACACGTACAGATCGGCCGCCTCGAGGTGAGCGCGGCACCGCCGCCCGGCGCGAGCCGCACCGCCGGCGGCCGCCCCGAGCACACCGGACGGCGCGCGCCCGCGCTGACGCTGGACGACTATCTGTCACGCGGCGAGAAGAGGGACTGAGGTCATGAGCAACGCACTCGCCATCGCGACGGTCACCCAGGCACTGGCCCTGCTGATCGCGAACAACCTGAGCCCCGAGATGGACATCGCGGTCAAGGTCGAGACCCGTAAGCCACCGGCCGAGCCGCCGACCGACCCGACCATCCACGTCTTCCTCTACCAGGTCACGCCGAACCCCTCGATGCGCAACACCGACCTGCCGACGCGCGCCTCGGACGGCACGCTGCTCAAGCGGCCCGCCGCCGCGCTGGATCTGCACTTTCTGATCAGTGCGTACGGGGAGGAGGCGGAGCTGGTCGGGCAGCGGCTGATCGGCTGCGTTGTGCGGACACTGCACGAAATCCCGGTGCTGCCGAAGGAGTTGATCGAGCTCGCGGCGGAGCGGCCGTATCTGGCGGGGAGCGATCTGGCGGAGTCGCCGCAGAAGGTGCGCTTCACGCCGACCGTGATGGACATCGACGAGACGTCGAAGCTGTGGGGGATGCTCCACCAGACCCCGTACACCTTGTCGGTGGCGTACCAGGCGTCGCTGGTCCTGATCGAGGGCCGCGAGCGGCCGGTCCCGGCGAAGCCGGTGGAGCAGCGGACGGTACGAGTGCTGCCGTTCGGGGCACCGGGAGCGCCGGTGCCGCCGGGAACCACGCCACCGGCCGAGGAGCCGGCGCATGCCGAGGACGAGACCGAGGCCGCCGGGGCGGAGACGGCAACCGCTGAACCGGGCGCCGGGAAGAAGCGGGAAGCGACCAGGTCGGCACCGTCAACGGCAGCGTCCTCCAGGACTGCGCCGTCCAAGAACGTCCAGAGCAAGGCCGCGGCGTCCAAGTCCGCCGTCTCCAGGCCGGTGGCCAAGCGGGCCGCGCCCTCCTCCCGTACCGGCAAGGATTCCGGCGCGAGCGCAGACGGCAAGGAGAGCTGAGGCACGGTGCGGGACACGGGGGCGGGTGAGGGCATGGGTACGTACGAGGGAACCGATCCGGGCACGGCGGACGCCGGTGCGGACGGCCGCGCGCTGGCTGCGGCCGTGCGGTCCGTCCTCGCGCGCATCGACGCCCATGCACTGCGCGCGCAGCACCGGACCCGGACGGCGGAGGGCGACGCATCTGCCGGATCCAGTGCAGCGGCCGGGGGCCCCGCAGCGGACGCGGCCGCGGCCGCACCCGTACCCGTACGCGAAACCGACGTCCCGCCGGGGAACGACCGGCGCGCGAACACCACCGCTGCCACGCCCGACCAGTCGCGGCCCGCCGCCGCGCCCGAGCTCACCGCACCCCGCACCTCCGCACTCGCCGCCTCCGGGCCCGCCACCCTGGACGCGCTCGTCGCCTGCTTCGGGCTCAGCCCCTTCGAGCGCGACGTCGTCCTGCTCGCCGCCGCCGCGGAGCTGGACCCCACCACCGGCGGGCGTTGCGCCGCCGCGAGCGGCGATCCGGACCGGGCGCATCCCACCTTCTCCCTCGCCCTCGCCGCGCTCGCCGACCCGCACTGGAGCGCCCTCACGCCCGTCGCCCCGCTGCGCCGCTGGCGGCTCGTCGAGCTCGACGACGAGACCCGGCTGACCACCTCACGGCTGCGCCTCGACGAGCGCATCCTGCACTTCCTCGTCGGCTCGCCCTATCTGGACTCCCGGCTGCACGGACTGCTGCGCCGGGCGCCCGTACCGGAGTCCCTGCCCGTCTCGTACGACCTGGCGGCAAGTCAGGTCGCCGCGGGCTGGGCGGGCGCCGGTCCGCACGCGCCGCTGCGGGTCGAGCTGGTCGGCGGCGATCTGCGGACCCGCGCCGACATCGCCGCGGCGGCGGCCCGCCGTTCGGGGCTCGGGCTGTATGCCATGGCCGCCGACGACATGCCCACCGATCCCGTCGAGCGCGACCGGCTCGCCCGGCTGTGGCAGCGCGAGGCGATCATGCTGCCCGCCGCCCTGCTCGTCGAGGTCGGCGAGCTCGACCGTGACCAGGCCGCGGCGACGGACGCGTTCATCGAGAGCGCAGCGGTTCCGCTCGTCGTCTCCAGCCCCGATCCCCGGCAGACCGCCCGGCCGCGTGGTGAGCGCGTGACCGTGCCTCCGCTGGACACGGATGAACAACTGGGGGTCTGGGCCGACGCGTTCGCCGACGTACCGGAGGTGAGCGAGGAGGACCTGCGGGATCTCGTCGAGCAGTTCGCGCTGCCGCCGCATCTGATCCGGTCCGCCGGCGCGGCCGTCGTACGGGATCTGCCGGGCGAGGACGAACTGGACGCCACCTCTCTGGCCTGGCGGGCCGGGCTCACCGAGGCCCGGATGGGTATGGACGAGCTGGGCCGGCGGATCGAGCCGCGGGCGGCATGGGGCGATCTGGTGCTGGCCGAGCGGCAGTTGCGGATTCTGCGCGAGATCGTCGCGCATGTGCGCCGGCGCTCGACCGTGTACCAGGAGTGGGGCTTCGCCGAGACGCTGCGCCGCGGACTCGGCGTCACCGCGCTCTTCGCGGGCGGTTCCGGCACCGGAAAGACCCTGGCCGCCGAGGTGATGGCCAAGGAGCTGGGTCTGGACCTGTTCATCATCGATCTCTCTCAGGTCGTCAGCAAATACATCGGCGAGACCGAGAAGAACCTCCGCAGGGTCTTCGACGCGGCCGAACGCGGCGGCGCGCTGCTGCTGTTCGACGAGGCCGACGCCCTCTTCGGCAAGCGCAGCGAGGTCAAGGACAGCCATGACCGGTACGCCAACCTCGAGGTCAGCTATCTGCTGATGCGGATGGAGGCGTACCGCGGACTCGCGATCCTGACCACGAACATGAAGCAGGCCCTGGACACCGCGTTCATGCGGCGTATCCGCTTCGTCGTCGACTTCCCCTTCCCCGGCGAGAGCGAGCGCGCCGAGATCTGGCGGCGTGTGTTGCCCGCGCGGGCTCCGATGAAGGGCATCGATCCCGAGCAGCTGGCCCGGCTGACCGTGGCGGGCGGCTCGATCCGCAATATCGCGCTGTCGGGCGCCTTCCTCGCCGCGGAGGAGGGCGACCGGCTCCAGATGCGTCACATGCTGGAGGCGGCGCGTACCGAATACCTCAAGCTGGACCGCTCCTTGACGCCCTCGGAGGTCCACGGATGGGTCTGAACGAGGCACGGCGTGAGGTTCCGCGCGAGGCACCGCGCCTTCCGGAGCGCACGATCCGGGTGGACATCGGCGAGCTGGTGCTCGACGGGTTCGAGCGGCTGGACCCCGACCGGGTGTCGGCCGCGTTCGAGGCGGAGCTCGCCAGGCTTGTACGGGAGCGGGGTGTGCCGCTGGCCGCCGACGGAGGCCGGGCGCTCGACGGACTGTCCGGGCTGCCGCCGCTGCCCGCGACCACCTCGCCGGGGCGGCTCGGCGAGGCGCTGGCGCGTGCGGTGCACGCGGGACTTTCGGGGCGGGGTGAGCCGCGATGAGTACGTCACATGCCCAGGACGCGCAGACAGCCCAGGCCGAACGGCGGCGCAAGCGCAAGGAGCGCGCCAAGTCCCGTACGCCGGAGCCGAAGAACATCGTCAGCGGCGCCGGACAACCGCTCGACCTCAGCGTACGGCGGGAGTTGGAGGAGCAGCTCGGCCACGACTTCAGCCGGGTGCGTCTGCACACCGACCGGGACGCGGGCACGCTTACGGAACTGCTGGGCGCGGACGCGGTCGCGGTCGGCCAGGACATCTTCTTCCGGGAGGGGACCTACCGCCCGGGCACGGCGGACGGGCAGCGGCTGCTCGCGCATGAGCTGCTGCACACGGTGCAGAACCCGGACGGCCTGGGCGCGTTGCGCGTGGGCCGAGACCTGGGTGCGGTGAGCCTGCCGCAACAGGCGATGGAGCGCGAGGCGGAGTCGGCGGCGCAGGCCCTCGTACGGGACGAGGAGCAGGCCCCCGAAGTGGTGCCGGAGCAGTCCACGCCCGGCTGGCTGCGGTACGCCACGGTCGACGCCGACCGGTCCCGTATGGAACAGCTGGACCCCGCCACGCTGGTGGACCGTCTTGCAAATGGCGTGCTGCGCTCCCTGCGCGGCGACCCGGCGGACCTTTCGGGACGCGTGCGTCTCCAACTCGCGCGGATGTCACCGCAGTTGCAGGACTCGGTGCTGGACCGGCTGGAAGTGCGGCTGCTCTCCAACGAGTACGACCGGCTCCTCGACCTCGCCGAGGAGTCCGAGACCGGGCCCGTCGACCTCCAGCCTGCCGAGGTGCCCGAACCGGAGACGGACCTCTTCGAGCTGCTGGGTGTCGAGCGCACCCAGTGGAAGCGGCAGGAAGAGGGCGGGCGTAGCTCGAAGGACAAGCAGGCCGAGGACTCCCGCGAGGAGCAGAAGGATGCCAAGGCGCGGGACGAGAAGCGCGGCGGCGACCAGAGCAGGCGGCGCTCCGACGCGGCGGCCGAGGACCAGGAGGCCGCCCAGCGCAAGGACCAGGAGGACGAGCGAGCCCAGTCCCGGCAGCAGGCCGCGCAGGAGCAGCGGCAGGAAGAGGAGAAGCAGGGCCAGGACCGTCAGCAGGTCGACGAGGCCGCGGACGAACGCGCCCAGGGACAGGCGGACGGCTCCGAGCAGGCCAAGGAGGAGCGCAAGGAACAGCGCGACCGCGAGGAGCAGGACCCGGAGCAGGCGAACGCCCCCGGCGCCGACAAGCGCAAGCGCAAGGACGACGCGAAGAAGCCGGCGGACGGCTCGAAGCCGGAGAACCTCGACCCGAAGGCGAAGGGCCTGCCCGGTCCCGTACGCCCGGAGAAGGTGGACGAGCGGGCGGAGCAGCGGGACAGCGCGCTGTCCGAGCACGGGCTGCACGAGAAGGACGAGGACGAGCCGCGCGAGGAGGAGAAGCCGCTCGGGCTTGAGGCGGGCGCGGACCGGGAGATCGGCGGCGAGCGAGACGATGGCCGGGGCGGTGCCGCCAGGAGCGGGCCGGAGCTGAAGCCCGAGGACTATCTGCCCGACGCCGACCTGGACCTTTCCTCCGTACCGACCGCAGACCGGATGACCCCCGGCGCCTCGGAACCGTCCGTCCCGTCCTTCCCTTCGCCGCCCCCGACCAAGGCGGAACGGGTAGAGCAGCAGCGGGAGAACGAAGCCAACGAAGAGGACGAGGAGTCCGCCGGGCCCGAGGCGAAGGCGCCGGGCGAGGACGTGGGTCCGGTCGAGGGCGAGGCGCCGAAGCCCGAAGGTGGGCCCGCGGCCGAGGCCCAGGACCGCAGCGCGAAGGACCTGCAGCCGGAGAAGCCGACCGATCAGGAGGTCGGCCCTGACCCGGAGACCACCGAGAAGGACCAGCAGGAGCCCGAGGCCGAGAAGGCGGACCCCTCACAACGGCAGGACCAGGACGACAAGGCCGAGGACTCCGACGACGGCGAGGAAAAGCCGGACGCCAAGGATGCGCAGGACGAGCAGCAGGAGCTGAAGGAGCGCGGGCAACAGGAACAGCGGGGCGAACAGGGGCAGCCGCGGGGCGCTTCCGCGGACAAGCCCGCTGCCGCGTCTTCGGCGCCGGACACGTCGCCCGGCCCGGCGACGATGCGGCCCGCGGGTGCGCAGACGCAGAAGGCGTCCGCGGAGGACCGAAACCCATCCCCCGCAGCGCGGCGTGACACCGAGCCGCCCAAGTCCGAGCGGGAAGCGGCCGGACCCAAGAGCCGGATCCCCAAGGAATCCGGCCCCGGTGCGGCTCCCCGTGGGACGGTCGGCGGCGGCGAGCAGGCCGGTCCGACGGCCGCGGCGGGACCTGGCGCGGCCCCGTCCGCGGCACAGGCGGCGGTCAGCCCTGCGGGCGAACAGACCGACAGCCCCGGCAGGATGGGCGCGCCCGCACCGGAAGGTGCCCAGGCTGCTCCGGAGGCGTCGCTGGAGAAGGACGGCGGCGGCTGCGCCCCGCCGGAGCCCGCGGCGGAGAAGGAAGAGGGCGGCGGCAGTTGCGGTGGCGGCGGCGGGGCCGCTCCCGAGGAGAAGCAGGAGGAGCCGCCGGACGTCTCGGGCCAGGACCCGAAGGCCGCCATCGGTACGGTCAGCAAGCTGGCGCCGGACCAGGCGGCTGCCGCCATGCCTGGTGTGGACGCCGCGGCGGACAAGAAGGTCGGCGAGGAGCAGCGGCGGCTGGACGCCAACCCGCCGAAGCGGGAACGTCCTTCGGGCGCGCCACAGACTCAGTCGGGCCCGCCCGAGGCGGCCGCTCCGGCCGACCAGGTGACGGGCAAGGTCGAGAAGCTCGGGCCCGAGGACCGCATCGCGAAGCAGAAGGCCAAGGGCAGCGAAAAGGCGGAGGGCGCGAAGCCCACCGACAACACTCCCCCGCCGCCGCCACCCGTGGCGGACAAGCTGACCGCGGAAGAGGCCAAGAGCGTCGATGCTGCGGCCGACGCGGTCCCGACCGTCGACCCGGAACTGCAGAACAAGACGGTCGGCCCCGCCCCCAAGATCCGGCTGGAGGGTGAGAGCGACCCCAAGCGCACGGACGACCAGGCCAAGGCGCTCAAAGAGAAGCAGTCCGACATCCAGAGCACAGGCCGTGAGGACGCGGCCAAGCCGATGGGCGAGGACCAGATCTTCCCGAACGCGCCCCAGGAGCAGCTGGTCGGCAAGGCCACGGCAGGCGGAAAGCGGGGCGGCGGGGGCGGACTCGAGGCCGGGTCCGCGCCCAAGCCGGGCGTCGGCGCGGTCGCCAAGCAGGAACGCGGCTCCGAGATTCAGGGGGCCGCGGGCCAGGCTCAGGGCGACCTGACCGTCAAGGAGAAGGAACAGCAGCAGGGCGAGCAGCAGGCCAAGCAGGAGAAGCAGACCGAGATCGACCGCGAGGTCACCCAGAACGCGGAGAAGCAGACGGCCGAGCGCGGCCGTGCGGCCGAGGATGCTCAGCGCGAGCGCGAGAGCTGGCGCAATGAGCAGGACCAGAAGATCGAGGACGCGGACAAGAAGTCCGAGAAGGAACACACCGACAAGAACAAGGAAATCGTCAAGGCCCGCGACGACAAGGACAAGGAGGTCAACGACCGGAAGGAGAACGACAACAAGCAGATCGACACGGAGCGCGAGAACGCGGAGAAGGAGGCCGAGAAGAAGAAGGAGGAGGAAAAGCCGTCCGGGGGCTTCTTCGGCTGGGTCGCCGACGCGGTGAAGAGCGCGTTCAACGCGATCCTCGACGCGGTGACCAAGGTCTTCGACGCCGCGCGCAAGGCCGTCAACGGCATCATCGACACGTTCAAGGAGTGGGCCAACAAGGCCATCGACTTCGTACGTGACCTCGCCATCACGGCGATCAATGTCCTGGCGGACGCGCTGATCGCCATCGGGGACGTGCTGCTCGCGGCCTTCCCGGAGCTACGGGACAAGTTCCGCAAGGCGATCGAGGGCCTGCGCGACAAGGCGATCGCTGGGGTCAACGCGCTGGCGGACGGCCTGAAGAAGGCGGTCAACGCACTGCTCGACGCGCTGGCGGCGGGCCTGAACGCGCTGTTAGACGTCCTTGAGGCGGGCATCAAGGCCGTCATCAAGATCTACCAGGCGGTGATCCTGGGGGCGATCAAGTTCGCCCAGGCGGCGATCGAGGCGCTCGGCAAGTTCGCGGCACTGGTGGCGGACATCGCCCCGGACCCGGGCGGCTGGATCAGCAAGGCGGGCAGCTCGGCGAAGGCGGGCATCACCGACCACCTCTGGGGCGCCATCAAGACAGGCGTGAAGCGGTGGTTCGACACCAAGGTCGAAGGCATCCTCGGCCTCGGCAAGGCCGTGATCAACGTCCTGGTGAAGGGCTGCGTCTCGATCAAGCAGATCGGGAAGATGGCGTGGGACGCGATCATCGCGTCGCTGCCGATGATGATCGCGTCGCTCGTGATCGAGAAGGTCGTCTCGATGATCGTCCCCGCGGCGGGCGCGATCCTCACGATCGTCCAAGGCCTGATGGCGGCCTGGCAGAGCATCAGCTCGATCCTCTCCGCATTCAGCAAGTTCTGGGCCTACTTGAAGGCGGTCAAGGCGGGCCCCGCAGCCTGCCTGTTCGCGGAGGCGGTAGCAGCGGGAGTTGTCGCGCTGCTCGACTTCATCGCCAACTTCCTCCTTCAGCGCCTCGGTTCCGCGACCAAGGGGGTCGGCAAACGCCTCAAGGCGATGTCCGAGACGATCATGAAGGGCCTCAAGAAGACCGGCAAGGGCGCCAAGAAGGCGGCCGGCGAGGCGGTCAACAAGGCTCGGGGCGCGATCCGGAACGCCAAGCAGACCCTGCGCAAGCCAGCCGTGTCCCCCAAGCCGAAGGCGAAGCCTTCCCCGAACCCGAAGGCTCCGCCGAAACCGAAGGACACGGCGACGCCGAAGTCTCCTGCGAAGCCGGAACCGACGTCGGCGAAGCCGAAGGACACGACACCGGGGCCGTCGAAGGACAAGACTCCGGGCGGCCAGAAGGACAGCACCCCTCAGACTCCCAAGAAGAAGAGGGAAATCGAGGGCCCGAAGCCGACCAAGCCCAAGAAGCCCAAGTCTCCGCTGGGCAACGCCCTGGGCAGGGCAAAGAAGGCCGTCAAGTCGGCCTTGACGAAGGTCCGTAATGCAGCGAAGACGCTGGGCAAGAAGCTCAAGAAGAGCAAGCCGGGCAAGGCGCTAAAGAACAGCGCGTCGAAGCTGCGCAACGTCTTCAAGAAGAAGCGCGACCACCTGCGCGACAACAAGAAGAACCAGCAGGACCAGAAGAAGCAGCACCAGGACAAACGGAAGAAGGACGAGAAGTCCAAAGAGTCCAAGGAACAGCGCTTGGCCCGTGTCCTGGCCCGCATCAAGCCCCTCATACGCAGAATGCTGGCCCGCGGCACCACTGGGCTTCCCTTCCGTGCCGCACTCGGTGCTATGCGGATCTGGTACCGGCTCTCTTCCCTGGAAGCCAAGGGAACAGGGGCACAGCGCGACATCTGGGCGGTACTCAACCCGGGCGGATCCGGCGGAAGCGCCTACGTCCCGGACTCAGACGATCTCCGCGGAATAATCCGTGACGCCGTGACTGACGTGCTCCGCGACACGACCATAGTCAATTCCGCGCAACGCCTCAGCCGCGAGGAGGCTGCCCTGAGGCGTGAGAGTCCCGAAGAAACAAAGGACATAGCGGACGAGGACCTGCCGCACATCTCACACGGCCCAGACTTCCCAGCAGCCGTGCTCCACATGAAGAACCGAGGGACTGACATCCCGAGGGGCAAGATGGCGTACACCATAGGAAAGGAGAAACAGCGCGTCACAGAAAGACACGGGAGCAATCACCCCACAAATGCCGTGGTAGAAGGCATACACGCGTATCCATCGATTTTCCGAACCCTCAAGAGGACGTGGGAAAAGCTAACTCGCCGGACCAAGCGAAAGCTCAAGAAAACCAATCTCGACGCGGACACCGTGGAATCGCTCAAGAAGCTTGAACTCGAGGACGCAACCATCGCCCAACTCGTCCAAGGCTTCCTGGCCCGAGGGGAGTGGCCGCCGGACCTGCGGGCCGACGAGCGGGCGCGATTGGGACGCCTCACGTATCTGATGTATGTACGCGAGTCTGTTCGCGACCCCGAGAATGCTGCGCTGGCGCCGATGACCATGGATCTCATCGCCAGACGTCAGATGACTTTCGAACAAGCCTTCGCCGAGTTCGAGCCGGATGACGGGAAGAAGGAATCTCCACCCAAACGGCCTGGCGGCAGGGGGAGATATCCAGCATCCATGGAGGGTGCAGCACCTGCCGTTCGCGGCCTTGAAGCGGAAGACTCCGGGCAACCGATAAGGGGCGTGAAACAGCACGGGACCGAGGAGACACGCCGAGAGCTGGAATCGCGGAAGATAGACATCGCCACCCGATGGTTCGCCTTGCGACTGGAGAGCTCCGGCGGCTCCTGGGGAAGCACTCGGTCCGATGTCGTAGAGTTCGTCCGAAAGTTCATCCTCCAACATCATGGCGTGATTCAGTGAGCAAAGGCAAGCACATGTCAACAAGCGTCAGAATCGTACTGAAGCCTGAAGTAAGCCTGGATGACGTCGGAGTTGTCGCCTATGACCAGCAATGGGGCATCACCTCAGTCACACGCAAGAACGAGTCCCCTCGACGCCAGGCGTGGTCAACCCCGAGCCGGAATACGTCGATCACCTTCCTCGAGGATCCGTATCTTGGGCTTCGGTACATCGTCGTCAAAGGTCCAGAATTCGCGGATGTCAGCCGCATCATTCGGTCGTCGCTCGCCTGCTGGACGATCGAAGAGGCATTGACGTTCCTCATGGAATCTGGAGATCGTGACCACAAGATCCATGGAATCTACCTGGTTGCCGCCAGTTCCCCGAGCGTGGAATCCGGCACCGTACTGGAAGCCTTGCGCACGGTTTCTCACGATGCCGATCCCGAGGTGCGTCGGGCACTCCTCGTCGCCATGGGCTATCTCGGGCAATGGCCTGTCGTGCGAAGCATTGCGGAATCTCTGCAGAACAACGATCCGGACGAAGGCGTGCGACGTGATGCCGGCTACCTCCTGGAAGGGCTCGACCTGCCAGATGCTCAGTGAACTACCCGGAGGCAACGCTCATTTACTGAGGGGGAAGAAATCGTGACACGCTACGCAGACATACCCAAGCCCATCCGCTCCGGCATCGTCGTCGTCGACCCCGAACGCGGAACCCCCCAGCGCATCATCGTCCTCCAGTTCAACCCCGACACCCTCGAACGCTCCCTCGCCCCCCAGGCCGCCGGAGGAGGCGGTGACGCCGGCGGAGGCGGCAGTGGAGGGGACCGCAATGAAGCCCTCCGGCTCAAGGGGCCCGCCGAGGAGAGTTGGAAGTTCACCGCCGAGATCGATGCCACCGATCAGTTCGAGGTTGCCGCGCCCGACGGGATCCATCCGCAGCTCGCGACGCTGGAGATGCTGGTGCATCCCACCAGCGCGCAGCTCCGCGAGGCCTCCCGGCGAACCCAGAAAGGCACCATCGAGATCAGTCCGATCGAGATGCCGTTGACCCTCTTCACCTGGGGGAGCAAGCGCGTCATGCCCGTGCGGCTCACCGAACTGTCCATCAACGAGTCGGCGTTCGACGTCAATCTCAATCCGATCAGGGCGAGCCTCGGCATCGGTATGAAGGTGCTCAGCGTGAGCGATCTGCCTGCCGGGCATCGCGGGGCCGACCTGTATCTCGCACATCTGGCGCAGAAGGAACGGCTCGCCGCCGCCGCGCGGGGCGGGCGGCTGGCCGAGCTCGGGCTGGGACGGGGGCTGTAGGACGTGATTGATCCTTATGAGAGTGCGCTGGACGCGATCCCGGGGGCACATCCGTACCCCCGCACCAGCCGGTACCACGACGCGGAGATCGGCGTGCACCGCCTCCCGGACGGTACCGAAGTGCGGTACACCAAGCGGCGTTTGCTGCCGCCGCTCAGCGAGGCCGCCGGCGAGACCGCCCCGCACACCGTCAGCAGTGGCGAGCGCCCCGATCATCTCGGGCAGCGCTACTTCGGCGACCCCGGGCAGTGGTGGCAGATCGCGGACGCCAATCCCGTACTCGACCCGCAGGAGCTGACCGCCGAGCCGGGGCGGACGATCGACATTCCTCTGCCGGGTGGGTTCCATGGCTGATGAGCCCATCGGGAGCGGGCCCGTCCATCTCACCCTGCACATGGGGCCCAAGCTCACCCGCCCGGTGCCGGCCGAGGTGGCCGAGGCTCTGTTGTCCGCGCAGATCACCATGACCGCCGGGGAACGGAGCGGGTTCCAGCTCGCCTTCGATCTGACCAAGCGGGGGCTGATCACGCAACGGCTGCTGCCCGAGGGGTTCTTCGATCCGAAGACCAGGGTGATCGTCACGACGTCCGTCAAGGGGACGTCGACAGTAATCCTGGACGGACTGATCGTGCGTCAGGAAGTCGGCGCCAGCAATCAGCCGGGGCAGACCACGCTCACCGTCACCGGTGAGGATCTGACCCTGCTGATGGATCTGGAGGAACGGACGGACCGCTATCCGAATCTCGGCCCCGCACAGCGCGTTGAGCGGATTCTGCGGAGGTACGCGGACTACGGAATCGACCCCTGGATCATCCGTGAGCAGATCCATCAGCCGCCACGCGAGCAGCTGCGCGTCGACTACCAGACCGGCACAGATCTGCAGTATCTGAACGAGCTGGCCCGCGCCAACGGATACACCTTCTATCTGGAGCCGGGACCGGGCATCGGCCGGTCCGTCGCCTTCTGGGGTCCCGAGCAGCGACTCGGTCAGCGCCAGCACGCGCTGAACGTCAACATGGACAACAACTCCACCGTCGACCAGCTGACCTTCGCCTACGACGGGACGGCCAGGGAAGAGCCCCAGGCCCGCGTCCAGGACCCGCGCACCCGCGACGTGCGGCTGCTGGCGCAGCCCGACATCAGCCCGCTGCGGCCGCCCCTCGGCCTCCGCGCCTCCCCCGCCCTCAAGCGCAAGACTCTTTCCGGTACGGCGAAGAAGGAGCTCGGGCAGGCCGAGGCCGAGACCCTCGCCAGGGCCGCGACGTCCGCGGACGCGATTTCCGGATCGGGGTCGCTGGATGTCAACCGGCACGGATATGTCCTGCGTCCGCGGGAGTTGGTGGGGGTGCGCGGCTCGGGCGTGACGTACGACGGCGACTATTACGTCAAGAGCGTGACGCACAACCTCAGGCCCGGCTCGTATCAGCAGAACTTCACGCTCTCCCGCGAGGGCCTGATCGCCCGCAGCAGGACAGTGCGCCCGTAAAGACGCGTCCGCAGAGACGTGAGGACCAGGAGAACTTCGCATGGCTGAAGGACCGAACAACCGGTTTCTCGGCAAGTTCCGGGGGCGGGTGATCGACAACAGGGATCCGCTCAAGCTCGGCCGGATCACGGCCCAGGTGCCGGATGTGCTCGGCGACGAGGCCTCCACCTGGGCGCTGCCCTGTCTGCCGTTCACCGGACGGCAGGCGGGTCAGTATGTCGTGCCCGAGATCGGCGCCGGTGTGTGGATGGAGTTCGAGCAGGGTGATCCCAGCTTCCCTATCTGGACGGGGAGTTGGTACGGCGACGCCTCCGAGCTGCCTCCCCGCGCGAGCGCCGAGCTGCCCGGCTCTCAGCCGGTGGTCATCCAGACGCCGGGCGCTCACAAGCTGGTGATGTCGGACGTGCCCGGCGGTACGGGGATTCTCCTTGAGGCCAAGGGCGGCGCGTACATCCAGATCGACGAGAAGGGCGTGACGATCGGCAACGGCAAGGGGGCGTCGATCGTGCTGATCGGCGACGAGGTCAACATCAACGAGGGCCGGCTGATCGTGCCGAAGAAGCGATGAGCACAGGGACCAAGGGAACGGGGAGTTACGTGTTGTCGGGGAATCTCGTGAACGGCGGCAGCGTGATCAGCTGCCCGCACGGCGGCCGCGTCGTGCCCGCCTCCGCCCCGTCGTCCGGCGTCCGGATCGACGGCCATCAAGTGCCCACCGCCGCCGGCGTCTTCATCGTCAGCGGCTGCCGCCACACCGTCGACGGCGTGCCGCATCCGTGCGCCACCGTCCGCTGGACGCCGCACCGTGGCAGCGTGCTCATCGACGGCTCACCCGTGCTGCTGGACAGCACATCCGCGCTCTGCTTCAGCGCCGCGCTGGTGCCGCAGGGCCCGCCGGTGGTCGCCGTGTCGGCACGGGGGGTGTCGTCCCGATGAGGAGCGATATCGCCTTCCCCTTCCGCACGGACCGGCGGGGACGCACCGCGCACGCGGCGTACGACGAGCATGTGCGCGATCTGATCGAGCAGTTGCTGTTCACCAGTCCCGGCGAGCGTGTGATGCGCCCCGACTTCGGCTGTGGGCTGCTCGATCTGGTCTTCACGCCCAACAGCCCCGAGCTGGCCTCCGCGCTGGAGCTGTCGGTGCAGGCATCCCTGCAGCGCTGGCTGGGTGAGCTGATCGAGGTGGAGGCCCTGGACGTGGTGAGCGAGGAGAACGTGGTCAGGGTGTATCTGCGCTACGTGGTGCGCTCCACCGCGAGCCGGCGCGACGACGTGTTCGAGGGGAGCGGCCCGGCATGAGCGGTACGAGCAAGGAGTTGGTCTGCCGTACGGACGGCAGGCGCGCCAAGGTACGGGCCGCGCAGCTCGGCGGTGTGGACGCCGTCGAGGTCGGTGACGACGGGCTGACGCTCACCGTCACCTTCCTCGGCAAGGCGCCCCACGGGCTGTGCCCGGAGAACATCCGCATCGACGGCGGGCGCCGGATCACCGGCATCGAGGCCGTCGAGGTGTCCGTCGAGCGCGAGGAGGACCCGGAGCTCGACGACCGGCTGTTCGTCACGCTGGACCGCACCGGCGACACGTCCCGGTACACGCTCTCCGTCGTGGACACCGATCCGTACGGACGGCCCGGCACCGAGCCCTTTCCCGGCTTCGACCAGCGCTATTTCTCCGCCGGGTTCGACTTCCGGCCCGACTGCCCGACCCCCTTCGACTGCAAGGACGAGCAGCCCGACTGCCCGCCTGCCTTCCCTGCCGCGCCGGTCATCGACTACACCGCGCGCGACTACGACACGATCCGGCGCCTGATCCTGGACCGGCTGGCGCTGACCACGCCGGACTGGGTGGAGCGCAATGCCGCCGACCTCGGCACGACGCTGGTCGAGCTGCTCGCCCACACCGCGGACCGGATCAGCTATCAGCAGGACGCGGTGGCGACGGAGGCGTATCTCGACACGGCCCGCCGCCGCGTCTCCGTACGCCGTCATGTGCGGCTCATCGACTACCCGATGCACGACGGCGTCAACGCGCGCGCCTTCGTGGCGGTCGAGACAGTACGGCCGCTGACGCTGCAGCCCGGGACGTACCGCTTCGCTGCCGTCGACGTCCGCAGCCTGGGACCGCGCGACAGGCCCGAGATCGGCACCGTCATCGAGGACCGGGACCTGGCCGTCCTCGACGAGCGCGGGTCGGTTGAGGTGTTCGAGCCGGTCGTCGCCGACGAGCCGCTGGCGCTGCGCCCCGAGCACAACACCATCCGCTTCTGGACCTGGGGCGACGAGGTGTGCTCCCTGCCCAAGGGGGCCATATCCGCGACGCTGCGGGACGCGTGGGCGGACGAGGAGTGCTCGGTCCGGTCTCTCGAGCTGGCTCCGGGCGATCTGCTGCTGATCGAGGAGGTGCTGGGGGCCCGCTCGGGTACGCCGGGCGACGCCGACCTGGCCCACCGTCAGGCCGTACGTCTCACCTCCGTCACACCGGTCGTGGACCGGCTGGCCGACCAGCCGCTCCTTGAGGTCACCTGGGCTCAGGAGGACGCGCTCGCCTTCCCTGTCTGTCTGTCGACGCGCGGCGGCGCGGACTGCGAGCCGGTCGAGGATGTGAGCGTGGCGCGCGGAAATGTCGTGCTCGTCGACCACGGGCGGTCGCTGACGTTCTGCGGCGGGACTCCGGAGACGGTCACCGTGCCTCCCGCGCCCGCCGTCCTCGGTTCCTGCGAGCCGTCGGGCTTCGGCTGCTGGGACCGCAAGGAGGGCAACGCCACGGCGGATCTGATCAACGCCCGGCTGGAGCAGACCCGTTGCGGACGGCTGCTGACCGCCGATCAGATACGGGAGCTGTTCACCGTCGTCGGCGAGGGCGAGACCGCACGCGCGGGTCTCGGCCTCGAACTCGCGGGCCGCCGGAGGGAGAAGGTCGTCCCCGGCACCGCCTACGAGCAGGCCGAGGCACTTCAGACACTGCTGGCGCAGGTCGTCTACCCCGGTATCCCGGCGCGCTTCCGGCCCGTGCTGCCCCGCTCCCCCGTCGTCCAGTCGGTGCCGTTCCCCGACCCGCGTCATGTCTCGGCGGGACAGTCCACCCGGCTGGCCGCCATCCCTGGACGCGTCCGGCAGCGGCTTGTGGAGCTGTGGCGCAGCGCCCGCGACTGCGACGGGCTGACGGAGCCGGAAATCGCCGAGCTGACCGTGCTGTTCGGGCTCCGCGTGCTGGAGCGCCTCGAGCTGCGCCGCCATCCGGTGCGCGCGCTGCGGGAGTTACTGCATCGCAGTGAACGGCTGCTGGCCGCGAAGCTGCGCCGTCTCGATGTGCTGACGGCCCGGTCGCGGGCCGGTGCGGTGCTGGACGACTCCATCGCCTGGGAGATCACCCACACCTGGGGCGCCGAGTACGCGGCGGGGATAGATCCGGACGAGCCGGTGCTGCGGGGTCCCGCGGCCTCGCTCGTACAGGATCCGCGGGCCGCGCTTCCCGCCGTGACGCTCGCGGACGGCGAGAAGTGGTGGACCGCGAAGCGGGATCTGCTCGACTCGGGTGCGCGCGAGCGGCACTTCGTCGGTGAGCTGGAGGACGACGGCCGGATCGCGCTGCGGTTCGGGGACGGGCGCCAAGGCGCCCGCCCGCAGCCGGGCGCGCGGCTGGAGCTGCACTACCGGCTCGGCGGCGGCACCGCCGGCAATGTCGGCGCGGAGTCCATCAACCATCTGGTGCTGTGCCGTGATCCAAAGGACGCGGAGGCCGGGAACCCGATGCCCGTCGCGGGTGTACGCAATCCGCTGCCCGCCGTCGGCGGCACGGAGCCCGAGCCGGTGGAGCAGGTGCGCCAGCTCGCCCCGCTCGACCTGAAGCGCACCCGGCTGCGGGCCGTCACCGCCGAGGACTATGCGGCACTGGCGTCGAAGCTGCCCGGAGTGCAGCGTGCGGCCGCCGAGATCCGCTGGACCGGCAGCGTGCAGGAGGCGCATGTCGCCGTCGACGCGCTGGGCAACGGGGACGCGTCCCCGGAGCTGCTCGACTCGGTGGCGTACGCACTGGAGAGCTACCGCCGGATCGGGCACGACCTGGTGGTGGGGCCCGCGCGGTCCGTGCCGCTGGACATCGCGCTGGCGGTGTGCGCGGCGCCCGGTCATCAGCACGGCCAGATTCTCGCCGAGCTGTACCGGCTCCTCGGCAACCGCCGGCTGACCGGCGGACGGCTCGGCTTCTTCCATCCCGACGCGCTGACCTTCGGTGAACCGGTGCGGCTGAGCCGTCTGGTGGCCACCGCTGCGGCCGTCCAGGGCGTGGAGAGCGTACGGGTGACCCGGCTGCGACGACTGTTCCACGAAGACCCACTCGATGACACGGCACTGGAGGCAGGCGTGCTGCGGCTCGGCCCGCTGGAGATCGCGCGTTGCGACAACGACCCCGACCGGCCCGAGCTGGGCCGGCTCTCGATCGAGCTCGGCGGAGGTGCGCGATGAGCGGCTCCTGCGGTTGCGGCTGCGGCGGGCACGACGAACGCCACGCGCCCAAGGCCCTGTACAACGCTCCGGGCCGCACGGCCCTGAACTACCGGGTCGGCGAGTACGGCTCGTTCCTGGCGGCCATGCTCGACCGGCTCGCCTCCCCCGCCTATCCGGCGCTGCGCGGGCTGACCGTCCGCACCCCGGACGATCCGTCGATCGGACTGCTCGACGCGTGGGCGGCCGTGGGCGATCTGCTCACCTTCCACTCCGAGCGCATCGCCGACGAGGGGTATCTGCGCACGGCCGACGAGCACCGTTCGCTGGCTCTGCTGGGGCGTCTCGTGGGACACCGGCCGCGGCCGGGCATCGCCGCCGACACCCATCTCGCATACACGCTGGACAGGGATCCGCGGGCCGAGGACGTGCCGGTGCTGATCCCGCGCGGCGCGCGCGCGAACAGCGTGCCCAGCACCTCCGACGAGGAGTCGCAGGCCTTCGAGACCGGCGAGGATCTCATCGCCCGCTGGGCGTGGAACGAGCTCGCGGTGCGCCGGCGCCGGCCGGCGCTGCTCACCCCGGACGATCTGCGGGGGCGCCCGGAGATCTTCGTCTCCGGGACCGACGCCTCCCTGCAGACCGGGGACAGGCTGCTCTTCGTCTTCGGCGGGGACAAGGACACCCCCGGGCAGCGGCTGCTGCTTCCGGTGGCACGTATCCGCATCGACCGGGACGACGAGGTCACGGCGATCGGGCTGCCGCAGTCCGCCCCGCCCTCGCTGTCCGAGCTGGTGGCCGAGCTGCGCGAGTGGATCACCGAGGACGAGCGGGAGGTCGAGGAGGGTGAGCCGACCCCCGACAACCCCAACCCGCGTCCTGTCAGCCGGATCATCGAGGACTTCGACACTCAGGTGCTCGCGCCGTTGCGTGCGGATCTGGCCGGGATCAAGACGCCGGCGCAGTTCGCGGCGCGGCTCGTCGAGCCGCACGACCGGCTGGCCGAGGCGCAGGCGATCGCCGCGCCGTACGAGGAAGTCGCCGCCTGGTTCGAGCAGTTGGAGGCCGTGGTCGGCGAACTGATGGAGCGGGCGGCCGATCTGGAGCCGTCCCGCCCGGAGATCCCGGCGGCTGCTTCGGACTCACCGGCCATGCAAGCCCTGGGGGCCGTACTTCCCGCGCTGCGCACCCAAGTGGTGCGCCCGCCGTCGGGAGCGCGCACCCTGTCCCACGATCCTGGCCGGTACTTCGCGCCGGGCTCCGATCTCGGCGCGCAGCTATTGTCGGCGCTCGATCCACGGGTCTCCGACGGCATGTACGCGGCATGGCGGCGGGCGGCGCCTGCCACGCCCGCGCTGCTGCGGGAGCTTCAGGCGATGCGGGTGACCGCCGCGCCGTTCGGGGCGACGGCACCGCTCAAGCCCGTGCAGGACGAGCGCGGGCGGGTGATCCGGCAGACGGACTGGCCCGTGAGCGGCGGGGAACTCACCACGATGCGGATCGTGTACGACACGGCCGGACGGGTTCCGGTGCGCGCCGAGTTCCAGCACATCGAGACCGGGTCCTCATGGCAGCGTTCGGAGAACCTGCCTGCGGACACGAGCTTCGGTCTGGGGCCCGGCAGGGTCCAGCTGAAGACCCGGGTGAGCCAGGACCACGATCTGAGCTGGCTGACCAGGCGCCCCGCGGACTCCCAGGAGCCCGGTGTGACCGCCGAGTTCTCCGAAGGGCTTCCGGAGCGGACGCTGTTCGTGTCGAGGCCCGCCGAGGACGGGCGGGTGCATGTGGCCGTGCAGAACGGCCAACCGCTCAACTGGCTGCTGTCTCCCGGTGAACACAAGCAGGTCACGCACGGCGGTGTGGAGGTGACCGCTCGGTACACGGTCGGCAGCGAGCCCCCGAATGTCGAGATCGGCATCGCGACGGTGCCGGAGCAGGCGAACCGTCATGTCCTTCCGCTCGACTCCGTACAGGACGGGATCACCGTCGGCAGCTGGGTTGCGATCGAGCGTCCCCGCAAGGGCGCCGACGAGCCCGACGGGATCCCGGGGGACAAGAAGCTCGCGTTGGTGACCACCCGTGTCACCGCAGTACGCACGGCCGCGTACACCAACTACGGCATCACCGGCCGCGGCACCGAGCTGACGCTCGCCGATCCGTGGCTCGACGAGCACGACGTCCTGCTCTCGGCGATCCGGGACGCGACCGTGCACGCGGGCGGCGAGGCGCTGCGCCCCGCCGACGAGCCGCTGGGCGAGGACGTCCACGGCAATGAGCTCGAACTGGCCGAGCTGTACGACGGGTTGCGGCCCGGCCGTCATCTGGTGGTCTCGGGCGAGCGCACCGACATCCCCGACACGGCAGGGGTCCGCGGCACCGAACTGGTGGTGATCGCGGCGGTGGAGCAGCAGCTCGACCCGCAGCTGCCGGGCGACCATGTCCACACCAGGCTGACGCTCACCACCGATCTGGCCTGTCGCTACCGGCGTGACACGGTGCGGATTCAGGGCAATGTGGTGGCGGCGACGCACGGTGAGAGCCGTGACGAGCCGATCGGCAGCGGCGACGCCGACCGGGCCAACCAGACGTTCACGCTGTGGCAGTCGCCGCTGACCTGGCTGCCCGCCGACAATCCCCTGGGCGCGACGCCCACGTTGGAAGTGCGCGTCGACGGGCTGCTGTGGCACGAGGTGGACAGCCTGGCGGGGCGTGGTCCGCGCGAGCGCGTCTATGTCTCGGGGACGGCCGGGGACGGGCGTACGACGGTGACCTTCGGCGACGGAGTGCACGGCGCACGGCTGTCCACCGGGCACGAGAACGTCCGGGCCCGGTACCGCTTCGGCACCGGCCGGGCCGCCAACGTGCGGGCCGACCGCATCACTCAGGCGGTCTCCCGGCCGCTGGGCGTCAGTGCCGTCACCAATCCGCAGCCCGCCACGGGCGGCGCGGACGCCGACGGTCCGGGGCTGACCCGGCGCACGATCCCGCTGGCGGTCTCCGCGCTCGACCGGCTCGTGTCCGTCGAGGACTACGAGGACTTCGCCCGCTCGCGTGCGGGCATCGGACGGGCCGCGGCCCGCGAGATCTTCGACGGCCGGCGCCGGGTGCTGCATGTGACGGTCGCCGGGGTCGACGACATCGCGATCGCCGATGACTCCGAGGTGCTGCGTGCGCTGCGCTCCTCGCTGGCCGAGTACGGCGACTCGCGCCTGCCGGTCAGGGTGGATGTGCGCGAGCTGGTGCTGCTGCTGCTCGCGGCGAAGGTGAAGGTCGCCCCCGACCACACTTGGAGCGTCGTCGAGCCACGGCTGCGGCAGGCTCTGCTGGCACAATTCGGCAGCGGGCGCCGCGAGTTGGGCCGTCCGGCCCGTCTGTCCGAGGTGCTGGCGACCGCCCATTCGGTGCCGGGCGTCGACTATGTCGACGTGGATGTGTTCACCGGCGTGCCAGCGTCCGTGACGCCCGACGAGCTGACCGGGCTCGCGGATTCGCTCGCCGAGCCGCGCACCGCGGTCGGGGCCAGGCTCGCCGAGTACGACGAGGACGTGCACCGCGTCACCGCCCAGGACGGCGAGACGCTCACCCAGGTCGCCGCCAGGCACGGCATCTCGCTCGCCGAACTGCTACGGCTGAACCCGGACATCACCGATACCCGGCGGCTGGAGAAGGGCCGGGCCGTGTTCGTCTTCCGCGGGATCCGGCCCGCCCAGCTCGCCCTGCTCTCCCCGCATGTCGCGGACACGCTGATTCTGACGGAGGTCACCTCATGACCAGGGAACCGGACGGCCTCGCCGATCTGCTTCCGCAGTGGCACCGCCTGCGGGACGCCGAGGGCGGCGAGCCGCTGCGCGCCCTGCTCGCGGTGATCGCCGAGCAGGTCGACCGGGTGCGGGACGGGGTCGAGCAGGGATACGAGGACTGGTTCGTGGAGACCGCGGCGCCCTGGGTGCTGCCGTATCTCGGCGATCTGGTCGGCTACTCCCCGCTGCCGGGCTACGAACGTGTGCAGGCGCAGGGCCTTGAGGGAGAGGGCGGCGACGATTCACGCCTGCGTCTCGCCGAGGCCCTGGCGCCGCGCCGCGATGTGGCCGCCACCGTCGCCAACCGACGGCGCAAGGGCACCCTCGCCCTGCTCGAGGAGTTGGCGGAGGACGTCGCCGGATGGCCTTCGCGGGCCGTGGAGTTCTCCCGGCTTGTCTCCCACCAGCAGCCGGTGAAGCTGTACGGATCGGGCACGGAGGCCGCCAACGCGCGCCGTCTGGAGCGCGGCAGGCTCGTGGACGTACGCGACGGTGCGGCGCTCGATCTGGCGGGCGGGCCGTTCGGCGCGGTGGCCCGGTCGGTGAATGCGCGACGTGCCAACTCGACCCGTACGCAGGGCGGTTACTCCCCCACCGGAGTGGGTCTGTTCGTCTGGCGGCTGAAGCCGTACCACGTGACCGAAGCGCCCGCGTACTGCATCGACCGGGCCCGCAACCTCTACACCTTCTCGATTCTGGACAATGACTCGCCGCTGGTGACCAAGCCGGTGCCCGAGCCGTCGGCGACCCACATCGCGACGATCGACAATGTCCCCGCGTACATCCGGCGCAGGCAGCTCGCCGACCGGCTCGCGGACTACTACGGGCCCGGCAAGAGCTTCACGATCTGGCGCGACGGGCAGGACGAGCCGGTGCCGCTGTCGGACATCGTGGTGGCGGATCTGACGGACTGGCGCTACCGGCCCAAGCGCGGCCAGGTGGCGGTCGATCCGGCGCTCGGCCGGATCGCCTTCGGTTCGCGGTCCGCGCCGCGGCAGGGCGTCTGGGTCAGCTACCACTACGCGTTCGCCGACGACACGGGCGGCGGCGAGTACCCGCGCGAGCGTGAGACGCCGACGGCGGCGAAGGTCTACCGGGTCGGCCCGGACCAGAGCTACCAGCGGATCATGGACGCGTACAACGACTGGCAGCGCGACCGGCGTTCTGGGCAGTGCGGCCCCGAAGGCATCATCGAGATCACGCACAGCGGCGCCTACCAGGAGCAGCTGGACTTCGATCTGGACCCGGGCGACCGGCTTGAGGTGCGCGCCGCCGAGGGAACCCGGCCGGTCATCCGGCTGCTCGACTGGTACAGCAACCGGCCCGACGCGCTCAACATCCGTGCGCAGGAGGACTGCGAGGGTGACGCGCCGCGGATCGTGCTGGACGGTCTGCTGATCACCGGACGCGGACTCAATGTCACCGGGCCGGTCGGGGCTGTGGTGCTGCGGCACTGCACGCTCGTACCGGGCTGGTCGCTGGAGCCTCAGTGCCATCCGCACTCCCCCGAGGAACCCAGCCTGGTCCTGGACCGCACCACCGCGTGTGTGTCCATCGAGCGCAGCATTCTCGGCACCATCGAGGTCATCGGCGACGAGGTGAACCACGACCCGCTGCCCATCCACATCCGGGACAGCATCCTGGACGCCACAGGACATGAGCTGCCGGCGCTGTCCGCGCCGGACTGCCGCCATGCGCACGCCGTGCTCCACGCGCACCGCACCACCGTCATCGGTGAAGTCCACACCCATGCCGTGGAGATCGCCGAGAACAGCATCTTCACCGGGCGGATGCAGGTGGCGCGGCGGGGCATCGGCTGTATGCGTTTCTCGTACGTGCCTCCCGGCTCACGCACTCCGCGCCGCCACCGCTGCCAGCCGGACCTGGTGGGCAGTCAGAACGCCCAGCTGGTCCGCCCGCTGTTCACCGGTGAGCGCTATGGCACGCCCGCGTACGGGCAACTCGCGGCGGGCTGCGCGGAGGAAGTCAAGCGCGGCGCCGAGGACGGTTCCGAGATGGGCGCCTTCCACGACCTGTACCAGCCGCAGCGCGAGGACAGCCTGCGGGTCCGGCTCGCCGAGTACACCCCGGCCGGTACCGACGCCGGGATCATCCCCGTCACCTGACACGACTTCTCACCGACGTACGAACTTCCGAGGGGGACCCCTTCCCATGCACGCAGACATCTCCCGCAGCACCTTCCGGCCGGACCGGCACTACTCGTCCGTGATCGCCCAGCAGGGCCGCGTCCAGCTGGACGCCGATGCCAATGAGCAGACCGCGATCCAGCTCGCGCAGGCCCGTACCACCGCCGCCGATCTGATCGGACAGCACGGCGGGCCGCGCGGCGCGACCGGCTTCGAGCTCCACTTCCTGGGCGGGAGCCGGGAGTTGGACGATCTGTCCATCGGCGGAGGCCGCTATTACGTGGACGGCATCCTGCTGGAGGCGACCCGCCCGCAGCCGGGCGTCCCGGTCGTGGACGACGCGCACAGCGCCGAGGAGAGCGAGAAGGACGAGCCCGCCGAGGCGCCCGCGCCGGCCGCGCCGCCGGCCACCTGGACGTACTGGGACCAGCCGGACGGTCACCGGGACGCCGAGCGTCCCGGTGACCGGCTGCCTTCCCAGTTCCCGTATCTGGCATATCTGAAGGTGTGGGAGCGCTCGGTCACGGCGGCCGAGGACCCGCTGCTGCGTGAGGTCGCGCTCGGGTCGGCGATGCCCGACACCGCCGCCCGGCTGAAGGTCGTCTGGCAGGTGCTGCCGCTGGCCGGCTCGCAGCTGGAACTCGAGGACGGGGCGACCAAGGACCAGGTCCGCGCGGCGTTCGCCAAGTGGGCCACGGCGCAGGCGCCGACCGCTCGGATGGCGGCGCGCAGCGAGCGTCCCGAGCACGCGGACGAGGACCCGTGCCTGGTGAAGCCGGACGCCCGCTACCGGGGCCAGGAGAACCAGATGTACCGCGTGGAGATCCACGAGGGCGGCGCGGCCAAGGACGCGACCTTCAAATGGTCCCGGGAGAACGGCTCGGTGACCTTCCCTGTCGACGAACTCGACGGCACCTGGGTGGAGTTGGCCTCACTCGGCAGTGACGACAAGCTCGATCTGAACGTAGGCGACCTGGTCGAGTTCGTGGACACCGCCTACACCAGCCGCGGTGAGCCGCTGCCGCTGCTGCGGGTGGAGGAGGTCGACCTGCCGGGCCGCCGGGTGCGGCTCTCCGGCGAGCCGGATCCTTCGGTCGGCAGGCGCCCCGGACTCCACCCGTTCCTGCGGCGCTGGGACCACCGGTCGGGTTCGTCCCGGCACACGAGTGGCTCCGGCCGTACGAAGCAGGGCGCATCGAAACTGCGCAACGGCGCGGTCCGGATCGAGGAGGGCGGCTGGCTGCCGCTGGAGGACGGCGTTCTCGTCTACTTCGAGCCGGGCAGGACGTATCGGCCCGGCGACTTCTGGACCGTTCCGGCGCGTACGGCGACGGGCAGTGTCGAGTGGCCCACGGATGCGGCGCGCCGGCCGCTGCTGCAGGCCCCGGCCGGGATTCAGGTGCACTACGCGCCGTTGGCCTGGGTGCTGGGCGAAGGTTCGGTCGCGGATCTGCGGATGACGTTCGGGCCGCTGGCGGCCGTCATCCCGGCCGCGGACGAGGAGGCGCTGGCGGCGGAGGCCTCGGCCGAGACGGAGGCCGCTGCTGCCGAGACTGCTGCGGCGGCCGGTTCGGGCGGGCAGACGGCGGGGCAGGACGACGAGGGACAGCCCGAGAACTGACGTACCAACCGGGAAGGAGCACCACGATGGCAACGCCTCTGTCCGCCGACAAACTGCTCAAGGCCCTTCGCGACGAAGGGCTTCAGGTCGTCGAGCACCGTAGCTGGCGCACACACAACCGCAACCACAAGGGTCCGTGGGGGCCCATGCACGGGGTGATGATCCATCACACCGTGACCTCTGGCACCCAGAACTCCGTGGACATCTGCTACAACGGCCACTCGAGTCTGCCCGGGCCGCTGTGCCATGGGGTGATAGCCAAGGACGGCACCATCCACATGGTCGGCAACGGGCGCGCCAACCACGCCGGGCTCGGCGACGACGACGTCCTGCGCGCGGTGATCAACGAAACGGCGCTGCCCGGCGACAACGAGGCCAACACCGACGGCAATCGCTACTTCTACGGCTTCGAGTGCGTCAACCTCGGCAATGGCACGGACCCGTGGCCTGCGGCCCAGCTGGAGGCCATCGAGAAGGCGGCGGCCGCGATCTGCCGGGCGCACGGCTGGACGTACCGCTCGGTGATCGGGCACAAGGAGTGGCAGCCGGGGAAGATCGACCCGCGCGGCTTCACGATGGACTCGATGCGCGGCCGGATCAAGGCGCGTCTGGCCGGTAAGCCGGGAGGCCCGACCAAGCCGCCGACGCCGAAGCCCCCGGCGACGTTCGAGCCGTTCCCGGGCGCCGCGTTCTTCCAGGCCGGACGGCACAGTCCCATCATCACGGCGATGGGAAAGAGACTGGTGGCCGAGGGCTGCGGGCGGTACGAAGTGGGCCCGAGCCCGGACTGGTCGGAGGCGGACCGCAAGTCGTACGCCGCATGGCAGCGCAAGCTGGGCTTCTCGGGGAGCGACGCCGACGGCATCCCGGGAAAGTCGAGCTGGGACAGACTCAAAGTGCCCAACGTCTGACCGCGCCCTGTACGACGCCGGCCGGACGGCTCTCCTTGGACGAGGGCCGCCCGGCCGCTGCGTGCCCTGTAGCGTTTCGCGAGAGGATGATCGGCTTCCGGCAGGAGGGCACATGGGCAAGGACGCGATCGTGGTCATCGGAGCAGACGAGGTGCGTGCGGCCCTGCCCATGGCAGCGGCGATCACCGCGCTCCAGGACGCGCTGCGCGACGGGCTCGACCCGGAGGCCGATCCCGCCCGCACTGTGGTCCCGGTCGGGCATGGGCAGCTGCTGCTGATGCCGTCGCACTCCCGCCGCTACGCCGGCGTCAAGATCGCCACGGTGGCGCCGGGCAACCCCGCCATCGGGCTGCCTCGTATCCAGGGCAACTACCTGCTGCTGGACGCAGCGACGCTCGGCCCGCTGGCCGTTCTCGACGGTGTCGCGCTGACCGCCGTCCGTACCGCGGCGGTCTCGGCGGCCGCCGCCGATCTCCTCGCCGTACCGGACGCCGAGCGTCTCGTCGTCTTCGGCACCGGACCGCAGGCGCACAGTCATATCGAGGCGCTGCGTGCTGTCCGCCCGGTCCGGCACATCACCGTGGTCGGCCGCGACCTCGACCGGCTCGCCGGCTTCCTTCAGCAGTACGGGGATTCGGATCCTGTGGTGGAAGCGGGTACGGCGGACGCGGTGGCGCAGGCGGATCTGATCGCCTGCTGCACCACCGCGCGCACTCCGCTGTTCGACGGGTCGGCCCTGGCCGCGCACGCGACCGTCGTCGCCGTCGGCTCCCACGAACCTGATGCCCGCGAGGTGGACGACGAGACGGTGCGCCGCTCGACGGTGGTCGTCGAGGCGCGGGGCGCGGCACTGCGCGAGGCGGGCGACGTCATCCTGGCCATCGGCTCCGGAGCGCTGGAAGCCGATTCCCTCGTCGGCCTCGCGGACCTCGCCCGCGGCACGGTCACGACCGAAGGCTCCCGCCCCCGGCTCTTCAAAAGCGTCGGCATGGCCTGGGAGGACCTGGTTGTCGCCGGTGTCGCCTACGAGGCGCACATCGGCTAAGGCTTCGGTTCAGCGGCCGCCAGGCGGTCACCACCAGAAGGCCGAGTGAGAGCCTCGGGAACGCCATCAGCTTTCCGAAATGCTGTACCTCCAGGCCGAGTTTGTACGCCAGCAAAAACAGCAGATGGGTGATGTGTGAGGCGTTCGGGACCTCGTCGTCACTGAGCCCGGCGACACCCGGCTCACCGAATCCGGGGGCCGCGAGGTCCACGCGGGCCGGCGGAACCCGCCCGTTGTAGGCGTCGTGCACCGCCTTCAGCAACGCGCTCTTGCCGCTGCCGCGCCCGCCGACGACATGGATGAGTGGCGCACCCCTGGGATAGGCGAAATCGACCCGGTACCCGCCACTCTGATGCAGGCCGACAAGCCTGGGTACAAAGCTCTCGTGCAGCGCCCCCTGACCGTACGGTCTCCCGCCCACGGCGCTCCCCCGGCCTTCTGTGATTGCATGCAGGTTCATTCGATCAACTCCCCGCGCACAGAGGAAACTTACCGAACCGGGGTCGAGCCGAGACGCGTGTTGTGAATGCCGATGCCAACGACTGTGGCCGGGCGATATGACCAGCCGTCAGCCACACCTGCCCGGGCGCGGCGAGGAGCTCGGCGATCCGGTGCGCCGAAGGTGAGTGGAGCCGTCGATCGCCTTGCCAACCGCAGCCCTCAATCATCCATTTGACGGTGGAGGGGCAGACTGCCAACAACTTCACAGGGTTTCGGTTTCCTTTATTGACACAGGAAATTAACTCACCTACGTTTCCCGCCATGCCGTCGACGTACCGCGTTGAGACGTTCCCGGCGGCCACCCCGGCCGCCTCCTCGGTGTTCACCACCGTGCTGTCCCAAGGCCCGCTCACCAGGGTGGAGCTCGCTCGCCGTACCGGGCTCTCCTCGGCCGCGGTGACCAAGGCGGTACGCCCGCTCATGGAGGCGGGCTACGTCGTCGAGGCGGCCGATGCGGCGGACGACGGTGCGCGCCCGGCCCTGGGGCGCCCCGCCAACCCGGTGCGAGTCGACGGCGGCAGAGCCCTGTTCCTCGGCGTCAAGGTGACGGCGGACGAGGTCATCGCGGTGCTGACGGACCTGTGCTGCCGCATCCGCGTCGCCCGGCACGCGCCGCTCACCCGAAGCGAACCGGCCGCCGTGCTCGACCTCATCGCCTCGCTGACGGAGGAGTTGCTGACCGAGGCCGAGGGCTACGGAGTCCAGGTCCAGGGACTGGGCATCGCCGTCTCGGGCGATGTGGACCGCGCCGCCGGCGTGGTCAGGTATTCACCCTTCCTCGGCTGGCACGACATCGCTCTCGCCGACGTGGCAATGGAGGCAACAGGCCTTCCGGTCACTGTAGACAACGATGTCCGCGCCCTGACCATCGCCGAGCAGTGGTTCGGCGGTGGCGTGGGCTGCGCGAACTTCGCACTGGTCACCGTCGGCGCCGGCATCGGCTGCGGACTCGTCGTGAACGGCCGGGTGGTCTCCGGCTCGCACGGCGTGGCCGGCGAGATCGGCCATCTCTCCATCGACCCGCAGGGGCCGTTGTGCCACTGCGGCAATACCGGCTGCGTGGAGGCGATCGCGTCGGACTCCGCGATCGTGCGCCGTATCCGCGCAGACACCGGCCGGGACGTGGCCGACTCGGCACAGGGCCTGGAGCTGGCCCACGGCGGGAATCCCGTCGCCCGCGCCGCGTACGCACGAGCCGGCGAGGCGATCGGCCGGGCCATCGGGGCCGTGGTCAATCTCCTCGGTCCCGAGCGTGTGATCATCTCCGGCGAGGGCCTGGCGGCGTACGACCTGTTCGCCGAGCAGATCCGAGAGGCGTTCTCCAGCGCCGCCTTCGGCACCGCCGCGCAGTGCGAGGTGACGACTCGTCCGCTGCCGTTCGACGAATGGGCCCGCGGGGCCGCGGCCGCCGCGATTCAGACGTTCATCGGATCCGAACCCTGTTAGGAGAACGCCATGCTGTCCCCCGCAGCCCTCACCGCAGGAACCGTAGCCCTCGCTCTCGCCGCCGCCCTGACCGCAGCCTCCGGGCAGGCCACATCCAGCTCACGGGCCACTCCCACCGCGCGCCCAACTCCCCTTCAGGGAGGCGGCCTTGCCCAGAAGCCGTACATGGGCTGGAGCAGCTGGAGCATGCAGTCCAGCAAATACCCCGGGCTCAACCCCACGGGCGACTACAGCTACCTCACCGAAGCCAACGTCCTCAAGCAGGCGGACGCCCTGGCTGCAAAGCTCAAGGCGTACGGCTACGAGTACGTCAACATCGATGCCGGCTGGTGGCGGACCTGGGACTGGAAGCCCGGGTTCGACCGGTACGGACGGCAGAAGGCCGACCCCGAGCGCTTCCCGCGCGGGATGAAGCCGGTGGCCGACCACATCCACGCCAAGGGGCTGAAGGCCGGCATCTACCTTCCCGTCGGCCTGGAGAAGGAGGCGTACGGGGAGGGCAAGGTCCCGGTTTGGAACGCGGCGGACTGCACCACCGGCGACATCGTGTACAGCGATCTGCGCACGACTAACGGCTGGGACAGCTCCTACAAAATCGACTTCTCCCGGCCGTGCGCCCAGAAGTACATCGACTCACAGGCGCGGTTGTTCGCCGACTGGGGTTATGACTTCCTCAAGGTCGACGGGGTCGGGCCCGGGTCCTTCAAGAGCGGTGACAACTACGACAACCGCGCCGACATCGCGGCCTGGAAGCAGGCGCTGGCCGGCACCGGACGGGACATCCATCTCGAGATCTCCTGGTCCCTGGACATCAACTACATGGCCGACTGGAATAAGCACTCCAACGGCTGGCGTATTGACACTGACGTCGAGTGCTACTGCAACACCCTGGTGACGTGGGACAACTCCGTCGAGGACCGGTGGCGCGACACCCCGGCCTGGACCCGGCACGCAGGGCCCGGCGGCTTCAACGACCTGGACTCCCTCGACGTGGGCAACGGCGCCATGGACGGGCTGACCAAGGCCGAGCGGCAGAGCTATGTGACGCTGTGGGCCATCTCCAAGTCCCCCTTGTACACCGGCGACGACCTCACGCGTCTCGACGACTACGGAATCGCCCTGCTCACCAACCGCGAGGTCCTCAAGGTCGACCAGCAGGCGTCCCCGCCGGCCCGTCCGGTGACGGCGGGCGAGCAGCAGGTCTGGGGTGCGAAGAACCCGGACGGCACGTACACGGTCGCCCTGTTCAACCTCGGTGACTCCCCTGCAGCGGTGACGGCGAACTGGTCCAGCTTCGGCTTCAGCGGGCAGGCCTCCGTACGCGATCTGTGGAACCGCGAGAACCTCGGCCGGCACAAGAGCAGCGTCACACAGGCCCTTCCCGCCCATGGATCGCGCCTGTTCACCATCACCCCGCACGGCCCGGCGCAGCCCATGACGGCGTACGAGGCGGAGGACTCGGCCAACACCCTCAGCGGCAACGCCTGCGTCGGCGGCTGCGACGAGTGCTCGGGCGCGAAGAAGGTGGGCGGCCTGTATCTGGGCGGGGCCCTGCGCTTCAACGACGTTGTGGTCGACAAGGCCGGCACGTACCTCATCAACGTCGGCTACACCAGCGGCTACCCCCGCTCCATCCAGGTCTCCGCCAATGGAAGGCTTGCCGCCACCTGGGACTTCCCGTCCAGCGGCGGGTGGGGTGCCGCAGCGGCCATCAGCGTCCCCGTTTCCTTGAAGGCGGGCAGCAACACCGTCACCTTCGACAGCGGCCCTTCGGGCTACGCACCGGACATCGACAAGATCGACGTGCCGAAGCGGTCCTGACCGGTAGCGGCCGGTGACGCTCCGGCCGCCGCCCGCCTCCCCCTCCTCTCCCCCGTTCTGCCCGACCACCGTGGAGTGCCCCGTGGACGATCAGCACGCCTGTATGCCTGCGCAGCCCAGCCGCCGCGGATTCGTCTCGCTGGCCGCCGCGGTCGGAACGGCCACCGCGCTCGGTGGCCTCCCGGCCTTCACCGCCTCGGCCGCGCCCGCCCGGCCCGTCACCTCGCCGATGCTGCCGAAGGCGTCGACGACGCAGATGTGGTACCGAGCCCCGGCCTCGGACAAGAGAATGATCGAGCAGGCCCTTCCGATCGGGAACGGCCGGCTCGGCGCCCTCGTCGGCAACGACCCCTCGCATGAACTGCTCTTCCTCACCGACGCCACCCTGTGGACCGGCGGGCTCAACGGCACCCTGGACCAGGACGGCCAATTCCCGTACGCCCGTGAGAACTTCGGCAGCTTCACCCAGCTCGCGCACCTGACGATCGACATACCCGACCACGACCTGTCGGCCGTCTCGGACTACCGCCGCGGCCTCGACCTCAGCCAGGGTCTCGTCAGCGCCACATACACCAGAGCGGGTGCGACGTACGAGCGCCAGATCTACTCCAGCTTCCCCGACGACACGATCGTCATCCGTCTTACGCAGCGGGGCGGCGGCACCTACACCGGCACGATCAGCCTCGACGGCACCCATGGCGAGTCCACTTCGGCGGACAAGACGCGCACCTCGCTCTGGTTCGGTGACTCTTTCGGCAACGGTCTGCGCTACGGAGCGGCCGTCACCGCACGCAGCGGCAGTGGCTCGGTCAGCGTCCGCGGTACGCAGATCGCCTTCTCCCGGTGCAAGGACCTCACCGTGGTGGTCAGCGGCGGAACGAACTACGCACCGGACGCGGCCACCGGCTATCGCAGCCCCGGGCCTGACCCGGCAGCACTCGCCCGTACGAAGGCGGTGACCGCCGCCCGCCAGTCGCCGACCGCACTGCTGCACACCCATGTCACCGACTACCGCGCCCTGTTCGACCGTATGAGCATCTCGCTCGGCGAATCGACGGCGCAGCAGCGGCGCCTGGACACCTGGGAGCGGCTGAAGGCACGCACCCAGCAAGGTGATCCGGACCCGGAGCTTGAGGCCACCTATGTGCAGTTCGGCCGCTACTTGATGATCAGCGGCTCCCGGGACAGCGTGCCGCTCAATCTGCAGGGCCTGTGGCTGGACGGCAACGACCCGGACTGGATGGGCGACTACCACAGCGACATCAACATCCAGATGAACTACTGGATGGCCGACCGCACCGGGCTCTCGCGCTGCTTCGACACGCTCACCGACTACTGCCTGGCCCAGTTGCCGTCGTGGACAAAGCTCACCCACGAGTTGTTCAACGACCCCCGCAACCGCTACCGCAACTCCTCCGGAAAGAACGCCGGCTGGACCGTGGCCATCTCGAGCAACATCCATGGGGGTCTTGGCTGGTGGTGGCACCCGGCCGGTAACGCCTGGCTGTGCAACTCCCTGTGGGAGCACTACGAGTACACCCAGGACACCGCCCATCTGAAGAGGATCTACCCGCTCCTCAAGGGGGCCTGCGAGTTCTGGGAGGCCAGGCTGGTGACCACCACCGTCACCGACCTGACGACCGGCGCCACCCGCCAGGTTCTCGTCGCCGACAGTGACTGGTCGCCGGAGCACGGTCCGCTCGACGCCAAGGGCATCACCTATGCGCAGGAGCTGGTCCGGGCACTCTTCGCCAACTACCGGCAGGCGTGCGCCGATCTGGGCAGGGACGCCCGCTACAGCGAGACCGTCGCCGCCCTGCAGGACCAGCTGTATCTGCCCGAGGCCAGCCCGAAGACCGGCTGGCTCCAGGAGTGGATGTCGCCCGACAACCTCGATGAGACCACGCATCGCCATCTGTCCCCACTGATGGGCCTGTTCCCCGGCGACCGTATCCGGCCGGACTCCGTGTCCAAGGAGCTGCTCGCCGGTACGACGGCTCTGCTCACCGCCCGTGGGATGGAGAGCTTCGGCTGGGCGAACGCCTGGCGGGCCCTGTGCTGGGCCCGGCTGAAGCACGCGGAGAACGCCTATCAGCTCGTCGCCGGCAATCTTCGACCGTCCACCGGTGGCAGCAACGGCTCCGCCATGAACCTCTTCGACATGTACCAGGTCGAGCAGGGGCGCGGAATCTTCCAGATCGACGCGAACTTCGGCACTCCGTCCGCCGTGATCGAAATGCTGGTGTACTCGCGTCCCGGACACATCGAGCTCCTTCCGGCGCTGCCCGCCGCCTGGTCCGGCTCCGGCGCAATCAGCGGGATCGGAGCCCGCGGCGGGTTCGTCGTCGATGTGAGCTGGCGGGACGGCAAGGTGGAGCAGGCCCGTATCCGCAGCGTCGGCGGTCACGCGACGACGGTGTCGTGGCGTGGCACCTCGCGCACCGTCAGGCTGCAGCCCGGGAAGTCCCTCACTCTGCGGGACTTCGGCTGATGGCCCGGCGCATGGCATGTGTGCTCGCACCGGCGCTCGCTCTCTCGTTGTACGCCTCGGGGAACGCCACTTCCCCCGCCGCGGCAGCAGCCGGGCAGCGTCCCGTGGTCACCTGGGCGGCGAGTGCGGACCGGCTCGGCGAGGCCGTGTCCGACCGCAGCTACCGGCTCGTCGTCCACACGAGCGGCGGCGGGCGCGGGCTGCGCATCCGGGTCTCCAACGCGTTCGGCGACCGCCCGCTGACCTTGGGCGCGGCGTATGCCGGCGTCCAGAGCAACGGCGCCCTGCTCGTTCCGGGAAGCAACAGGAAGCTGGCCTTCTCCGGCTCACGGTCCGTGACCCTGGCCGCGGGAGAGTCCCGGTACAGCGATCCACTGCCGGGCAGCGTGAAGGCCCAGAGCAATCTGGTGATCAGCCTGTACGCGCAGATCGCCGGCGGGCAGGCGACCGGGCACGGCATGGCTCTCCAGACTTCGTACACCGCGAGCGGCGATCATGCTGCCGAGGAGACCGACGACGCGTACACGGAACGGATCGCGTCGTGGCTCTACCTCGACGCGGTCACCGTGGGAGCCGCGCCCGGCACCGGTGCCGTGGCCACTCTCGGGGACTCGATCACGGACGGCTGGCAGTCGACCACCGACAAGAACCGCCGCTGGCCCGACTATCTCGCCGGGCGACTGCACGCCGCACCGGGCGGCAGCATCCAGGGCGTGGCCAACGAGGGGATCTCCGGGAACAAGGTCCTGATGGACGGCGCAGGGCAGAGCGCGGTCGGGCGACTGCAACGGGACGTGCTCTCCCAGGCCGGAGTGCGGACCGTGCTCCTCTTCGAAGGCATCAACGACATCAAGGCCCATGACGGCGTGACGGCCGCCGGTCTGATCGCGGGCTACCGCGAGATCATCGGCCGGGCGCACGCGGCGGGAAAGTGCGTCGTGGGCGCCACCGTCCTGCCGTACAAGGGCTGGTCGGAGTGGACCCCTGCCGAGGAAGCCGTCCGCAGGGACGTGAACGCATTCGTCCGCACCGGCGGTGAGTTCGACGCCGTGGCCGACTTCGACCGGGTGCTGAGAAGTCCGTACGACAGCGAGAGGATGCTGCCGACCTTCGACGGCGGCGACCATCTGCACCCCAACGACAAGGGCATGCAGGCCATGGCCGACTCCGTCGATCTGTCCGCGCTGGCGTGCGAGCGCGGAGGAACTCCCCCGTACTCATAAAGGGAGTTCCCGCAGCGAGCGCTCCACCTCATCGGCCCGCGCCACAAAGGCCTCGAGCAGATCCTGTGCGGCCCGCGGCACCGCGCCCGACGGTCGGCGCTGGACGACCAGCAGCACCTGCGGGCTGTCGTCCGCGAGCGGCCGGTAGGTGATCGCGCCGCGTCGTTCCAGCGGGTCGTCCATAACGCTGAAGTCCGAGGCGGACCATCCGACGCAGTGCGTGATACCGCGCCAGGGCTGCTCATACCCAGTGCGTTATCGCGTGCAGCTTGCCGGGAGTGTCGGGGAGCCGGTCGCCTGCCCGCAGGCCGCGCCTGCGCGGATGCGGGCCTTCGGCCGTGCACGCCAAAGCGGCCCGTGAGGACGTCGGCGTTCAGCCCGTGAGGACTCCGGGGAGAGCCAGGGCCGCCACGAGAGTCATGCCTGCGAGCAGCCAGGCGATGTAGTCGCCGATGTGTCCTGAGTGCAGACGGCGCAGAGGTTCCGTCCAGTCGTGCGACGTCATGTCCCCTGGCCGCCGCACAGACCGCCAGCCGCCTCCTCCGTGGCCGCCTTGCCCAGTCCCGTACCGAACGGAGGCAGACCCGCGAGCGCCAGGCCCCCCGTCACGAACATCGCGGCCACCAGCCGCAACCCGCCCGCTCGTCCGTACAATTCGTGCTCGTCGACGCTCCCGTAGCGGTCCAGCAGGATGCCCACGCAGGCGAACAGCGCCGCCTTCACGCCCACATGTCCAGCACGTACACGGCAACGCCGCCCGCCGCTTCCGGCGTGAGCAGCCCGAGACCGGTCAGGAACAGTCCCGTATGGGCGACCGTCGAAGAGGCCAGCAGCCGCTTCAGGTGCCGCTGCTTCCAGCACATGACCGCGCCGACGACCGCTGAAGCTGTGCCGAGGACAACCAGCGCCCGTTCCGCGTCGGCCGCAGGAATACCGCCTGCGGCGAAGACACCGGAACGCGTGCAGGCAGAACCGGCGGGCAGGCGAGGCCGACCGGGCCTCACCCGGAGGGTTCGTCCGGGACCGGCTGCTCGGGATGTACGGAGCCGCTCCGCGGCGACCCACGGGGCCCGGCACCCGTCTGGTCCACATCCGGCAGACCCGGGTCGGGATCGGGCGTGCCGTCGTCCGGCGCATCGGGGCGGGGTACATCCAGCGGGTCGTCGCCGTCGTGCGCCTGCTGGTCGGGCAGGTCCTTCGGCACCTGCGTGTCCGGGTCCGTCCCGGTCTCTTCGGGACCTTCAGGTCGGCGGTCGGTCATGGTGGTCCTCCTCGGCGGGAGCCCTGTGGCAGGAGCTTCGTACGAGGCATCAGCGCTCCCTGCGGCGACGGGTACCCGAACGGCACGTGGTCAATCAGCTGCGCCGGAATAAGCCCGGCGTGAGAATTCGTTGAAGGTGCATGCAAATTGGCGGCCGCCGCTGTCCGCCGGACCCGATTCCGGCGTACTCGTCGCTGCCCGCTCTGATCATCGGGGCTGTGGATCCGTCGGAGACCGGCGCCGCAAACGGCCTCAACACCTTGATGCGTTCGATCGGCACCTCGGTGTCGAGCGCGGTGATCGGCATGGTCCTGGCCCACACGGCGGTCCCGATGGGTTCGGTGCTCGTGCCCAGCATGAACGGCTTCCGGATCTCCTTCCTGATCGCTACGGGCGCCGTGGTCATCGGTCTCGTACTGGCCGCGTTCCTGCCCTCGCAGAAAGACGCGATGCGGCCGCGGCTACGGGCGAGCAGCGAGGACGAGAGCAGCCAGGAGCCGGCATCCGTGGCCGAGTCGGCCGGGCCCGGGTCCGGATCTGCCGGGCCCGCCGGGTTCCGGGGCCGGGTGCGGGACGCCGAAGGCGCTCCCGTACCCGGGGCGAACGTGACGCTGATCGACCGGCGGGGCAAGCAGGCTGGACTGACCGCGGCGGACCAGGACGGTCTCTACACGCTGACCGCGCCGGCGGAGGGCAGCTATGTGCTGGCCGGCTCGGCGACCGGTTATGCGCCGCACGCCTGTCCGGTCGCGTACGACGGGGGCGGACTGACCGTCGATGCGGATCTGGTCCTGACGGCGCACTCGCTGGCTCGCCGGGGCGCGATGTTGTCGTAGTCAGCCGGGTTCCTGGCCGGCTGGACGCCGCCGTGCCCAGCGGAGTACGACGACAGAGGCCACCGCTGCGAGCGCGCACCAAGTGGAGACGAACTCCAGCCGCCACAGCACGGCGCAGGCCACCGCCCCGGCCGCGGCCAGCAGACCGAGCAGGCGCAGCACCGGATCACCGGCGAGCAGCAAGGAGCCGACGGTGGCCAGGAGATATCCCGTGATGATCAGGGGCGAGTGCGGCAGGTCCAGGACGTAGCCGAGGGTGTGCCCGCGGATGTCCGCGCTCACGTGCCGGGCGGCGAGACGGTACGCGAGGACGGTGGCGGTGGCGAGCCCGACGACAACCGGGATCACCAGCCTGCGACGGGCGCGCGGCGGCGCGGCGAGCAGGACGCCGAGCGGCACCCATACCGGCAGCAGAGGCAGCGCGATGACGGCCCAGGTGACGGTCGCCGGGCCCGTACCACCGCCGGAGCGCCAGACGAGGGACTCGATGATCTGGTGGGCGCCGAGGAGCAACGGCAGCGCGGCGAGCGGCAGATCGCGGACCCGGTGCACCTGTGCGACGCAGGCCACCCCGATCGCGGCGATGCCGGTGCCCACCACGAGGTCGGCAGTTGCACTCCAGCACATGGCGTCAACCGCCCGGCACGTGTGGGGGCACCGCCATCGACGATCCCGCGTTGCCCGCCGCCTGGCGGCGACCCAAGCACCACCGGACCGGATTCACCGTCTCCTACTCACCTTTGGCCGTCCGTACGAGATCTAGGTGTATTGACCACGAGCGTCGTTGACAGTGACCCAGGGCTGGTTTCGTCCACTTTTTACGACCTTGCCCGAGGGGGATGACTGTGATGAGTCGGAGGGCGGCATAGCGGGAATCGTCGGCACCGTTCTCTGTGATCCAGTTCGCGGCGGTCTGCTCGCTGAAGCCGAGTAGCCGGATTGCCCGGGAGTCGCTACCGCGCTGCGGGATGTTCAGTCCTGCGAGCAGGTGTCCGCGTCATCCTCGCTGCGTCGGGTCTGCCGGGCAGACCAGGCACTGGCGTCGCGGCTGTAGCGGATGAGGAACTGGGCGAACTGGGTGCGCTCGGTCGGCTTCCATGCGGCGGTGATGTGTTCAAAGGTCTCGCGCTGCTCCGAGGCGAAGCGGTGGCGCTCGGTTTCGCCGGCCTGCGTGAGTTCAAGGACAGTGCGTCGGCCGTCTGCCTGGGATGCGGCTCGCCGCAGCAGCCCGTCGGCAATGCAGGCGGCAATGGTGCGGCTGGCGACGGGCTGTGTGACGCCCATCTCGGTGGCGATGCCCCCCACCGTCATCTCGCCGGGCGCATCCGCGACCACGTTCAGGACGAGGTTGCGGGTCAGATCCCCGCGCCCGCCCGGGGCACGCCGCCGCAGTCGCGACAGTGCAGGTCCGACCAGATCGAAGAGGCCCTTGCCGGTCTCCGGAGGTGTTGACGAGCTGCTCATGCCGTCATCCTAGGGAGCTTCGATCGAACACGCATAACCATGCTGCATGCATGTGCATAGCTTTAGGTATATATTGAGATGAGGGTCGTACTTTAGGAATCGAGGTAAGCCATGTCCGTGACCGCTATCACCGGTGCCCGGGTCTTCGACGGCGAGAAGACGTTGGGGGTGACCACCGTGCTCATCGAGGGCGGACGGATCGCCAGCATCGGCGGCATTGCCCCAGGAGGGGCCGAGATCGTCGATGGCAGTGGCGCCACGCTGCTCCCGGGCCTGATCGACGCCCACGTCCACACCAGCCGGGACGCGCTGGCGTTGGCGCTGCGGTTCGGTGTGACGACCGAGCTGGAGATGCAGGGCACCAATACGCGGGACAATCGGGCCCACATCAGCCAGGATGACACCGTTGCCGACGTGCGTTCCTCCGGTTTCGGCATCACCCCTCCGGGCGGACACCCCAGCGAGCTGTTCCCCGAGGGCTTCCGTCCCGGCCCGCCCGCAGGCGCGAAGCCGACCGGACCGCCGCCGCTCATGCCGTTCTCCACCACCCCCGAAGAAGCAGTCGCCTTCATCCCGCAGCTCATCGAGCGCGGCTCGGACTACATCAAATTCATGGTCGACGACGGCAACATCGAAGGACACCCCGGCCTGCCCATGCTCAACCAGGCCACCTTGAACGCCGGCGTGGCCGAGGCCAAGAAGCACGGCATGCTCACCATCGCCCACACCCTGACCGCGGACGCCACCCGCATGGCCATCGAAGCGGGCATCGATGGCCTGGCCCACCTCTTCATGGACCAGCCCCACACCGACGAGATCATCGGGCTGATCACGAATGCTGGAGTGTTCGTCGCTCCCTGCGTCGTCCTGAACGCCTCCATGATGGGCATCACCGGCAGCGACCTCGCCGACGACCCGCGCGTCGCTTCCCGCCTCGATGCCGACTGGGACAAAGCCCTCCGCTCCGCCTTCGGCCACTACCCCCAGGGCAAGATCGAAGACGTCCTGGCCACCGTCAAGGCCCTCGCCGACGCGGGCGTGGACCTGTTGGTCGGCACCGACGTGTCCCTGCCCCTGCCGTTCCTGGGCGGCCTCGCCCACGGCGCCAGCGTCCACCACGAACTGCAGTATCTGGTCCGAGCCGGTCTCACCCCCGCCCAGGCCCTGCGTGCGGCCACCGCCACCACCGCCCGCCGCTTCGGCCTCGAAGACCGCGGCCGCATCGCCGAAGGCATGCGCGCCGACCTCCTCCTCGTCGACGGCGACCCCACCACCACCATCTCCGACTCCCTCAACACCCGCGCTGTCTGGCGCCGCGGCACCCGCCTCGCGGCCTGACCCCACACCCTCACCCACCGCCAAAGGCCGCCGACCATCCGGTCGGCGGCCTCATACGTGGCCACACTCCCGCCTGAGCCATCCGGCCGAAGACGGCCGATCAAGCCGCACCACGACAGAGGTCTTCGTGTCCCACCCCCATGCCCGACTGACCGTCCACGGCAGACGACTCCTGGTCGACCGCGTCCGGGCCGGCCGACCCGTCGCCCACGTAGCTGACGAAATGGGCATCTCCCGCACCACCGCTCACAAATGGGTGCGCCGCTGGCGAGCCGAGGGCGACGCGGGACTGTATGACCGCACGAGCCGGCCCCGCACGACCCCGCACCGCACCCCCGCCGACGTCGAGGAAGAGGTCTGTGCGCTGCGGCGCGAGCGAAAACTCGGCCCGGCCAGGATCGGCCCGATCCTGGGAATCCCCGCCTCGACGGTTCACCGCATCCTGACGCGTCACGGCCTGAACCGGCTGCGCTGGATGGACCGGCCCACCGGCCAAGTCATCCGCCGCTACGAACGCGCACGGCCCGGCGAACTCGTCCACGTCGACATCAAGAAGCTCGGCAACATCCCCGACGGCGGCGGCCACCGGATCATGCCCCGGCAACAAGCCCTCGCCAACCGGCAGGCCACCACCGATGTACGCAAAGGCGGCAGTCCCGTGATCGGCTACAGCTTCATCCACACCGCCATCGACGACCACTCCCGACTCGCCTACAGCGAGGTCCTGACCAACGAACGCAAGGAGACCGCCACAGCGTTCTGGCGACGCGCGAACGCCTTCTTCAAGGCACACGGCATCACCGTCGAACGCGTCCTCACCGACAACGGCTCCTGCTACAGATCGAGGCTGTTCGGGCAGACCTTGAGCGCCGCAGGCATCGTCCACAAACGCACCCGGCCATACCGTCCGCAGACGAACGGCAAGGTGGAGCGGCTGAATCGAACACTGCTCGATGAATGGGCGTACGTGCGTCCGTACTCCAGCAACTCCGAACGCACCAAGGCCCTGGCCGACTTCCTGCACACCTACAACCACCACCGGTGCCACACCGCACTCGACGGGCAGCCGCCCATCAGTCGCGTGAACAACCCTCCGGGTCAATACATCTAGGCACCGGCCGGCGGCTCGTGCAGTCCGAAGGGCGAGCCCTGGTCGTCGTGGCACAGCCTGAATCGGCCGAACCGGGCGACCGTCTCCTCGTCGCTCCCCCCGTCGAAGTCGTCGACCGTGCCGCCCAGTTCGCGGACGCGTTCCAGCGCGGCCTTCATGCCGTCGACCCTGAAGAACAGATACGGGCGGGCGCCGGAGTCGCCGCCGTGCACTCCGCCGGGGACATTGGGCGTACGGATCGCATACCCGCCACCGTCGGTCGTGCCCGGATCGAAGGTCCAGCCGAACAGGCCGCTGTAAAAGGTGCGGGCCCAGTTCGAAGAAGGAGATCTCACCGGCCATCAAGGGCTCCCGTCATCCGCGCGGAGACTGTGAGTCCCACCGTAGGGCGGGCTTCGGTCCGCTGCACCCGGCCGGTCAGTCCCCCTCGGGCTCCCTGTCGGGCCCGGACGCGGAGGCCGGCTGCACTGCGGCCAGGTAGGCGAGAATGGCGTCGCGGTTACGGGCCAGACAGTCGATGCGCTGCTGAATCCGTTGCGCCTCGCCCCGTAGCAGACCGGCGGTCTCCGCCGTAAGGCACTCCGGATTGACATGGATCTCGTCCGGCCCGGTGAGAAAGGGCAGGATCCTCCGGATGATCTCCGTGGTCAGCCCGGAATCGAGAAGGCCGCGGATCTGCTGGACGCGGTAGACCGCCGCCGCGTCGTATGTGCGGTAGCCGTTCTCGGCCCGCTCGGGATGCAGCAGCGCCGCACAGCCGCCACGCCCGGGATCCCGACCGTGCTGGCCATCACGCTGCTTCTGCTGCTGGGCCACCAGGTGATGTACACCTACATGGCACCGTTCGCCGAGCACTCGGGGTTCGGTCGCACCAGCCTGGTGCTGTTCGTCTTTGGCATCGCCACGGTCGCCGGAATCTGGATCGTCGGCATGCTCATCGACCGCCGTCCGCGGTCGACCCTGCTGGGTGCCCTGGCCCTGGTCGCGGCCGCGATGCTCACCCTGGGCCTGTTCGCCGACGCGCCCGCGGTCCTGTTGATCACGGTCGCCCTGTGGGGCGCCGCCTTCGGTGGTGCGCCCACACTGCTGCAGACCGCTCTGGTCGACATTTCGGGCCCCGCGAACGCGGACGTGGCCACCTCTCTGCAGGCCACCGTCTACAACGTCGGCATCGCCGCCGGTTCACTGGCGGGCGGCGTCGTCCTGGAGAGCTCCGGAGCCGGCGCGGGCGCCCTGCCCTGGACTGCCCTGCCCCTGGTCGCCGCCGCCCTGGCCACGGTCGCCGCGGCACGCGGCCACGCCTTCCCCGCGACGCGTCGCCCCACCCACTGAACCGGCCCCGCAGGGGGACGAGCCCGGGCTCCATCAGTTCGCGCCCCTGCTCAAATCCACTACCGCTTCGGCCGGTTCGCGATCGATTCGGGTTCGCGCACATCCGTCCGGACGTATTCGGTCACGCCCTCCGGAGCGGCCGACCGGGCGGCCCGGCCCAGTCGTACACCCGGGCCGGATGCGGCTTGCCGGCGTCGATCCGATGGACGGCGGGCTCGATCCCGGCCATACGGCGCTCCCTTGGGCCTCGGTTTGGAGGAGTGTGACACCGCCCGGTACGGGCGGAGACCTGGATAGGGCATCGCAGGCAACGGATCAAGAGCGGGCCGGAGAGTGCAAGGTCACAGCCTTTTCCCCTGCTGCACCTTTGCGGGCTTGACCTAACATCTGAGCATGACGGTCCTCCCCGACGACGGGTTTTCGCTGGCCGCCGAATTCCCGGATGCAACCCACGAGCAGTGGCAGGGCCTGGTGGCCGGCGTGCTGCGCAAGGCTGGCAAGGACATCCCGGACACGGCGGCCGAGGACGTGCTGTCCACGGCACTCGAGGACGGGCTCACCACCCGTCCGCTGTACACCGCACGCAACGGCGCCGACAGTGCCGGATATCCGGGCTTCGCGCCCTTCACCCGGGGCGGCAGGCCGGAGGGGGGTGCGGTCTCCGGCTGGGACGTACGCCAGCGCCATGACCGGCCCGATCCAGGACGTACGAACGAAGCCGTGCTCGCGGACCTGGAGAACGGGGTCGGCTCGGTGTGGCTGGCCGTCGGCCCGGCCGGAATGCCGGTCTCCGGGCTCGGCGCGGCTCTGGACGGCGTCTATCTCGACCTGGCTCCCGTCGTACTCGATGCCGGAGCCGAATTCGACGCTGCCGCACGGGAGTTGCTGCGGCTGTACGAGGAGCGGGGAGTTGCCCGCGAGGCGGCGCTCGGCAACCTCGGCGCGGACCCGCTGGGGCATGCCGCGCGCACCGGGCAGTACGAGGACATCGCCGGACTCACGGCGGCCGCGACCGAACTCGGCCGCCTCTGCCATGGCACGTACCCCGGACTGCGGGCGCTGACCGTCGACGCACTGCCGTACCACGAGGCCGGCGCCTCGGCCGCCCAGGAGCTGGGCTGTTCGCTGGCCACCGGCGTCACGATGCTGCGCGACCTCACCGCTGCCGGACTGTCCGTGGAAGCAGGCTGCGGCCAGCTGGAGTTCCGTTACGCGGCCACCGCCGACCAGTTCCTGACCATCGCGAAACTGCGCGCCGCCCGCCGGGTGTGGGCCCGCGTCGCCGAGGCCTGCGGGGCCGATCCCGCCGCCGGGGCACAGCGCCAGCACGCGGTCACCTCTCCGGTGATGATGACCCGGCGCGACCCGTGGGTGAACATGCTGCGCACCACGGTCGCCTCGCTCGCCGCCGGCGTGGGCGGCGCCGACGCCGTGACCGTACTGCCCTTCGACCACGCACTCGGACTGCCGGACGGCTTCGCCCGCAGGATCGCCCGCAACACCTCGACGATTCTGCTCGAGGAGTCGCATGTGGGGCGGGTCATCGACCCGGCGGGGGGCTCCTGGTACGTGGAGCAGCTCACCGACGAACTCGCGCAGGCGGCCTGGGCCTGGTTCCAGGAGATCGAGCGCGCCGGCGGCCAGGAGGCCGCGCTGCGCAGCGGTCTGGTCTCCGAGCGGCTCGGCACCACGTGGGAGAGCCGTAAGAAGAACCTGGCCAGGCGGCGCGAACCGGTCACCGGTGTGAGCGAGTTCCCGCTTCTCGCCCAGGCGCAGGTGGAGCGCGACGCCGCGCCGGCCGCGCCGGCCGGCGGTCTGCCGAAGGTGCGCCGCGACGAGGCGTACGAAGCGTTGCGCGCCCGCTCGGACGCACACCTCGCCGCCACCGGCGCCCGGCCGCGGGTCTTCCTGGCGGCGCTGGGCCCGGCCGCCGCGCACACCGCGCGCGCATCGTTCGCCGCCAACCTCTTCCAGGCGGGCGGTATCGAAGCGGTCCACGATCCGGTGTCCGTCGACGCGGCCTCGGCCGCCGAGGCGTTCGTCCGCAGTGGCGCCGCGGTGGCGTGCATCTGCTCCAGCGATGCCCTCTACGCCGAGCAGGCCGGGCCGGTGGCCGAAGCGCTCAAGTCGGCCGGTGCGCTGCGGGTGTATCTCGCGGGCCGTCCGGGTGAGCAGCGTGAGACGTATGAACGGGCCGGGGTCGACGAGTTCGTCGTCGCGGGCGGCGACGCGGTCGCCGTCCTCACCTCCGTCCTCGACCAAATCGGAGTGGCGTGATGGGGATCCCGGACTTCTCAGGAATCGAGCTCGGGCCCGGCGACGCGCGCGGGGCCACCGAGGACCAGTGGCGTACGGCCGTCAAGGAAAGCACCGGCAAGGGCGACGCCGACCTGATGTGGGACACCCCCGAGGGTATTCCGGTCAAGCCGCTGTACACCGGGGAAGACCTCGCCGGTCTCGACTTCCTCGGCACGTACCCCGGTATCGCTCCGTATCTGCGCGGCCCGTACCCGACGATGTACGTCAACCAGCCGTGGACGATCCGTCAGTACGCCGGATTCTCCACCGCCGAGGAGTCCAACGCCTTCTACCGGCGCAACCTCGCCGCCGGGCAGAAGGGGCTGTCGGTCGCCTTCGACCTGCCGACCCACCGCGGCTACGACAGTGACCACCCGCGGGTGACGGGCGATGTCGGCATGGCCGGTGTGGCCATCGACTCGATCTACGACATGCGCCAGCTCTTCGACGGCATTCCGCTGGACCGGATGAGCGTGTCGATGACGATGAACGGCGCCGTGCTGCCCGTTCTCGCGCTGTACATCGTGGCCGCCGAGGAGCAGGGCGTACCGCCCGAGAAGCTGGCCGGGACCATCCAGAACGACATCCTCAAAGAGTTCATGGTCCGCAACACCTATATCTATCCGCCCCGGCCCTCGATGCGGATCATCTCGGACATCTTTGCCTACACCTCGCAGAAGATGCCGCGCTACAACTCCATCTCCATCTCCGGCTATCACATCCAGGAGGCCGGAGCCACGGCCGACCTGGAGCTCGCGTACACCCTCGCCGACGGTATGGAGTATCTGCGGGCGGGCATCGGCGCGGGACTCGACGTGGATGCCTTCGCGCCGCGGCTGTCGTTCTTCTGGGCGATCGGCATGAACTTCTTCATGGAGATCGCGAAGCTCCGGGCCGCGCGGCTGCTGTGGGCCAAGCTGGTGAAGAAGTTCGAGCCGCAGAACGCCAAGTCGCTCTCGTTGCGCACCCACTGCCAGACCTCGGGCTGGTCGCTGACGGCCCAGGACGTCTTCAACAACGTCACCCGCACCTGCGTGGAGGCCATGGCGGCCACCCAGGGACACACGCAGTCGCTGCACACCAACGCCCTGGACGAGGCGCTGGCCCTGCCCACCGACTTCTCCGCGCGTATCGCCCGCAACACCCAGTTGCTGCTGCAGCAGGAGTCCGGGACTTCCAGGGTCATCGACCCCTGGGGCGGCAGCGCCTACATCGAGAAGCTGACGTACGACCTCGCCCGCCGCGCCTGGCAGCACATCGAGGAGGTCGAGGCGGCCGGCGGCATGGCGCAGGCCATCGACGCCGGCATCCCCAAGCTGCGCGTCGAGGAGGCCGCGGCCCGTACGCAGGCACGCATCGACTCCGGACGGCAGCCCGTCATCGGCGTGAACAAGTACCGGGTCGAGACCGACGAGCAGATCGACGTGCTCAAGGTCGACAACTCCTCGGTGCGCACACAGCAGATCGAGAAGCTCCGGCGGCTGCGCGCCGAGCGCGACGAGGCCGCCTGCCAGGACGCGCTGCGTGCGCTGACCGCCTCCGCGGAGGCGGGCGCGAGCCGGGGCGGCGGCCTGGAGGGCAATCTGCTCGCGCTGGCGGTGAACGCGGCGCGGGCCATGGCGACCGTCGGCGAGATCTCCGACGCTCTGGAGAAGGTGTACGGACGGCATTCGGGCCAGATCCGTACGATCTCCGGTGTGTACCGAAACGAAGCCGGCACCTCCCCGGCAGTGGACGCCACCCGCACGCTGGTTGAGGAGTTCGAGGAGGCGGAGGGGCGCCGGCCGCGCATCCTGGTCGCCAAGATGGGTCAGGACGGTCACGACCGCGGCCAGAAGGTGATCGCCACCGCCTTCGCCGACCTCGGTTTCGACGTGGATGTCGGCCCGCTGTTCCAGACGCCGGAAGAGGTGGCCCGTCAGGCGGTCGAGGCGGATGTGCACATCGTCGGTGTCTCCTCGCTGGCCGCCGGGCATCTCACGCTGGTACCCGCCCTGCGGGAGCAACTGGCCGCCGAGGGACGGGAAGACATCATGATCGTCGTGGGCGGGGTGATTCCGCCCCAGGACGTCCAGACGCTCCACGAGGCCGGAGCGGCCGCCGTCTTCCCGCCCGGCACGGTGATCCCGGACGCTGCCAGGGACCTGGTGAAGACGCTGGCCGCCTCGCTCGGCCACGAGTTGTGAGACTGTGCCCCGGATGCCTCCCTCGATCGACATCGACACCTATGTCAAGGGCGTACGTGACGGGTCGCGGGCGTACATCGCCCGCGCCATCACTCTCGTCGAGTCCACCCGTGCCGATCACCGTGCTCTCGCCCAGCAGCTGCTGACCGAGCTGCTGCCGTTCTCCGGGACGGCACGGCGGGTGGGGATCAGCGGCGTTCCCGGTGTCGGCAAGTCCACCTTCATCGACGCGCTCGGCACGATGCTCACAGGCCTCGGCCACCGGGTCGCGGTGCTTGCCGTCGACCCGTCCTCGACCCGTACCGGCGGCTCCATCCTGGGCGACAAGACCCGGATGGAGCGGCTCGCGGTGGATCCGGCGGCGTTCGTACGCCCCTCCCCCAGCTCGGGCACGCTGGGCGGCGTGGCCAAGGCGACGCGCGAAACCATGATCGTCATGGAGGCCGCGGGCTACGACGTGGTGCTCGTGGAGACCGTCGGCGTCGGCCAGTCGGAGACCGCCGTGGCCAACATGGTGGACTCCTTCCTGCTGCTCTCTCTCGCCCGTACCGGAGATCAGCTCCAGGGCATCAAGAAGGGTGTGCTGGAGCTTGCCGACCTGATCGCGGTCAACAAGGCGGACGGCCCGCACGAACGCGATGCCCGCTCTGCCGCGCGTGAACTCGCCGGTGCACTGCGGCTGATGCACTCCGCCGACGCGGCATGGACTCCCCCGGTCCTTTCCTGCAGTGCCCGGGAGGGCAGCGGTCTCGACACCGTCTGGGAGCGGCTGGAGCAGCACCGGGCGCTGCTGGACTCGACCGGCCGGCTCACGGCCAAGCGCCGCGACCAGCAGATCGACTGGGCCTGGACGATGGTCCACGACGAACTGCGGGACCGGTTGCGCAACCATCCCGAGGTGCGCACGCTCACTCCGGGCCTCGAACAGCAGGTACGGGACGGGGAGTTGACGGCGACACTCGCCGCCGAACGGATCCTCGAGGCGTTCCAGCGACGGTAGCGGGGTCCGGGGCGGGCACGGATTCTTGCTGTGACTCCGCCCCGGACCCCCCGCCTCAAACGCCGACGGGGCTTGTTTTCGCGGCTCCGCCCCGGACCTCGCGCGCCGCGGCCACCAGGTTCTGCCTACTGGCCGTCGCTTCCCGGACCCGTTGCCGGGGCCAGTGCGTAAGACGGCGGTCGTTCCCGCTCACCGCTGCGGGGCAGGGCGAACCAGCTGCGGGCCCACCCTGGGCGCTGCCCCATTGCACGGAACACCCCGCCCACATCCCGGACGGCCGGATCATCATCGACGTGTTATGAACCGCTGGACGCACCCTGCCCGAGGCGCAGACCGGATCCCCTCACGCGGGCCTTGATGCCATCGCGCTCCACGGTGACGTTCTGCAGCCGCAACTCCTTCAGCGAGTCCGGCAGTTCGAACGAGAGGGAGAGCCGCTCAGAGAGCTCCGGGGGCTTGAGTGCGAGCAGCGCCTCGACCAGTGCGGGGTCGATGCCCGCCTTCCGCAGCAGCTGCGGATGGTCGAGGACGACATCGATGAGATTGATCTTCATCAGACGCTCGATGAACTTCGGCGCGTTGGTGAGGCGGTGGAGCTCCTCCTCGCTCCGCAGCGCCTGGCGGATCTGCTTCTTGGACACTCCGAGCCGGTCGACCACCGCGGGCACTGCCAGCAGCGCCTTCACGCGGGCTCCTTCGCGGCTGATCCGCTCGGCCGCCTCGCGGTGCAGCCGTAGGCCGGAGTGGACCGGGTCCTTGCCCGGCCGGTAGGTGGCCACAGCGGGAATGTCGAGCTGCATGCCGTCGAGAGTGGTGGTGAGAGCCCGTTCGTTGTCGCGCTGGATGCGGGCGTATGCCCGTACGCGCAGATCCTGCCCGGCAACAGCGAGGTCACCGTTCACGCGCACTCCGTCGGCGCCACTGCCGGTGAAGCGGAGCTGTGAGGCACCCAGTTCGCGGTTGAGGTCGTCGAAGGAAAGCAGCACCTCGCCGTCCAGTCTGCCGATGACGGCGCCCTTGATCGAGGTCGGCGCGTCGCCGACGATGCGTACGTCCTTGGCGGTGGCCCGCACTTCGGCCAGTGAGACCCGATCGGCGGAGACGTCGGGGACGGTGACGTCGACCTGGTCGATCCGCTTGTCGAGAAGCTGAGTGAGGAACGGGAAGCCGTGGATGTCGACGTCCGGCCTGGTGGCAAGCCCGAGCGACTTCTGGAGCTTGTCCGCCGCCTTGCTCTGGGCGTACAACTCGGCGAGACGGTCGGCGAGCAGCAGACAGACGGTGCATATGAGGACGGCGGCGGCCAGCTTCACCACCGCGGGCAGAGCCGAGAGCCGGCTCTTGCCACGATGGTTGGGCGGCGTCCAGTCGTCGTCGTCCGGGTCCGGGGTGAGCCCGAGTTCGAGAGGGTCGAGCGGGTCGTAGATGCTGAAGTCAGGTTCCGGATCTGACAGTTGAGCGAGTTCCTCGTACGGATTTCGTGAATGCGCTGCTATGCGTGTGGGGGGTCGCATCGCCTCATCCCACCACGCGGGCCACCCTCGAACGCAAGTCCTACCGGGCGTACGTAACGGTTTGTGTCAAAGATCCGTCGACTCTGCGGCGCCCCACGCCGCACGCACGGTCGATGGCGTGACAGACGTCACCGAAGAGCCGGCTGTCCGCGGAGGGACGTCCGCGGTCGCGGCCCGCCCGGACCCGCTCGAGCGCCCGGGGCGTGGGGGCGCTCGGCGAGCCGGCGGAAGGAGTGGCCCTTGTTGCGGACGTACGGGTGGACTGCCGGCCCTGACGCCCCGATGGTCCGGTCAGCCCAGCGCCTTGAGGATCTCGGCGGCGAGCGGGGCGGAGGAGGCCGGATTCTGGCCGGTGAACAGGTTGCGGTCCACGGCCAGGTTCGGGGCCCACGGGTCGCCCTCCTGGAAGTCCACGCCGATCTCGACCAGGCGGTCCTGCAGCAGCCACTTCGCCTTGTCCGCGAGGCCCGCCTGGGTCTCCTCCGTGTTGGTGAAACCGGTCAGCCGGTACCCGGCGAACGGTGAGCTGCCGTCCTCGCGCTTCGCGGCGAGCAGCGCGGCCGGGGCGTGGCAGACCACACCGAGAGGCTTGCCGGAGTCCAGGGCAGCGGTGAGGAGCTTGCCGGAGTCGGCGTTGACTGCCAGGTCCTCCATCGGGCCGTGGCCGCCGGGGTAGAAGACCACGGCGTAGTCGGCCAGGTCGACGTCCTCCAGCTTGAGCGGCTGCCGCAGAGCGGTGATCGACGCGAGGTCGGCGGCGATCGCGTCGGCATTCTCCTGGCCGCCGTTCACCTCGGGCGCGAGGCTCGCCTTGTCCACGGTGGGTACGACGCCGCCCGGCGTGGCGACGACGACCTCGTGACCCGCCCCGGTGAAGGCCTTGTACGGGGCCACGGCCTCCTCCGCCCAGAAGCCGGTCGGGTGCCGGGTGCCGTCGGCCAGTGTCCAGTAGTCCACGCCGGTGATCACAAACAGGATCTTCGCCATCTCGCATCTCTCCATCCGCTGACGCCTGGTCCGTACGCAGCGCGTCATCTCGCTGATGTCCTCGAACGTAGACCGTCCGATCATTGGGATCCAATAGGCTTGCCACCATGAGCCATAGGGAATCCAATGGATCGTCGGGAATACGGGAGCCGGCCTCCGACGGGCCGCCCGATCTGACACTGCTGCGGACCTTCCTCGCCGTACACCGGGCCGACTCGTTCACCGCGGCCGCTCGTCTGCTCGGTCTGTCCCAGCCGACCGTCACCACCCAGATCCGCTCCCTTGAGGGGCAGCTGGGCCGTGAACTCTTCGAGCGGCTGCCGCGTGGAGTTGCCCCCACCCCGGTCGCCGACGATCTCGCAGCCCAGATCGCCGCCCCGCTGGACGCCCTCGCCGCCGTCGCCGACCGCGGTCGCATCGGGGAGGAGACCTCCGCCGGGCCGGTCCATCTCGCCGGACCCGCCGAGCTCCTCTGCGTACGCGCGCTGCCCGCTCTGGCGCCCCTGGTGGAGCAGGGTGTACGGCTTCGGGTCGGCACCGGTCTCACCGACGAACTGCTCGACGGCCTGCGCGTCGGCCATTACGACCTGGTGATCTCCACCATCCGCCCGCGCGGCCGCTCCCTCACCGCCGTACCGCTGATGGACGAGGAGTTCGTCCTGGTCGCCTCACCGCAGTGGGCGGTGCGGATCGGCCCGGACAGGGTCGCGACGGAGGGCTCTGCCGCCCTGCGCGGCGTCCCTCTCGTGACCTACGCCGAGGACCTGCCGATAGCCCGCCGCTACTGGCGCCATGTTTTCGGCACCCGCCTGACCGGGCAGGCCGCCGTGACGGTCCCTGATCTGCGAGGTGTGCTCTCGGCGGTCGCCGCCGGTGCCGGGATCACCGTGCTCCCCCGCTATCTCTGCGAGGGCGAGCTCGCCACCGGCACGCTGGTGTCGCTGCTGACGCCCGACGACCCGCCGATCAACACCGGCTATCTGGTCCAGCGCCCCGGCATCTCGGACAACCCGCACCTTGCCCTGGTCCGCGACCGTCTGCTGCGAGAGGCCCGCACCTGGTGAGGGGTCCCGCACCACGCGCTCAGGCCAGGCAGGGCGACCACGGCCGGACGGTCGCCGGCCGGCCGGTACGCGCAGCACGATCCGGCACACCCTCCCGACGAGAACCGGACACGCCGGCTCGTCGGGCGAACGGTGGCGATCCGCGCATATCGAAGCGCGGCACGAGCCGCCGTCGGCCGGTGCCGACGGCAAGGCAGCGATCGACCGGAGCGTTTCGCCGTCACGGAGCGGGATCGCACACGCGGAAGCCGTCCACCGGGCGGTCCGGCGTCGCGTGAGTCATGTGTGCGGGAGCCACTGCTGCAATTCGGCGGCGGGTGGAGCGGAGCGCGCAGGGACGCACTGGGGTGGCACAGCGCACCGACTGACGCCCCCTTCGGCTCACTTCATATCTGAGCAGCGAAAAACGGCGGGGCGCATTCCGGTACGGGCACCACAAGCCCCTGGCCCGGCACTTCGTCACTCCTGACTCGGGAGTCAGCCGACTGCACTTCAGCAAACGATTCCCGCCCTCTACTCCGTCTCCCAAAGCGCACCCGCAGGCCCACCCATACGACCCTGGCGGACGCACCGCCTCGGCTCGCACCCGAACCACGCCCACCCGTACCGCACTTGCCGCCGTTGGACGCGCGTAGAGCGGCCGAAAGGCGATCTTGCCGCAAGCCCATCCGGAGCCGAGGATTCCAACCGGCGCAGGTTGTCAGGGCCATGACGGTGACTCAGTCGCCATGGCCCCGGCCCGGCGTGTTGACGGGCCCGCCCACCCAGCGGGCCCTGGATTCCCCCACCGGAGGATGTAGTGAACATCAAGCGCTTCTCCCCCCTCCGCGGCGTCGCGAGACGTGCGCGGCTGATCGCCGTCGCATCCAGTCTGCTCACCGTCTCCGCGCTTGCCGCCCCGACCGCCGTTGCCGAATCGGCCGACAGCGTACGGGCCACCACCGCCCAGCTCGCCCAGTCGAGCGACGCCGTGCTCCAGGCGGACGTACCCGGCACTGCCTGGTACACGGACAAGGCAACGGGCAAGCTCGTCGTCACGGCGGACAGCACCGTCTCCGCCGCCGAGATAGCCAAGATCAAGGAAGCTGCGGGCACGCGTGCCGGGGCCCTTGAGATCGAGCGCACCACCGGCAGGTTCAACAAGCTGATCGCGGGCGGCCAGGCCATCTACACCGGCGGCGGACGCTGCTCGCTCGGCTTCAATGTCCGCAGCGGAAGTACGTACTACGCCCTCACCGCGGGCCACTGCACCAATATCGGCAGCACCTGGTACACCAACTCCGCCAACACCACGGTGCTGGGTTCCACCGCCGGTTCCAGCTTCCCGACCAACGACTACGGCATCATCCGGCATTCCAGTGCGTCGGCCGCCGACGGCAGGGTCTACCTCTACAACGGCTCCTACCGTGACATCACGGCTGCCGGCAATGCCTCCGTCGGTCAGTCCGTACAGCGCAGCGGCAGCACCTCCGGCCTGCACAGCGGCACGGTCACCGCTCTCAACGCGACCGTCAACTACGGCGGTGGAGACATCGTCTACGGGCTGATCCAGACCAACGTCTGCGCAGAGCCCGGCGACAGCGGCGGCCCGCTGTTCTCCGGCAGCACCGCTCTCGGCCTGACCTCGGGCGGCAGCGGCGACTGCTCCTCCGGCGGCACCACGTTCTTCCAGCCGGTCACCGAGCCGCTGAGCGCCTACGGAGTGAGCATTTTCTGATGCGCTGACCTGAGCGCGACGGGCAGGCCGACGCCTGCGCAGCCCGGAAGGACCGCCCCGGACACCACCGCCACTCCGGTGCCCGGGGCGGTCCGTACGCGGACTTGGATGACCAGCAGGCCGGAAAACTGAGGGACCGGCCCGTCGTGGTCACGGTTCCGGCGAGTCCGCCGCCGGCTGGTTAGGGTGAGGACATGGTCGCTTCTCACGTCCTCACCTGGGAAGTCACGGAGAGCCAGGGGTACGAGACCTCCTGGATCGAACTCCGCGGCACGACCCTACGGGCCCATGGACGCGCGGTAGGAACCAGACCGGATCCGTACTGGATCTCGTACGACCTCGAAACAGGGGACGACTACGTCACCCGTGAGCTGCGGGTGCACGCCGCGACCGCCACCGGTTCGCACGAACTCCACCTGCGGCACGACGATGACGGCCGGTGGACCGCCAACGGGAAGCACGCCCCCGACGTCGACGGCGCGCTCGACTGCGACCTGAGCCTGAGCCCGCTCACCAACACCATGCCGGTACTCCGGCACGGACTCCACCTGGCGCCCGGCCGAAAGGATCTCCTGATGGCCTGGGTCTCGGTGCCGGACCTGACGGTGCACGCGTCACAGCAGACCTACACCCACCTTGTGCGAACCGAACGCGGTGCGCTCGTCCGGTTCGCGTCTGGCGACTTCCGCAGCGATGTGGAGTTCGACGCGGAAGGGCTGGTCGTCGACTACCCGGGCCTGGCCCACCGGTTTTCAGCCGGCGCGGGCTGGCCGCAGCCCGGGTGAGCCGCGCACCGTGCCGGTGATGCAGGACGCCGGCGCCGACGCGCCGTTGCTGTCCACGCTGCTGCGGCGCGGCGTCGATATGGACCACCGGGCAGGCGCGCGGGGTGAGTTCGTCATGATGCTGCGCCGCGTCGAGATCGTGCGCGCGGTGGCGTACGACGCTGACCTGGCGCGGGCTGTCATGGAGACCGTGACCGGGGTGTTCCAGCCCGCTGCCGTCCGGGAGAGGGACAGGTCGATGCCCTCCTGCCCGGCGAGGATCTCCCGGCAGTGCGTGCCGTAGTAGTCGTCGCCGAAAACCGCGGCCAGTGAGGTGTCCAGACCGTACCGGGCCGCTGCCACGGCGAGGTTGGCGATTCCGCCGGGACCGCAGCCCATCCCGCGGGTCCAGATCTCCTCGCCCGGTGTCGGCGGCTTGCCGAGGCCGGTGAGCACAAGGTCGTAGAAGAGCAGCCCGGTCAGCAGGACATCGGCTCCGGTCTCCTCGTCCACGGGCGTCCTCTCGTCAAAGACCTGCAAGGCGTGGACAGGATCGTGCGCCCGGCGCTCAGAATTGGCAATACTTGAGCGCGAAGGCGCATGGAAATGATTGAGATTGACGAGTAGCGTTCACGGTGTGCTGGCTGAGCGACGACATCAACTCATCCTGCGGGCTCTGCGATCAGGCGGCCCCGCAGCCGTGACCGACCTGTCCGAACGGCTCGGCGTCAGCCCCGCGACCATCCGGCGCGACCTGGTCAAACTGGAGGAGGAGGGCCTGCTCACGCGGGTCCACGGGGGAGCCGCGGTCGAGGAAGGCGATCAGCCTTTCGCGGAGGTCGCCGAGATCCGGGTCCCGGAGAAGGACGCCATAGCGGTCCAGGCGGCCGCCATGGTCGAGGACGGGCAGTCCGTGCTCCTCGACATCGGCACCACCGCCTACCGCCTCGCCCGGCAGCTGCACGGCCGCAGACTGACCGTGATCACCAGCAATCTGGTGGTGTACGAGGAGCTGGCGGACGACACCGGGATCGAGCTGATCCTGCTCGGCGGGATGCTCCGGCGGGAGTACCGCTCCCTGGTCGGCTTCCTCACCGAGGACAATCTGCGCCAGCTGCACGCCGACTGGCTGTTCCTCGGCACGAGCGGCATCCGTCCCAACGGCCAGGTCATGGACACCACGGTGGTCGAGGTCCCGGTCAAGCGGGCGATGATCGCGGCCGCCGACACGGTGGTGCTGCTCGCCGACGCGGGCAAGTTCCCCGGCACCGGCATGGCCAGGGTCTGCGGCCCCGAATCCCTCGACACGGTGGTGACCAACGCCCCGGCGGACCCGGCGACCAGTTCGGCGTTCGACGAGGCAGGAGTGAAGGTGGTTGAGGTATGAGGCTCACGATCCTCGGCGGCGGCGGCTTCAGGCTGCCGTTGGTGTACGGCGCGCTGCTCGGCGATCACGCCGATGGCCGGATCACCGAGGTCACGCTGCACGACGTGGACGCCGGCCGGCTGGCCGCGATCGCGCGGGTGCTGACCGACCAGGCGGCGGGTGTGCCGGACGCGCAGGAGGTCACCGTCACCACCGACCTCGACGAGGCGCTGCGCGGCGCCGACTTCGTGTTCTCCGCGATCCGGGTCGGCGGCCTGGAAGGCCGTGCGGCCGATGAGCGTATCGCGCTCGCCGAGGGTGTACTGGGCCAGGAGACGGTCGGCGCGGGCGGCATCGCCTACGGCCTGCGTACCGTCCCGGTGGCGGTGGACATCGCCCGTCGTATCGCCCGGCTCGCCCCCGACGCCTGGGTCATCAACTTCACCAATCCGGCCGGCCTGGTCACCGAAGCCATGTCCCGCCACCTCGGCGACCGGGTCATCGGCATCTGCGACTCGCCGGTGGGCCTCGGCCGACGCGTCGCCCGGGCGCTGGGGGCCGATCCCGACACCGCCTGGATCGACTACATCGGCCTGAACCACCTCGGCTGGCTCCGCGGGCTGCACATCGAAGGCCGGGACGCACTCCCCCAGTTGCTTGCCGATCCCGCACTGCTCGGCTCGTTCGAGGAGGGCAAACTCTTCGGCGCCGGCTGGCTCCAGTCGCTCGGCGCGATCCCCAACGAATACCTGCACTACTACTACTTCAACCGCGAGGCGGTCCGCGCCTACCAGGAGGCGAAACAGACCCGCGGCGCCTTCCTGCACGACCAACAGGCCCGGTTCTACGAGGAGATGAAGCAGCCGGACGCCCCAGCGCTGGCGACCTGGGACCGCACCCGCGCAGAGCGCGAAGCGACGTACATGGCACACAACCGCGAGGCGGCCGGAGCCGGCGAGCGCGACGCCTGTGACCTGGAGTCCGGCGGGTACGAGAAGGTCGCCCTCGCCCTGATGCGGGCCATCGCACACAACCAGCGCACCACCCTGATCCTCAACGTCCGCAACCGCACCACGCTCTCCGTGCTCGATACGGACGCGGTCATCGAGGTCCCGTGCTTCGTGGATGCGAACGGCGCCCATCCCGTCTCCGTGGCTCCCCTGCCGCTCCACGCCACCGGACTGGTGACCGCCGTCAAGGCCGTCGAGCGCGAGATCCTCGCCGCGGCCGACAGCGGCTCACGCACCACCGCTGTCAAGGCCTTCGCACTGCACCCCCTCGTCGACTCCGTGACCGTCGCCCGCCGACTCGTCGACGGCTACACCAGCGCCCACCCCGCTCTCGCGTATCTGAGGTAGGAGTCCGCACATGCACGACGAACGCCGCCGCATCGAGGAGCGCGTCGAGCGCATCCTGCAGCAGCGCATCCAGCCCGCCGTCCATGCCGTGTCGCTCCCCTTCGAGGTCGAGGCGTGGGAGGTTCCCGACGAGCCGGTGCCCTTCGCCGAGGCCGAGTCCCAGACGTACAAGCCGTTCGCGATGGGGACGCCATGGGGGCCGCCCTGGGGCACTACCTGGTTCAACGTGGGGGCGAGGTCCCCGCGGAGTGGGCGGGCCGGCGCGTCGAAGCCGTCTTCGATCTCGGCTTCGTCGGCGACTGGCCCGGCAATCAGGCCGAGGCACTCGTGCACACGCCGGACGGCAGCCCGTTCAAGGCCGTCAACCGCCGTGGGGCGGTGGAAGGAGGCCGTCCCGGTCGTCGCGGCGCCGCATGCCGCGGATCGCGGATCGCGGACGGCCGGCTCAGGATGCCTCGACAGCCGCCTTCATCCGGCCTGCGAACGCATCGGCGTCCTTGCGTGCCGCGCTCAGGGCGAGGCCCGCGATGAGCTTGCCGATGCCATGACCTTCGAGCCTGTTGAAGACGCGCAGACGAGTGTTGCCCTGCGGGGTGGACTCGAGGTCGTAGCCGCCCTCGGTGGCCGTCACGAGGTTCTTCGAGAGCTCGGTCCAGCGGATCCTGTTGGGCGCCTGGAACTCACTGATCCGGAACTCCCGCTTGGTCGTCATGCCGGCGTCCTTGACCGTGCTCCTGTAGACGGTGCCCACCGTGGTGGGGCCGGCCGTCACCTTGGCCATCTCCTGCACCCTGGGGCTGAACTTGGGATCGTTCTCACCGTTGGCGAGGAAGGCGAAGACCTCCTCGACGGGGCGGCCGATCTCGACCGTTGCCTCGAACTGACCGGCCATGGCTCCTCCACTGATCGCTCGCGCCCGGGCGGCGGCGTGCCGGCATCGTCCCGGACGGCCCGGGAGACATCCGGCAGGCTCGCGACTGGCGGCCCGCGCCAGGCTGGTGTCCTGCCATTCTGGTTTCACGGACGGCGGCGGCGCCACCCGAGACGTATCGGGTGTGAGCGGCGCAGCAGCTTGAGGTTCTCGGCCGCGACGGAGATACCTGCGTCGGCGGCTCGTTCGACCAGGCTTCCGCTTCCCTCAGGTTCCTCCCTCGCTCCGCGAGGAGCGCAGGTCGTTCGCCGCGTCGGCATTGCCGGCTTCGGCGGCTTGTCTCATCCAGCTCTCGGCCTCGCCGAGATCACCGCGTTGCTTGAGGAGCAGCGCCAGAACGGCTCCGGCCACGCTGCCGGCCTCCGCGGACCGCCGGAACCAGCCCCCGATGTCGGCGGTGTCCTGCAGGGTGGGGCCGTCCGACTGCCCGGATGCCCACCCCGGCTCGCCGCCCTCACCCGGGAATCACTGCTCGGACCGTCGCGCCAAGTGGGCGAGGAGTACCGGGACATGGCTGCGCTCGATGTCCTTGACCGAGGTGAGGACGGTCACGGCCTGCGTGGCGGACAGAGCGAGAACCCGGTCGACGGCCGGGGCGTGGTCGGAGTCGGCCAGTTCTCGCGTGTACCGCCGGGCGAACTCCTCGTAGCGGCTGCGGTCTTCGTGGTACCAGTGCCGCAACTCGGCCGAGGGCGCGGTGTCCTTCAGCCACTCGTCGACGGCGGCGCGCTCCTTGGAGACGCCCCGCGGCCAGAGCCGGTCCACAAGTACCCGGCACCCGTCGTCGGGGTGCGGCGGATCGTACACACGCCGGACGTGGAACGGGCCGGACACCATCACCTCACCTCCCTCGTGCGAAGGCCGGCGGCCGGGCTCCGCAGCGCTGACGCCGTACCTTCTCAGGCTCCGCCGTACGGGCCGGCTCCGCACCTCGCCCCAGGCAGCGCTCGACCTGGAGCTCACGGCAGAGCGGCGTTGGAGGCCGGACACGGCACTGTGACAGGCTGCGTGGAAGTGCCCGCGGCCAGTCAGGTCGCCGGGCCGGAGACTTCGGGAGAGCACGGCACCATGGACATACCGGATCATTCGCGCTGGGCTTCCAGCCCTGCAGCCCACCGCAACGCCGTCGCCGCGGAGACCGCCAGGTTCGTGGCGGTCGTCAAGGGCGCAAAGTCGGCGACCCCGGTGCCCAGCTGCCCGGGCTGGACGCTCGTCGACCTGATCAGGCACACCGGCAGCGTGCAGCGCTGGTTCTCCGTCCTGCTGCGTCAGCTCGTCCAGGAACCACCGCGGAGCCGTGATGTGGAACTGCGGCTGCCGGCGGACGAGGACGACTATGCCGACTGGCTGACGGCGAGTGCGGCGGAGGCCGCGAGCGCCTTCGCAGTCACCGATCCGAATGCCCCGATGTGGGTGTGGGGCGCCGATCGCCATGCCAGGTTCTGGGTACGGCGGATGCTGTTCGAGACTCTGGTGCACCGCGCCGACGCGGAACTCGCCGTCGGCCTGCGGCCCGTGATCGACCGCGACCTCGCGGCCGACGGCGTGGACGAGTTCTTGGTCAATCTGCCCTTCGCCACGTCCTTCGCCCCCAAGGTGGCCAATCTGCGTGGCGACGGAGAGACCATTCGCTTCCGGTGCACCGACAGGGACGGCGACTGGCTGGTCCGCCTGCGGCCCGATGGCTTCGGGATCGACCCCGACCCCGCGGCCACCGGGACAGCCACATCGGCCGACGCCACCGTCCAGGGAGCCGCCGCGGATCTGCTGCTGCTCATGTACGGCCGCCTCGACCGCAGCGCGGATGCCTTCGAGAGTTCCGGGGACGAGGATCTGCTGACGCTCTGGTTCAGCAACTCCGATTTCTGAAGAGCAAGCGGTTGTGGCCTGCGGCCAGGTGCCGCCGCAGGCCCGTGGCGGGGGCCCGTCGGCTGGCCGGTTCCCGCCGTGCGACCTACCGTCGAATGGAGCAGGTCCGATAGAGGTTCATACGCGGTAGCCCTGTCCCCATCCCGCGGAGGTGCCCCCCATGACCGGAGACCGGACCAGCGCCACACCGGGCAAGACCCGGTTCGACGACATCTACAACCAGCCGGATCCTCGTGCCTACTTCCGTCGGCTCGCCCCACTCGAATACGAGATTCCGCACCAAGCCCAAGACATTTTCCGCCGCACTCGTGCCGACCGGGCCGCGGTGTCGGGCACGGGCGGGCCTGTCACAGTCCTCGATCTCTGCTGCTCGTACGGCATCAACGCCGCCCTCCTCAATCATGACCTCACGCTGGCCGAGCTGTACGCGCACTACACGGGCGCGGAAGCAGCGGCGCTCACCCCGGCTGAACTCATCGAGCGCGACAAGGAGTTCTACGCCTCAAGGCGCCGCGCGGACGCGAGCCCGGTCATCGGACTCGACGCGGCCGACCGCGCCGTCGACTACGCCCTGGCGGTCGGCCTGCTCGACGAGGCCTACGCCGAGAACCTGGAAGAGCGGCCGATCGGCCCCCACTTGCGACGCGCCGTCGCAGACACCGGACTGATCACGGTCACCGGAGGCATTGGCTACATCACCCGCCGCACCTTCGAATCCCTCCTGGAGAGTGCGCGCAGCCCCGTCTGGGTAACCGCTTTCGTCCTGCGTACCGTCCCGTACCAGCCGGTGATCTCGAGCCTGGCCGATTACGGCCTGGTCACCGAGACGGACCCGTCGCAGACCTACCCGCAGCGGTTGTTCTCCGACCCGGCAGAGAAGCGCAACGCCATCGAGCAGGTGCTCCTCCTCGGTCACGACCCCGCCGGGCTGGAGGCCGACGGCCGCTACTACACGCAGCTGTACCAGTCCCGACCCCGTCCGGCGTGACCTGACGCTGCCGTTCCGCACAGCCACCAGGCATGGAGCACCTGGCTGTGTACCGGGCGCACCCGGCCCCGCACGGGGTACCCGGCCGGGGTATCGTCGGGGCAGGCCGCGCCACACGGGCGCGCGCGGGGATGAAGCGTCGGAGGGAACCGGCAGTGGTGGACAGCGGACGACCGCGGGGGCCGGGCATCGCCCTGCTGCCGGCGGTCTGCGCGGTCCTGCTCGGCCTGTTCCTCATGCACGGCGCCCCGGCCACCACCACAGTCGGCTGCCACGGTGCGATGTCCGCGCCTGCCCCGATGCATAAAGACCATGCCGTCGCTTCGATGACGTCCGCGGCCACGACGGCCATGGCACACCCCGGCGCCGCCCAGGCGTCGGACGCGTCGTTGACGCACGGGGCGCTCTGCGCCTCGACTCCCGCACGCGACCGGACCCCGCTGCCGATGACCGGCCTGGTGACCGTCATCGCCCTCGCGGCGGCGTGGTCCCTGACAGGTCGGCCTGCGGCCCTCGGCCGGACGGGGCGGCGTGGGCCACCGACCGGTGGACGGAGCCTGCTGCTCCAGGTGTGTATCGCGCGAGCGTGACAGGACCACGCCGGAACCCCGCATGAACGGGCCCGGCAGCGAGTCCTGCTCACATCGGCGCGCCACCCGGCGTGGTGCGCCCACCCGGAAAGACCACAGTGATGTTCAGTTCTTCCCGTTCCGCCGTGCGCCGCCCTGCCCTGGCGACGGCCGGAGCAGCAGCCGCCCTGGCCCTGACCCTGGCCGCCTGCGGTTCCTCCAACGACTCCTCGATGCCCGGCATGGACCACGGCGCCAAACCGTCCGGCTCCTCCTCGGCGAGCGTGACTCCCTCGGTGAGCGGCATGCCCGGCATGGACCACATGGCAGGCGGCAGCGGCCTGGCCGACGCGAAGGACGGTTACCGCCTCACCTCGCGGGACACGACGTTCCCGGCGGGCAAGCAGGCCGGCTACCGGTTCGGCGTCACCGGCCCGGACGGCAAGCCAGTCACCGATTTCGAGGTCGACCAGACCAAGCGGATGCACTTCTACGCCATCCGCTCGGACCTGACAGGCTTCCAGCACATCCACCCGACCATGGCCGCCGACGGCACCTGGACCGCCGACCTGGCCACACTCGCTCGCGGTTCCTGGCGCATGTTCGCCTCGTTCACCCCGAACTCCGGGACCGGTGAGGGCAAGGACTTCGTGCTCAGCCGCACCCTCACCGTCCCCGGCACGCAGACGAAGACCCCGTTGCCGGCGGCAGCCGGCTCCACCGAGGCCGACGGGTACACCGTCACCGTCAAGGCCGAGCTGATGGCCGGCATGGCGCACCCGCTCACGGTCACCATCACCAAGGGCGGCAAGCCCGTCACCGACCTGCAGCCCTACCTGGACACCTACGCCCACCTGACTGCCTTCCACGAGGGAGACACCGCGTTCGCGCACCTTCACCCCGAGACGAAGGTGAACGGCGCCCACGGCGGCCCCGAGCTGTCCTTCCGCGCCGAACTGCCGACGTCCGGAAACTGGCGGCTGTTCCTGCAGTTCCGGACCGGCGGCAAGCTGCACACTGCCGCGCTGACCCTGCGCGTCGGCTGACCGCCCACGCGGGGGCGCCGCCCACGCGGGGGCGCCCCCGTAACCCCACCCTCGCGTGACACCTCGCAGGTGCCCCGCGTCGGTGGGCCCGGGGTCGCACTCCCGGAGGAATGCTTCAGGGATGATCCACGCCGTACTGCACGCACTGTCGATCGCCGGTTCCATGACCTGGGAGATCACCTGGGCGCTGATCCTGGGATTCGCCCTGTCCGCCGTGGTCCAGGCGGTCGTGCGCAAGTCCACCGTCATCTCGCTGCTGGGCGACGACCGCCCTCGTACTCTGGCCATGGCCGCCGGTCTCGGCGCGGCCTCGTCCTCGTGCTCCTATGCCGCGGTGGCGCTGGCCCGCTCGTTGTTCCGTAAGGGCGCGAATTTCACCGCCGCGATGGCCTTCGAGATCGCGTCGACCAACTTGGTCGTCGAACTCGGCGTCATCCTGGCGCTGCTGATGGGCTGGCAGTTCACTGCGGCGGAGTTCGTCGGCGGCCCCATCATGATCATCGTGCTTGCGGTGCTCTTCCGGCTGTTCCTGCGCGACAAACTCCTGCGCCAGGCCCGCGAGCAGGCCGAACGCGGGCTAGCCGGTGCGATGGAGGGCCATGCTGCGATGGACATGTCCGTGCAGCGCGAGGGCTCCTTCGCCCGGCGGCTGCTGTCCGGCGAGGGCTTCACCTCGACCGCGCACGTGTTCGTCATGGAGTGGGCGGCGATCCTGCGTGACTTGGTGCTCGGCCTGCTCATCGCCGGCGCCATCGCCGCCTGGGTGCCGGACTCCTTCTGGAGCACGTTCTTCTTCGAAGGCCACCCGCTGGCAGCCAAGTTGTGGGGGCCGGTCATCGGCCCGCTGGTCGCCATCGCCTCGTTCGTCTGCTCGATCGGCAACGTGCCGCTCGCGGTCGTGCTGTGGAAGGGCGGCATCAGCTTCGGCGGCGTGGTCGCGTTCATCTTCGCCGACCTGCTGATCCTGCCGATCCTCAACATCTACCGGAAGTACTACGGCGCGAAGATGGCCCTCTTCCTGCTGGGCACCTTTTACGTCGCCACGGTCATCGCCGGCTACATCGTGGAGTTCACCTTCGGTGGCCTCGGCCTCATCCCCGACCAGGCCGACGCCAAGGTCCCCATGGAGGGCGTCACATGGAACTACACCACCTGGCTCAACATCGCCTTCCTCCTCCTGGCGGCCGCCCTCCTGGTGCGGTTCTTCCGCACCGGCGGGATGGCGATGCTGCGCATGATGGGCGGCGCACCCGGCAACAGCCATGCACACGATGGCCACGGCAAGAGCCACGAGAAGCATGACGGCCACCGCTGACCGGCGCGGCAGGCGCGTTCGGTGGTGGTGACACATGAAGGAGCGGCCACGGCGAAGCGCCGTGGCCGCTCGGTTGTTCAGCTGCCCGGTGGCACTCGCGCAGGACGGCCGGACCCCCGGGTGAGGGAGTAGCCGGCGATGACCGCCAGGGCACCGAGCAGGCCGCCCGCCACGGTCCAGATCCAGCGATCGGACCACCAGCCGGAGGCCCAGCCGCCGTCCGGCTCGGCGAAGGCCGCCGCCTGCTTCGGTGCGTTCTCGTCGTCCTTCGCCGACCGGGCCGTGGCGCCGGGTACCAGCGGAGTGGAGAGTGAGCCGTCACCCGCGTGCGCGCCGCCGGCGTCGGCCGACCGGGCCTCGACCTCGGCCCGTACCGGCTGGCCGAGGTCCTGCTCAGGAAGATCGACGACCGTCAGGCGTACGTAGTAGCTGCCCGGCAGCGGATCGTTGGCCCACGGCTCCGCCCAGGAACGGACCGTACGCAGCGTGCAGGACAGCTCGACCGATGCGGCGTCCTTCGCCGCCGCCCGGGTCTGCATGCCGTACATACAGGCCTGGCGACGGCGCAGACCGTCGTACACGTCGAGCTGCCATGTCGAGGCTCCGTGCCGACCGGTGGACTCGGGCAGCGTGACCTTGGCCTTCACCGTGGACCGCTCCCCCGCGTCCGCGGGAAACACCCAGTACAGGTAGTCGCCGGTGGACGCGCCGGCCGTGGCCCGCCGGCCCTGCTCGACCGCGGTCGCGGTACGGAAGGTGGTACCGGCCTCGGTCGGGCCGGCCGTGCTCTCGCTCGGACTCGCCGACGGATCGTCCGCGGCGGCCGCGCCCGCCGTGCCGAACAGTGCGGCAGCGGCCAGCAGAGCTGTCGTCAGTATGTGTGCGGTACGCATCAGTTGGTCCTCCAGACAGCGACACGCCAGCGTGAGATCCAGCCCCACAGCAGACCGGCCACCAGGCCGGTGAGCACCAGGACGGCGAGGAGCCACCAGCCCCGGCCGAGACCGAAGGAGGCCACGTCGGACGCGTCGTCGGGCGCGTCGACCACGTCGATGGTCAGCTCGACGGGCAGGCCCGGGGCGGTCTTGACCGACGCGGGCGCCGAGAAGGAGTTGCTGACCTGCAGGCAGACGGTCTCCGCGGCGGGTTTGGCCTCGTCCGCGTCGGCCTGCGGAGCCTTCGGATAGCGCAGACCGGCCGAGACCATGTCGGTGCGTCCGTTGCCCGCCTCCGCGCCGCGGACGATTTCCCGGCCGTGTACGGTCACCGCCCGCAGCATGACGCCGTAGTCGTTGTTGACCGCCCGGTCGGCGGCGACGCTCACCGAGGCGCGCAGCTCCTGGCCGGGCAGGACATCGATCCGGTACCAGCGGTGCTCGCCGAACTTCTCACGGTCGGTGAAGAGGCCCGCCTTGAGCTGTGGTGCGTCCGTGCACTGCTGTCCACCCTCGGTCGCCACCGGGGTGACGACCGGCGCTGCGGCACGGTCCACCAATTGACTGACGCGGCCGGAGAGTTCATCGGTGTGCTGTACCGAGGTGTACGTACCGCCGGTGGCCTCGGCGATGCACCTCAGCTGGTCACGGGTCTTGGCATCCGGGACCAGCCCCAGCGTGTCGACGACGAGGTGGATTCCCTTGGCGGCGATGTCACGCGCGACGACACACGGGTCGAGCGGAGCACAGGTGTCCTCGCCGTCGGTGATGAGCACGATCCGCCGGGTGGCGTCGCCGCCCTTGAGATCCTCGGCCGCGCCCAACAGAGCCGGTCCGATCGGCGTCCAGCCGGTGGGAGCGAGCGTCGCCACGGCGGTCTTCGCCTCGGTCCGGTCGAGCGGGCCTACCGGATAGAGCGGCCGGGTGTCCTTGCAGCCGAGCTTCTTGTCATCACCGGCGTAGTCGGCGCCGAGGGTGCGTATGCCGAGCTGCACCTCTTTCGGCACTGCGTCCAGCACCTCGTTGAAGGCCTGCTTCGCCGCTGCCATCCGGGTCTGGCCGTCGATGTCTCGCGCCCGCATCGATCCGCTGACGTCGAGCACCAACTCGACCTTGGGGGAAGCGTTCGCCACCGGTTCATCGGCGGCGGCGCCCACCGGGAAGAGCGCGACAGCCAGGGCGGCGAGCAGGCCGCACGACGAGGCCGCCAGCCGTTTTCTTGTGATCATCGCCGGATCGTATTGAAGATCGCCCGCTGATCCAAAACCCGGCCGTTCTCCCCTCCGGTATGTGTGGGGAGAACAGCCCGGATTGTGGTTGAAGCTGCCGGCGATATGCGGAGGCGGTACGTGTGCGGGGCGCGGCACAGGTAGTTGACCCCGGGGCGGTCAGGCCCTCAGCCTTCGTCGAAGGAGGCGAGATAGCTGGCGGCCATGTCGCTCTCGCCCAGGCCCCGGTCCACCAGTCTTTCGAAGCGCACCACTCCGGCCCGTGCCACATCCAGCCGTACGCCGGAGCGCTCGCCCGCGTCAACGATGAGCCGTGTGTCCTTGAGGGCGTTGTCGACCGAGAAGCTGGGCGTGTAGTCGTCTGCGAGGATCGCCTTGGCCTTGACCCGGAGGTACCCGTTGTCCAACGGCCCGCCGGAGACACTGTCGAGGAAGGACTGCGGATCGACACCGAGCCCCTGTGCCAGGGCGATCGCCTCGGCCGTGGCATGCGTCAGGGCGCCGACCCAGCTGTTCAGTACCAGTTTGAGTCTGCTGGCAGCCCCGGTGGAGCCGTCGTCGTCCAGCCAGGTGGTGCGCCGGCCCACGGCTTCGAAAACGGGCGTCAGAACGGCGCGGGCACTGTCCGGGCCCGCGGCCAGTACCAGCAACTCCCCGGCTTCGGCGGGCTGCCTCGTACCGAGAACGGGAGCGTCGACAAAGACGAGGCCCTGCTCCCGCGCGAAATCGGCCAGCTCCGCCGTGGCGGCGTCGCCGACGGTGGCCGTCTGGGCCCAGACCGTTCCGGGGGAGAGGCCGGGGCTTGCCTCACGCATCGCGGCGAGCACCCGTGGTCCGTCGTTGAGCATGGTCAGCACCACGTCCGCGCCGGTGGCGGCGTCGGCGGGCGACGCGGCACAGTGCGCCCCCTCAGCCACCAGGGCTTCGGCCTTCGCTCGCGTACGGTTCCACACCCGGACGGGCAGGCCCGCGCGGAGCAGGTTGCGTGCCATCGCCCCACCCATGAGGCCGGTGCCCAGCACCGCCACCGTGGGACGGGCCGCGTCATCGTGCGTTGCCGGTGTTGCCACTCGGGTCACCCCTCGCCATCGTCATGCGCCTGGCCCAGAGATACCCGACGCGACCGCCCGGGACGGGGCGGCCGCGCCGGGCCGGTCCGGGTCAGCTCCGAGCCGACGCTGCGGTGCCGTAGCGGCGCTCGAAGCGCTCCACACGGCCGGCCGAGTCCAGGACCCGGGATTTTCCGGTGTAGAACGGGTGGCTCGCCGAGGAGACCTCGACGTCGATCACCGGGTAGGTGTTGCCGTCCTCCCACTCCACACGCTGCGCGGAGTCGGCGGTCGAGCGGGTCAGGAAGGCGACGTCCGCGGCGCGGTCACGGAAGACGACCCGGCGCGAAACGGGGTGGATACGAGGCTTCATACGGAATCCTTCCTCAGTGTCGGCACCTAGTGGGGGTGAATGTCACATTCACTTCGGCGCCTGGTGCTGTAACCCGGCAGGCTCCGGCGGCATTCCCGCCGGGCCGGGCCGCCCGACCGGTCTGCCTGGCCGGTCCGGCAGACCGGCCCCGGGCGTGCGCCGCGCTGACCGGGCACACATGGGAGCCAATCGTTAGAATTCGGGCATGGGAGAGCGGCCTGTCGCGTCGACTGCGCCCGAGCTGGTCCTCGAAACCGACGCGGGCTCCACGGTGATGAGCCCGAGCCGGGACTACCACGTCGGGCGCGACCCCAGGAGCGACATCGTCATCGACGATGTCCGGGTCTCCTGGCACCACGCTGTGCTCCGGCCCATGGACGACCACTGGACGCTCGAGGACGAGCACAGCACGAACGGCACATACGCCGACGGCAAGCGCATCCACGAGTGGGGAGTCGGCCCCGGCAGCGTCATCCGGTTCGGCAACCCCGCCGACGGCCCGCGCGCCGTACTCGTCGGCCGTGCGCCTACCGCGTCGGCGGCGCAGGCGCCCGTCCGTCCGTCCGCCGTCTCCATGCCGGCCGCCACCAGCACCTTCCGGCAGCCGACCACCGTACGGCCGCTGCCCGTCCGCACCGTACGCATCGGACGTGGCACCGACAACGACCTGGTCATCGACGACCTCACCGTCTCACGCCTGCATGCCGAGCTACGGGCGCAGTCGGGCGGCATATACGAGATCGTCGATCTCGGCAGTCACAACGGAACCTTTCTCAACGGCCAGCCTATTGAACGGGCCCAGGTCTCCCCCGGTGACATCGTCGGTATCGGGCACTCGGCGTTCTGCCTCGTCGGCGACCAGCTGCAGGAATTCGTCGACACCGGTGAGGTGTCGCTCGGCGTCGAGGACCTGACGGTCTCGGTGGACCGGGGCCGCAAGACGCTCCTCGACCATGTCTCCTTCCCGGTCGGCGAGAAGAGCCTGCTCGCCGTCATCGGGCCCAGCGGAGCCGGCAAGTCGACGCTCCTCAACGCCCTGACCGGGCTCCGTCCCGCCGATCAGGGCACCGTCCTCTACGACGGCCGCGACCTCTACCACGACTACGCGGAGCTGCGTCAGCGCATCGGTCTCGTACCTCAGGACGACATCCTGCACTCCCAGCTGACGGTCCAGCGGGCCCTCGGATACGCCGCCGAGCTGCGGTTTCCGCATGACGCCGCGAAGACCGAACGTCAGGCCAGGGTCACCGAGGTCGTCCACGAGCTGGGGCTGGGGCAGCGGGCCGGGCAGCCGATCCACAGTCTGTCGGGCGGTCAGCGCAAACGGGTGAGTGTGGCTCTGGAACTGCTGACCAAGCCGTCCCTGCTCTTCCTCGACGAGCCGACCTCCGGGCTCGACCCCGGCATGGACCGGTCGGTCATGCATATGCTCCGTGGCCTCGCCGACGACGGACGTACGGTCATCGTGGTCACCCACAGCGTGCTCAGTCTGGACGTGTGCGACCGGCTGCTGGTGCTCGCCCCGGGCGGGAAGATCGCCTATTACGGGCCGCCCGACGACGCGCTCGCCTTCTTCGGCTTCGAGCACTGGCCGGAGGCGTTCGAGGCCTTCGAGAACGACGAGTCCCGCGAGTGGGCGGGAGAGTACCGCGAGTCCCCGTTCCACCAGCAGTACATCGCGAACTCGACCGCACAGCCGCCCCTCCCGCACCCCGCAGGGACCGCAGCCGTCACGCCGCCACCGCGGACCCGGAGCTGGGGGGCACAGCTGGGGACCCTGGTGCGGCGGTACACCGCCGTACTGAGCGCCGACCGGACCTTCATGATCACCATGATCGCGCTGCCGTTCGTGATGGGCGCGATGACCCGCGCCCTGGCCGGGAGCCGACTGACCGCCGAGACGGCGTTGAACGCCCTGTTCATCCTGTGCGTGGGCGGTGTGCTGATCGGCGCCGCCAACGCCGTACGGGAGCTGGTCAAGGAACGGGTCATCTATCAGCGGGAGCGGGCCGTCGGGCTGTCCAGATCCGCCTATCTGATGTCCAAGGTCGTGGTGCTGGGCACCGTCACGGTGCTGCAGGCCGTCGTACTGACCCTCGTGGGTCTGGCCGGCGTCGACCTCAACGCCCCGGGCGGCGAAGGAGTGCTGATGCCGCCCCTGCTGGAGATCACCCTGGCCGTGGCCCTGCTGTCCTTCACCGCGATGATGCTCGGCCTGCTCGTCTCCTCGCTGGTGCGCAAGGAGGAAGTCACCATGCCGCTGCTGGTGCTCCTCACCATTGTCCAGGTCATCTTCTGCGGCGCGCTGCTGGAACTCAACGGAGTTCCCGGGATTGAGCAGCTTGCGTGGCTGGTCCCCTCGAGATGGGCGCTGGGGGCGATGGCAGGGACCATCGAGCTCACCCGGATCGTCCCGGGCGATCTGACAGCGGATCCGCTGTTCGAGCACTCCCAGTCTGTGTGGCTGCTGAACATGGGGAAGCTTGTGGTGCTCTCGGTCGTCTTCGGATACGCAGTCGCGAGACTGCTGCGCCGACATGAACCCGCCATCATGCGGAAGTAGAGGCGGGATCCATGACGTTCGAGGACTTCAGCCCGACACATGTCGTCCCCCAGGGCGGGCTGCCCGCCTGGGAGGCCCCGGACGTGTCCCGGCCGACCGAACCGCTCGACCCGCTGCTCCCGGTACGGCTCGTCGACCGGCGTGGGGACTGGGGGCGGATCCTGTGCGCGAACGGCTGGTCGGCGTGGGTCGACGGCCGGCTGCTGGTCGCCGTACCGCATGAGCCGCCGGCGGCTCATCAGCCGCTTGCCAGGACTGCGGACCCGCGACCGCTGCTGGCGCGGGTCGAGGAGTCGCTGAGCCAGTATCGGCGCGCGGCGGAGGAGCTGACGTCCGGCCAGACCGACGGAGAGACCTTCCGCCACCGTACGCAAGGGCTGCGGGTCGGGATGGTCGTCGACGGTGAGTCGGTGTGGCTGTACGACGCGGAGCACGAGCGGTGGGTGTACTGCGACGGGACGCGGCTCAGCACATTCGCGGCCTCTCCGGGCCCGGGCATGACGACGACGGACGCCCGGGCGAAGGCTCCGGACCCGAAACGGCAGGCGGCGCCGGCGACAGAGGTCGTCAACCCCGCACGGGCGGGCGGCCCCGGACCCAGGCGACCCGTCGGACCGGATGCCGACACCCACTCCCCCGACCCGCAGCGGCCCGCCCGGCCCGGTGACGCCTGATGACCCGCGCCCCGCACGACTCGAGCCTGCAGGTCGGACGGCCCTCCGACCTGCTCGGGAAGCAGATCGCCGGATACCTGGTCGAAAGCGAGATCGGCCGCGGCGGGATGGCCGTCGTCTACCGCGCCAAGGACCTACGGCTGGAACGCACCGTCGCGCTCAAACTGCTCGCTCCCGAACTCGCCCGCAACGACACCTTCCGGCAGCGTTTCACCCATGAGTCGAGGGTGGCCGCCGCGATCGACCACCCGCACATCGTGCCGGTCTTCGAGGCCGGCGAGACCGACGGCATCCTCTACATCGCCATGCGCTACGTCGCCGGACAGGATCTGCGCGCGCTGCTCGACGACAGGGGACCACTCTCGCTGGCGGACGCGGGACGGATCGCCGCTCAGGTGGCGTCCGCTCTCGACGCCGCCCACGACCACGACCTGGTGCACCGGGACGTCAAACCCGGCAACATCCTGGTCGCGGCGGGCACGGACAGCGACCATCCCGAGCACGTCTACCTCACGGACTTCGGCCTGACGAAGAAGTCGCTGTCGCTGACCGGGTTCACCACCGTGGGCCAGTTCGTCGGGACGCTCGACTATGTGGCGCCGGAGCAGATTTCGGGGCTCCCGGTGGACGGCAGGTGCGATGTCTACAGCCTCGCATGCGTCGTCCACGAGACTCTGGCCGGAGCACCGCCCTTCCAACGCGACGACGATATGGCGCTGTTGTGGGCCCACCAGTACGACCCGCCGCCGCCCGTCACCGCGCAGCGTCACGAACTCCCCACCGCCGTCGACGGCGTACTGGCGAAGGCCCTCGCCAAGAGTCCCGACGACCGGTACGACTCGTGCCTGCAGTTCGTGACCGCGCTGCGCGCGGCGGCGGTGGGCGCCGAGGAAGGGGACCATCCGCCGACAGAGGTGGACCTCCGCGCGCCGGCCGCCGATCCGGGGCCGCCGCCGCAGCCGCCCCGCTGGGCGCTGCCGGTGTTCCCCGGTTACCCCGAGTAGACGAGCCCGGACCTCAGTTCGCCGCCGGCTCCACTTCTCCGCGACGGTGGACCCGCGCGGCGAGCAGGCTCCCGACGAATCCGGCGGCCAGCCCCCAGACCACGGCCAGGCCGAGCGCCGTCCACAGGTTCGGACGCAGGAACACCTCTCCGTCGAGGCCGCCGCCGATGTCTCCGACGCCCAGCAGCGACAGGCCGTACTGGACCGAGAGCCGGGCGACGAGGCAGATGGTGAGCACCGTGAGGGCGAGCGCCACCGCCATGTGCACGGCGTGCTGCCAGGGCCGCATCCGGGCGGGTGAGCGGGCCGCCATGAGGAACGCGGCGGCCAGCAGCAGGAGGGCGGCTACGACCAGCAGCCACCAGGCCCGCCCGTCGTGTTCGGAGAGCGAACTCAGGTTGAGGGTGGAGACGTCCGAGGTGCGCAGTACCGAGTCCAGTGCGTGCGGCACCGGCAGCCCGAAAGGGCCTTGCACCTTCCCCTCCCAGGAAGCGCCGAGGCCGAGCGTGAAGGCGAGCCAGACGAGGTTCGGCAGTCCGAGGAGGAGCACGGCGAGCGTCTCGGCCAGGTGACCACGGGTGACCAGTACGACGAGTCCGGTGACCAGCCCCAGCACGACGTATGCCAGCAGCAGCGCCACCATGGCGAACGCTGCTGGGCGCACCGACTCCTGGAAGCGCACCAGGCGGGCGGGCAGCGGCGCCTTGCGCGAGACGAGAAGGGCCAGCACCAGGAGGCCCGCCAGCCACAGCAGGCCGAAAACCAGGGTGAGGGCGATGTCGGCCCGGAACCCGACCTCGGGCGATGCGTCCAGCACTTCGCCGATGTCCGCGATCGTCCGGTCTCCGAGCCGGATGGCGAAGTTGTGGCGGGCCAGGGCCGCGAGGGCGATGAGCGCGAGCACCCACACCGCCGCCATCCGGGCGGCCCAGCCGGCCAGTTCGCGGGTGCTGGCGACGGCTCGGTGCCGCAGCGGCCGGAGAAAGCCGGTGGCGATGACCAGGGCCCCGGCGAGGGTCACCGAGAGAGGCATCACCGTGAGGCCCGCCTTCGTCTCGGCGATGGCCCCGGCGTCTCCCGAGAGGTCGACAGAACCGCCGACGGCCATCACGACGACGGCCGCGACGACCCGCGGAAACGCGTTCCCGGGGAGGCCTGCCGCGCCCGCGGCCCAGAGGCCGAGAGCGGCCGTGACGATCATGACGGCCAGCCCGGCGAGCACCGCTACAAGGGCGTCACGCCAGTAGTGCGCGGCGCGTCTCGTATCCACCCGTTCGCTGGATCGCTGCTGGCTCACGCTGCCACGCTAAGCAGGGGTCCGGCGCTCCGCCCCCTGGGAGGGCCGACCGCGTCAGCTTGCGAGCCGGACGGATGCGGCGCACACAATGGTGATGGTCAAGGAAGAAAGTGAAAGTACTTCACTTTCTCTGACATTCACTGACATTCCTGTGCCGAGTTTCCTGCGCTGCACGATTCCTACGCTGGGAAGAAGAGCCCGTGAGTGCCCAACCACCACCCTCCGAACGCCCCACCGGACCTCCCTCCGGCCCACTCTCGGGCCCGTCACAGCCGGGTTCGACGCCGCCGCCCGGTCCGGTGCCGCCCGAGCCCCCACCGAGCGGCGGGGGCTTCGGCGGCACAGGCGGGCCCGGCGGCACAGGCGGGCCGGGCGGACCGGCGAGGGGCTCGGGCGAGGGCCCCGGCCACCCCTGGTGGCGGTCCGCGCCACGTATTGCGGCGGTCGCCGCCGCGCTCGTGGCCGCGGTGGTACTGACCATCGTCTTCACCCGTCCCGAGTCGGCCAAGGCCGGCGAGGTGGTCCTCGAGCCCGCCGGCTCGACCGGGCCGGATCCGTACACCGAATCGACGGCTCGGGAGAGCTCCCCTCCACCGACGCTCCCCAGACTGCCGGGCAGCTCCGAGACCCCGGCCAACGCCACCCGCAGCGTGCGGGGATCGACCCCCGGCCTGTACACCGGGACCCGTAAGGTCGCCAGCTGCGACGTGGAGAAGCAGATCAGCTCTCTCATGGCCGATCCGGCCAAGAACAGGGCGTTTGCCTCGGTCCACGGCATCGCGCCCGCCGCCGTTCCCGGGTTTCTGCGGTCATTGACGCCCGTACAGCTGGGGATGGACACCCGGGTCACCAACCACGGCTACAAGAACGGCGCCTCCACCAGCTACCAGGCGGTGCTGCAGGCCGGTACGGCCGTGCTCGTCGACGCCCGCGGCGTGCCCCAGGTGCGCTGCGGCTGCGGCAATCCGCTGCGGCCTCTGGTCCCGACGAAGGGCACACCCCAACGGAAGGGTGACCCCTGGCCCGCGTACCGGCCCTCGAACGTCGTGGTCGTGGCGCCCTCCGTCACGGTGGTGAATGTGTTCATCGTGTTCGACCCGCACAAGAATGACTGGTTCGCCCGCGACAGGGGCGACACCGACGGCCACCACGACAAGCGGACCCCACCGCCGGTGAAAATAGAGCTGCCACGCTTCCCGGACACGTCGTCACCGTCCCCGGGCAAGTCGTCACCGTCCCCGGGCAAGTCGTCACCGTCCCCGGGCAAGTCATCGCCCTCTCCGGGCAGCTCGTCGCCTTCCCCGGACACGCCCGCACCCTCTCCCGGCAGTTCGTCGCCGTCCCCGGGAGAGGAGAACCCGCAGCCGCAGTCCTCCGAGCCGTCGGCACCCTCGCCGCCGTCCCCGGGAGAGGAGAACCCGCAGCCGCAGCCCTCCGAGCCCCCGGCATACTCGCCGCCCGAGGAAGCCCCGCCGTCGGACGCCTCGCTGCCTGCGCCACGGCCTCCCGCCGTCCCGGAATCTCCCCCCGAATCCGCAGCGGAGCCTCCCCTCCGACCGGACTCACCCGTGTCCTGAGGAACCGGACCCAACCTGGCACGGCTCAGGTGATGACGGCCGGAGACGTACCGGACTTCACGGTCAGCCGGGGTGTTCCGCCGCCGTCCGCCGGAATCGACCAGAGGTCGGCACCGAAGTCGCCGGGCACTGCGTAGAGGAGCGTGTCGCCGGTCAGCCACAGGGGCTGGTCATCGACGCTTCTCCGCTCGGCGAGCGCAGTCTCCCTGCCTGTGCGCAAGTCCAGCACATGCAGCCGCCAAGGGGTGGCTGCCGGGGCGCCGGGGACTCGCTTCTTGAAGGCGACGCGGGTGCCGTCCGGGGAGAGGGAGGGGCACTCCACGTTCTCGCGCACGGTGTGCAGAGTACGCAGGGCCAGGTCGCCCTCCACCAGATAGGTATGTCCGCCGGTGGCGAGGGTCGCATAGAAGCGGTTGTCGTCGGCGGCGAAGGTGACGCCCCAGAAGTTGTGGTCGGCGGCCCGGTCTCGATGCCCGTCCTTGACCACGGTCAACTTCTCGAGGTCGGCGTGGAGGGCGCCGGTACGGGTGTCGTAGATGGCGGTACGGGTGGAGAAGGCGCCGCCCGCATAGGAATCGCCGCTGACGAAGACCGTCCACGCCGCCAGTCGTCCGCTCGGCGACACCCGGGCGCGGGTGGGCATGCCGGGCGCCGGAAACGTACGGACGGGCCGCAACCGCTCGTCGAGGAGCACGGCTTCGTGGCCCGGGATGACTCCGCCGGTGGCTCGGAGACAGATGCCTGTGCCGGCGGCCGCGTGGAAGCGCAGGCAGTTGCCGGGCGCGGCGGTGCGCGGGGCGGCCGGGGTGGTCAGCGGGACGGAGGAGATGTGGTCGCGCTGCGGGCCCCAGGCTAGGTTGCGGAAGAGCAGCCGACCGGGCTGACGCAACGTCACCGTACCGGTCCGGGCGACCGGTTCGCCCGGCCTGGCCCGCTCGCGCTCGGCCGCGCGGTCGGCGGCCCGCAGCGTGGCGACGGCGGCGACCGAGGCCAGGACCGCGGTGGCGAGGACAAGGATGAGCAGCCTGGCCCGCATGCTCATGGGTGACTCCCTCGGTGGAGGACGACGGCCACAGCCATGGCGACGGCCAGACCGGTGGCAGCCACGGTCAGAGCGCCTTCAGGACCGAGGTACATCCAGGCCGCGCCGAAGAGCAGTGAGCCCACGAAGCGGGCGAGGGCCCCGGCCGTCTGAACGAGGCCGAGGCCGCTCGCCTTCAGGTGCGGCGGCAGCAGCGGGCCCGCGGCGGCCATCAGCACACCGTCGGTTGCCGCGTAGAAGACACCGAGCAGCACCAGTACGCACCCGGCCGCGGCCGGTCCGCCCGCCCAGGATGCGAGGAGCACCCCGTACGCGATGAGCAGCGCCCCATGGCCCGCGAGGAAGACCGCGCGGCGGCCGATCCGGTCGGCCAGCCGGCCGAGCGGCACTGCCAGCAGCAGAAATCCGGCGGCGGCGCCGACTGGCAGCAGCGGGAAGTACGGAGTGGGCAGGTCGAGGCGGCGCTGGAGCAGCAGATAGAGGAACGAGTCGCTCACCGTGACCACGCCGAGCAGCGCGGCGATCAGACACAGCCGCGGCAGGCCGGGGGTGCGGGCGAGGGCGCGCAGCGACCGCGGGCCGGGTCGCTTTCGGTTCGCCGCGGCGGGACTTCGCGTCGAGGCGTCCCGTACGAAGAGCACAAGCAGCAGGACACCGAATGCGGCGGCGCAGAAGCTGACCACGAACACCGCGTCGTAGCCGTCGCGCGCGGCCCACAGCACGGCGAATGCGGCGAGCGGCCCGAGCAGCGCGCCCGCGGTGTCCATCGCCCTGTGCACTCCGAAGGCTCTGCCCTGCTCCTCGGGCGGGCAGGACAGAGAGATCAGCGCGTCGCGTGGGGCGGTGCGGAGCCCCTTGCCGGTGCGGTCGGCGGCGAGGACAGCGCCGACCGCCCAGGGTGTCGTGGCAGCGAGCAGGGCGAGCTTGCAGCAGGCGGACAGGGCATAGCCGGTGCCGGCGACGAGTTTGCGGCGCTGGGCGCGGTCGGCGAGGTGACCGCCGACCAGCCGGGACAGCACGGTCGCACCCTGGTAGAGGCCGTCGAGGGCGCCGAAGGCGAGCGGGGACATACCGAGGCCGACGACGAGATAGAGCGGCAGTACGGCGGTGACCATCTCGGCCGAGACATCCGTCACCAGGCTGACCGCGCTAAGGGCAATGACGTTGCCGGCGACCGCGCGGCGGGCTCCGTTACCGCGCGCCGGGCTCGGCCGGGTGCGGCGTACGCCCGCCGTGGTGTCGGCGGCCCGACCGGCCGACAGGTACACGGGTGTCTCCCTTCCGGTCGCTGATGGTTCGCCAGAAGACCTTGGGCTCAGAACCAGTTGACGGTCAGGGGGAAGGTGGTGCCGGCAGAGGCCGCGGTGGAGTCGGTGGCGGTGGCGGTGATCTGGACGGTGCCGGTCTGCCAGGGTTTTCCGGTGATACGGCCGGTCGAGGTGTCGATGGACAGGCCGAACGGGAGTCCGGAGGCGCTGTACTTGAGCGGCGTCCTTCCGCCGGTCGCGGTGATCTGGATGGTGCAGCTCTGGTTGAACTTGCACGCCTGCGCACCGGGGTTGGCTACGCTCAGATCCCCGCCGGGCGGCGGAGTGCCGTCGCCGAAGACCTCGGTGACGGGGGTCGCGCTCGCCGCGTTGCCGGCGTGGGTGGTGCCGAACAGGTCCTCGAAGGTGCGCAGCAGGTCGTAGTGGTTGTACGCGCTGCTGAACGTGCCCTGCTTGACCTTGGCCCCGGAGAAGACTGTTGCGATCCGGTTGGAGCCGAGGTAGTTGTCCTCGTCCCAAGTGAGCACCAGCAGACTGTTGTTGGCCTTGGCCCACTGGGCGTAGGCGTCGAGGTTGTTCTTCACCCAGGTGTCTCCGGTGCCGACCGAGCAGGAGTGCATGTCATTGCACTGGTTCGGGACGACGAACGACAGGTGCGGCAGCTGGGTGAAGTCGCTCTTCGGGAACTGCGCCCAGGTCTTGCCGGTGTTGAGAGGCACGTTCTTGAAGGCGAACCAGGGGTTGTGCTTCTGCGCGTACTGGCCGTTCGTGCAGGCGGTGGAGCCCTCGCTCGGCAGGTCCTCGTTGTAGGTGGCGAAGGTCTTGCCGGCGGCGGTCAGCTCCTGCCCGAGGTTGGCGGCGTTCATGGACTGCGGTGTGTAGCAGCCGTCGCCCGTGATGCCCTGGGTGCTGCCGGAGAAGAGGTTGAAGTAGTTCGGCTGGCTGGGGTGGGTCAGCGCCTTCATGCCGGTCAGACTGGCGCCGGCGTTCGCGAGCTGGTTGATGTAGGGCGCGTTGGAGCTGCCGATGATCTCGCCGTACTGTTTGTTCTCGAAGACGACGACGATGACGTGGTCGTAACCGGGCAGCGCGGCAGCCGCCTTCGGCGCTGCGGTATGCGAGTCGGCCGCACCGAGGGTGGCGACCAGACAGAGCGTGCTGAAGATCCCGGCGGCAGCGGTGCGCCACCTGCTGGTGCTGCGGCCGTGCGGTGACCGTTCCGGTAGGGCTCTTGGCTCCATGAGGGTGTTCCTCCTTGTTCCTCTCACTCCTCGCGGCGGGCCGCGCCCGCCACGGCGATGTTCAGGAAGCGCGGTACGGGCCGTCCGCGGCTGCGGAACTCCTCGGCCACGGTGGTACGGAGGGTCGTCAGCCGGTCCTGCGGCAACAGCACCAGGGCGCTGCGCCCCGGCTCTGGTCCGGGCCGCCAGGCGGCGAGCGCACCTGCGCGCCGAGCGGCGTCCAGCGCGCGCCGGATGTCAGCGGCGCCGGGTCCCTCGCCGCGTGTCACCAGGAGCATCAGCTTCGCCCCGTGTTCGGGCGGGTCGAAGGGGATACGCCGTCGGCGGCCGTTGTCGAACAGCAGAGCCCTGCCGGGGCGTGCGAAGAGCACGGCCTGCCTCAGGGCTTCGTCACCGGCGGGCGCCGCTGCCCGGGCGAGGGCGGCGAGTCGGCCACGCGGCGGTCGCGGTCTGGTGCCGCCGGCGTGCAGATCGGCGACTGCGAGCGCCACGGCGCACTCCAGCGGCTCCGCGCTCGAGAGTCCGGCCGCCGCGGTCAGCGTGGAGTGGATGTGCAGGTCGATGCCGCCACGGCCGTATCCGGCGCGGGCCATGGTGCGCAGCAGGGCGTAGCTGCGCGCGGCCCAGTCGGGGTGGGGCAATGGCGGTCCGGTGAGGGGTAGTTCGCAGCTCTGCGCGGGGTGGGCGAGGGAGCTCAGCCGTACCAGGCCGTCCTCGCGCGGGGCCGCGGCCGCTGCCACGGGCCAGCCGGCCGCGGCGACGACGCGGGGCGAGCCCAGATGGAAGGCGTGCGGGGCGCTCCACACCGTGGCCGGGGGGCGGTCGTGCGCCGATTCGAGGGCATAGGCGACCAGCCGGAAGAGTGGGTCGGCGGTGTGGCGGCGGGCGATGTCCAGCGTGCTCATGTCCGCGCTCGTGTCCGTGCTCATGGTTGCACTCATCTCCGTCACCCCGTCTCGTGAGCCGCCGGCGTCCTGCGGGCCAGCAGGCGGTAGGCGTTGCCCCCTTCGGTGGCGCGGGCCACTGCCGCACGCACTCCGTCGAGGGCTGCCGCGACGGCGAAGCACGGCAGCGCCGCGGTGTGCACGACGGTGCGGACCACCCGCCGGGTGCGGGTCGCGGTGCCCGGTCCCCAGGGGGCGTACGGGTGAGGGGCGAGCCGGTTCGCGGTGAGGAGGACGGCACCGACGAAATCGCAGGACTGGTGGGCCGCGCCGTGCTCCTCCGCCAGGACGGTGAATCCGCGGTCGGCCAGTGCCTGCCGGAGGTTGGCGATCGGGATGAGGTGCTGGTGCTGGGGCTGGAACCAGGGCAGCCAGTGCGGGCCGAGGAGGCGGGCGAGCCGTGATTCGGGGTCCGGCAGCTCGATGAGCAGATGCCCGCCGGGGGCCAGCACGGCGGCGGCCGCGTCGAGTTCGGCGAGCGGCTCGCGGGTGTGCTCCAGATAGTGGTACATGCTGACGGTGTCGTAGCGGTGGACGAGCCCGGCGGCGAGATCGGGGAACTGGCCCTGGTGGGCGGTGCCGACCCAGCCACGTGCCTCCGCCTCACGTACGGCGGCGCTCATGTCCAGACCGTCGAAGCGGGTGCCTGGCCAGATGTCGCGCGCGCTGTCGCAGAAGTGACCGTGCCCGGTGCCCACGTCGAGCCAGGCGGTGGGCGTCCCGAACGGCTTCAGCATGGCGGCGCGGGCGCGGTACGAACGGCCCATCGTGCCGAACACCTGGGCCGCGCCTCCGACGCCCAGGCCCTCGTAGAAGTCGCGATAGTAGAAGTCGAGGCCGTCCAGGGAGAGGCGGGGGTTCTGGAAGACGTGTCCGCACTCGCCGCACTGTTCGAGGGTGAAACGGCCCGGCTTGCCCTGGAGCAGATCGGGTACGCGGATACGCACCGAGAGCCGGGTGGAGCCGCACCAGGAGCAGTCGTCGCGACGGGGCTCGAAGAACCGGTCGGTTCCGGCCTTGAGTTCGGCGGCATAGGCGGGGCGCAGAGCCTCCAGCTCGGGAGACGTTCCGGCCGGTCCGGAGCGGTCGCTCGAGGCCGTACGCAGAGCGGCGCCGAACGAGTACAGGGGCCGCGCTGCGGTGGCGCGGATCAGGTCGGCCGGGCGCAGCCGGGTGCGCGGGCCGCCGAGGATCAGGGCGGGCTGCAGCCAGTACAGCGCGGCGGCCGCGGCCCCCCAGCCACCGTCCGCGACGGCCGCCCGGACGAGCAGGGCGAGACCGGCCAGTTGAGCAACGGTCAGCAGGCCCGGGGGCAGCCCTTGGGCGCGCAGTTCCGCGGCACGGCGGGCGGGGTCGGGAGCCGGCGCGGCCAGGCCGGGTGCGATGGCGACGCCGGTGCCGGCGGGGGCGTACGGCTTCAACCGCCGCAGGAGGATGTGCAGTTCGGCGGGGCCCGGACACGAGTCGGGACCGGTGTCGCACTCCACGCCGGCCCGGCGCCGGACGTCCTCGGCGATCAGCAGGGCGTGTCCCGCGCCGCGGCCGTCGGCCGTGCGGTTGTAGCGGGCGGCGCTGAGGTCGAGGATCCGGAGCAGGCTCAGAGCGCGTTCCGTGTCGAGGCGGGCGGGAACCAGGTCGAGTACCCGCAGGCCGGTCCGTTCGGCGTGGGCGACGGCGGCGCGCACCGTGGCGTCGTCGACCTCGACTCCGCGAGCGCTGATCAGGTGCCAGCGGCCCGGAGTCGGTGCGGTGTGGGTGGGGGAGGCCGGTTCCAGGACGGGTACGGCGCGCAGCCTGCGGCGAGCGCGCACGGTGCCCGCGGTGAGCCCGGCCAGTGCGACGAACGCGGCCCATGGGAGGTCAGTCGGGAACGGCGTCATATCAGTTTCTCCAACTGGTCGGCCGCGGCACCGCCGGCCGCGGCGAACGAGGCCTGGATGCGGCGGGCGGCCCGGCGGTGGGCGGGGTCGTCGAGTGCGGCGTCGAGTGCGGCATGGAGTTCGTCCGCGCGGGCCCGGCCGAAGCGGACCCGGATCCCGGCCCCTGCCGCGGCGACCTGCTGGGCGACGATCGGCTGGTCGTCGCGGATCGGGGCGACGACCAGGGGCAGGCCGTGCGCGAGTGCCTCGCAGACCGTGTTGTGGCCGCCGTGGCAGACGACGGCGTCGAGGTGGGGCAGCAGCTGAAGCTGGGGAACGTGTTCCAGGAGCAGGACATGGTCCGGTACTTCGCCGACCACGTCCCTGGGCGCGGCCAGGATCAGCTGAACACGGTCGGCGAGCCGTTCGGCGGCCTGTAGCACCGCGGCGTAGAAGCGGCCGCCGGCCTCGCGGTTGAGCGTGCCGAGCGATACCAGGACCCGCCGTCGTCCGGGATCGAGCCGCCGCCACGGAAAGGCCGAGCCGTCCGACGGGCGGGGGCTCATTGCGGGGCCGACGAAGGCGTAGTGCCCGGGGTACGGCTCGTCCGCGCCGACCAGTTCGAGCGTGGAGAAGACCAGGACCAGGCGGTCCGAGTAACGCGGGTCCCAGCCGCCCGGTGCTCCGGAGTCGGCGAGCAGTCCGGCGATCCGCTCCGCCACCCACTCCCCCACTCTGGGGAAGCCGGCGAAGGGCCGGGTGAATTCGGCCGAGGTCGTCGCCGACGTCACCCACGGCAGCCCGCGCCGCTGCGCGATCACCGCGCCTGCGAGGGCCTGCTGGTCGACGACGAGCAGATCGGGAGCGTACGCGTCGACCGCCGCATCGACGCCCGGCAGCATCGCGTGGGCGAGCGGGATGAGCGCCTCCTCCCAGAGGAAGCGCAGGGCGGCGACGCCGCGCAGATCGCGCCAGTGCGCGTGCAGCGAACCGTAGGCCGCGGGCCCGGCGCGGTCGCCGGAGGGAAACAGCGCGGCGCCCGCCGGCAGGAGTCGGGGCAGCACTTCGGCGGGGCCCGTCCAGGCCACCCGGTGACCGCGCGCGGCCAGCTCGGCGGCGACGGCGACGGTGGGGTTGATGTGCCCGGCGAGCGGCGGAACGACGAACAGGGCCTTCATACGACCACCGCCTGGGCGCGCTCGGAGCACCCGGAGCGCTGGGCGCGTTCGGCGCCTTCAGAGCGCGGCCGTGCGGCTTCGGCCAGTCGGTCGAGCACCGCACGCCGGAGCTCTTCGGTGCCGCCCTGGAGCACGTCGTGGCCCAGGCCCGGGATGATGTGGACGGTGCAGTTGGGTGCGTGGCGGGCCAGTTCCCGGGCTCCCGGGACGAGTTCGGAGTGCTCGCCGCAGACGGCCAGCACCGGGCAGCGCACCCGGGCGAAGTCCGCCGGGGTGAACGGCCGGCTCACCGCGATGTCGTCGATCAGCGTGGTGCGGTTGAGGAGTTCGTCGGCGGTGGCGGTCAGCCGGGCGGCCTTGCGTGCACCGAGTGAGGAGAGTTCCTGCGGCACCTGGCTGCCTTCGAGTGCGAGGGCTGCGACGGACAGTGTGTCGAGCATGTTCTCGATCCAGGGACCGTTCAGCGGGGCCTCGACCAGGACGAGCCCGGCGACGAGGTCGGGGCGCGCGAGTGCGGTGTGCAGCGCGATCGTGCCGCCGTAGCTGTTGCCTATGAGGTGTACGGGGCGTTCGTCGAGGCCCAGGGCGGCGAGCAGGGCGGTCAGGTCCCGTACGGCGGTGCCGATGTCGTAACCGGTGGGGGGTCGCTCGGTGCGGCCGTGGCCGCGCAGGTCGTAGAGGACGACGTCGTGGCCGGCTCGCGCGGCGGGGACGGCGAGGGTGGCGTAGAAGCTGGAGAGGTTGTCGACGACCAGACCGTGGAGGAAGACGACGGTCGTGCCCGCGGTACGGCTCACGTCACCGCCGGACAGCCGGTGGACGTGGAAGCGGAGGGAGTTGGCGAGGACTTCGGCCATGGCGGGTTCAGGCGGCGGGGGCCGGAGCGGGAGCGGCCGTCGGGGCGGGCGTGGGTGTGGGAGCCGGCGTCGGTGTGGGAGCCGGCGTCGGTGTGTCGGCGATATGGGACACGAGGTCGCCGACCGTCATGGCCAGGATCTCCTCCATGTCCTTTTCGGCCAGGAACGCGATCAGGTCCACCGCTGTGCCGTACCGCTGCTGGAGCAGCTCGGCGAGTGCGACGAACTCGATGCTCTCCAGCGCCAGGTCCTCGTTGAACGTGGTCTCCAACGTGACCTCCTCCGCGAGGAGGAACTCGTCGCCGACCGTCTCGACGAGCATGGCGGTGATCTCGGCGAGTATGCGTTCGGCCGTGGGGTCAGATGCCATGGCTGGCCTCCGTCGGGGTGGGGGTGACTGAGCGGGCGGGAGTACGGGCCGGGACGGTCCACGCGACGACGAAGACCTCGGGTGGGGTGTCCGGGCCCGGCAGATCGTGGACCGTGCTGATCCGAACGGTGTGGCTGCAGCCCCCGGGAGAGGTCACACGGAGCCCGGGGGATCCGTCGGTGACGGTCCACTGCCGCAGACGGCCGCCCAGGCCCGTGCCCTCCGCCTTGGCGGCCGCTTCCTTGGCGCACCAGAGTGTGGTGAGCGCCTGTGCGAGGCCGGACCCTTCCCGCGCGGCGAGTTGCCCGGCGAGTCGCCGCTCGTCGGAGGTGAGCGCGATACGGCTCAGTACGCCGGGGTCGTCGGTGACGGCCTCGATGTCGATGCCGACAGCCTGGGCGGGATGGGCGTACGCGACAGCCAGCCGGTCCTTGTGGGCGAGGGAGAGCCGGAGTCCGGCGGCGAGCGGGCCTTCCGTGCGGGGGCGGCCGTGTTCGTCGTTGCCGACGGGGATCTCAACGGGGAAGAGCGGCCCCGCGCCGTCGTCCCACAGGAGCTGGCGCACCGCGTCCTTCGCGGCGATCCGCCCGAGCAGCCAGGCCGCGCGGGCCCGCGGCGGGCGCTGCTCGTACACCGCGCGCTCGGCGGCGCCCAGATACCGCCGCATCACCAGCTCCTGCGAGGCGGGGTCGGTCCAGCGGCGCCGCGCCAGGCACCAGCCGCCGGGCTGAGGCTCGCCGATACCGCAGATCTCGGGGGTGAACTTCATCGGCCACACCCGCTCGTCGGCGGCGAAGCGCCGGTACGTCCAGCCTTCCAGGCGGGCCCAGAGTGTGCCCTCGGCGGAGGTGAGCTCCACGTCGCCCCGTACCGAGTCCGGCCGCACGGCGCGGATACGGGCGGTGGCGCGCAGGAGTTCGCCGTCGCGGGGTGCTGGTCCGTACAGGCGGACCCGCTCCAGTGACGCCGGGAAGACCAGTCGGTCGGCGGTCAGGCGCAACTGCATCCAGTGCCCGAGCAGTTGCCCGGCTGTATCCAGCAGCGCGCCCGGCGCGGGCAGGGCGCGCAGCAGCCCGCGGATGCCGTCCTCGGCGACGGCGGTCACTTCGTGCACCCCGGCGAATCCCGGCCCGTGGAACATCCATCGGTCGCGGTAGAGGGCTTCGGCGCTGACGGGTGGTGGTCCTTCGCCGATGAGTGGGGCGGGGTCGGGAGCGGGGCGGGCGGTGTGCCGGTCGGCGAGCACGACGGTGACGGTCGCGCACCCGCCTATCTCGACGCGTACCCGGTCGCTGCCGTCGGTGGCGGGTGTCGCGGTGATCTCCGCATCGACGGGCGGAGCGACGGGCAGCCAGCGCAGGGCCCTTACGTCGTCGAAACCGGCCACCACCCGTCCGGGCACGGATTGGCGTGCGGCGTCGGCGGCCAGCTCGAGCAGCGTGGTCATGGGGACGACCGGGAAGCGGTCGGAGGGCTCGGGCCAGGTGTCGGGCTGGAGATAGACGCAGTGGTCAAGGACGTACGGCATGGTCTCGAGAGAGAGCCGACGCCGGGTGCGGTGGGGAGGGGACGGTGCGGGGGCAGCCGGGACGCGGGAGGCGGCCGGTGCGGCTTGCTGCCGAGCGCCGGGTCTCGCGGCGGGGCCCCCGTAAGCGGGCGGGGCGGCGACCCCGGGCGCGTGCGCCGCCGAGGACTGGCGTGCGCTCGGTGCCACGGCGGGGGCCGCCGCCCGGCTGGCTTCGACAACAGTGCGTGCCGCGCCCTCTGTCTCCTCCAGTACGGCGTCCAGGGCCGACAGCAGCGCAGGTTGACCGGCGACGGGTGCCCGGGTCGGCCGGGTCGGCCCGTCCAGGTGCAGCGCGGGCGCGGCGCCGCCCATGCTCACCAGCGGGGAGCCGAGATCGAGCCGTACCGGACCGTGCGCGGAGGCGGCACGCGTCGCCGGCTCGACGGTTGCGGCACCGTCGAGCCGTACGGGGCTCTGCGCGTCGGCCGTGGGCCTGTCGGGTGGTGCGAGCGCGGCCGGCGGGACGGGGGCGGCATCGGCAGAAGCCGGCGCGGCGGACGGCGCGGGAACCCCCGAGGCCGAAAGTGCGGGCGAAGGCGGCTCGTGCTCGGTCAGCCGCTCCCAGCGCGGATTCAGTCCCTCCGTCCACAACGCCGCAGCCAGCCGCCGCAGTTGGTCAAGGCCGCTGCCCCCTCGGGCCGCGCCCGCCGAGACCGCGAGGTGCGCCCGGCCGTGCAAGGTGTCCCCCACGAAACCGGGGAGGCTGCCCGGACCCATCTGGACGAAGGCCCGTACGCCCTCCGCGTACAGCCGCGCCGTCAGCTCCCTGAAGCGCACCGGCTCCAGCAGGTGGCGCAGCACCACCTCCCGGACTTCGTGCTCGGGCTCCGGGTACGCGGTGCCCGTGGTCGCCGACCAGACGGGCACGGTCTGGGGACGCAGTGGCAGCGCGGCGAACGCGGCGCGCACCTGGTCGAGATACGGCGCCCACATCGGCGTATGGAAGCCCGATCGAAAGGGCAGCTCCTGGGCGAGCACACCCTCGGCAGCCAGCCGGGTCAGCGCTTCGGCCACCGGACCGGGCTCGCCGCACAACACCGACTGGTGCGGGCAGTTGTCATGGCTGACGGCGACGCGGTCCAGCCCGCGCAGCGCGTCGGCGGCCTGGCGCGCACCGCAGCCGAGTGCCGCGTACACCAGATCGGGGACGTCGAGATCGCCCGGCCGCAGCGAGTCGAGGAAGGTGTCGACGGCGCGCCGCGGGTACATCCCGGCGACCACCATGGCGGTCCACTCGCCGAGGCTGTGCCCGGCCAGGAGGTCCGCCTCGATGCCGAGTTCGGGGAGGACGCGGGCAAAGAGCCGTCCGACGGCTATGGCGTCGACCGCCCGTTCCACCAGCGTGCCGCCGCCTGTCAGGGCGGGCCTCGGCAGTCCGAAGCGGTCGGCGACGTCGTCGACGCAGGGGGTGAAGTCCGGTTCCAGGCCCGGGAAGAGGAACGCCAGTCGGCCGGCACCGCGCCCGAGGAGCGGACGTGGAGTGAACCAGACGCCGCCGCGGCCGCGCCACGGCTTCCCTCTGGCGACGACCGCCGCTGCAAGAGCCCGGCGCCTGGGTGTGAGTCCGAGGACGGCGAGGCGGCAGGGCCCGTTGGACCGGGGCGCCGCAGGGACTTGGCCCGAGGCCGATAACTCCTCGACCAGGCGGGCGAGTTCGCCTGAAGACGCGGCGGCAAGCAGAGTCATCGTGGCTTCCCCTGCCTCGGCGGCTGCCGCAGCCGGTGCGCGCTGCTCGTCCGGGGCCGGCGGGACCCTCTCCTGGCCGGCCCGGCCCCCGGACCTCCCCGGGCCCTGGGAGTCCGGCTCGGGGACACGGTGCGCCGCATCCCGGTCGCGCCGTCGTCCGGGGGCGGCAGACGAAGCCGGGGCCCCGGGCGCCTCCTCCAGCACCACATGCGCATTGATCCCGCCGAAGCCGAACGCATTCACGCCCGCCCGACGCGGTGCCCTCCCCCGCTCCCAGGGCTCCGCCTCCGTCACCGGGCGCATACGCGTACGGGCGAAGTCCTCGTGCGGATCGTCGAGATGGAGGGTCGGCGGCAGGATCCCGTCGTGCACGGCGAGCGCGGCCTTGATCAGCCCGGCCATTCCGGAGGCCTGCATGGTGTGGCCGAGCATCGACTTCACCGAGCCCATCGCGACCGGTTCGACGCCCGCCGCGGGAGGGCCGAAGACCCGGGCCAGGGTCGCGAGTTCGGCCTCGTCGCCGACCGGCGTCCCGGTGCCGTGGGCCTCCAGCAGGCCGAGTGCGTCGGGCGCGGCCGGGTCGAGACCGGACCGCGCCCAGGCCTGGGCCAGGGCGCGCGCCTGGCCGTCCACCAAGGGGCTCATCAGGCTCGCCGCCCGGCCGTCACCGGCCACGCCGACTCCTCGTACGACGGCGTAGACGCGGTCGCCGTCGCGTTCGGCGTCGGCCAGGCGCTTGAGGAGGACGACGCCGGTGCCTTCGGACAGCAGCGTGCCGTCGGCGCGCCGGTCGAAGGGGCGGATGTGCTGGCTCGGGCTGAGCGCCCGCAGTTGGGTGAAGACGCTCCACAGGGTGGCGATATGGCAGTGGTGCACCGCCCCGGCCACCACCAGATCGCAGCTGCCGCCCGCCAGCAGGCCGGCTGCCTGCTCGACGGCCAGCAGGGAGGAGGCACAGGCGGCGTCGAGGGTGTACGCGGGGCCGCGGAAGTCGAGGCGGTTGGCGGTACGCGCGGCGGTGAAGCTGGGGACGAGGCCGATGGATGCCTCCGGCCGTTCCGGGCCGAGGCCGGCCTGGAAGGCCTCACGGACGGCCGTGATCCGGTCCTCGCCCAGCTCGGGGGCGAGTTCGCGCAGGGTCGCCGCGAGTTGGTGGGCGGTGCGCACGCGCTGGTCGAGGCGGGCGGTGGCGACGCCCATGAACCCGCCGCGGCCGAGGATGACCCCGATCCTGGAGCGGTCGGCGGGCAGCCGCTCCTCGCCTCCGGCATCGGCCACGGCCTCGGCGATGACGCGCAGCGCGAGCAGCTGGTCGGGCTCTGCCCCGGCCACGGCGGCGGGCATGATGCCGAAGCGGGTCGGGTCGAAGGCGGCGAGGCCGTCGATGAAACCGCCGCGCCGGCAGTAGAAGCGGTCGCTGCGGGCGGTTCCTTCGGCGCCGTGCGGGTCGTAGTAGACCTCGGGGTCCCAGCGACCGGGCGGTACGTCGGTGATGGCGTCCGTGCCCGCGAACAGGTTGGTCCGGTAGGCGGCCAGGTCGGCGGAGCCGGGGAAGACGGCGCCCATACCGACGATGGCGGCGTCGGCCGGGCGTGGGCCGCCCCGCAAGTCAGCCACGGCGGGCCTTGCCCGGAGCAGCGCTCTCTTCCGCAAGGAGTACGACCTGGCCCCCGGTGCCGCGCGCCAGCTCGGCGAGGAACGCGGCCGTGCCTCCGGCCGGGTCGATGAGCGGGATGCCGCGGCTCGCGTACATCCGTTCCAGCTCCGGCGTCACCATTCCGCCGGCCTCGGCCGCCCAGGGGCCCCAGTCGACGGCGACGACGCGGCCGGGGAAACGGCGCGACCAGGCGGGGGTGGCGGCGAGCGTGTCCAGGGCGTCGTTGGCGGCCGCGTAGTCGGCCTGACCGCGGTTGCCGAAGACACCGGCGACGCTGCCGAAGAGGGCGAGGAAGGCCGGTGCGGGGGCGTCGCCGTGGTCGGCGGCGGCGTCGGCGAGGTGCCGGGCGCCGTCGACCTTGGTGGCGAACACCCGCGCGAAGGAGGCCGGGTCCTTGTCGCAGAGCAGCTTGTCCTGGATGGTTCCGGCGCCGTGCACGATCCCGTCGAGGCGGCCGTGACGTGTGCGTATGTCATCCATGACGGCTCGTACGGCATCGGAGTCGGTGACGTCGGCCGCGTGGTAGCGCACGGAGGCGGCAACGCCGTTGAGGGCAGCGAGGGTCGCGCGGATCTCGCGTGCGGCCAGGATGAGGGACGCTGCCGCCTCGATCTCGGCGGGGGTGCGCAGGCCCTGGCTGACGAGAGCCGCGCGCAGCGCGACCCGGTCGTGGGCGTGGGCGACGGCCGGGTCCTCGGCGGCGTCGGGGGGCGGGGTGCGGCCGATGAGTTCGATGTGGCAGCCGGTGGCAGCTGCGAGGGCAATGGCTGTACGAGCGGTGATGCCGCGGGCTCCGCCGGTGAGCAGTACGACAGCTTCGCGGCCGAACGGGAGCTGTGGCGCCGGTGCGGTGTCGGTGAGGGGGGCGGGGACGGTACGCAGCGTGTTGCGGGTGCCGTTGGTGTACCCGACGGCCACCGGCTCCTCGGGCGCGCACAGTTCGGCGATCAGATGTGCGGCGATCCGCTCGGGACGGTCCTTGGGATCGACGTCCACGGCGCGTATCTGGGTGCCGGGGTATTCGATCGCGGCGGTACGGGCGAATCCGTAGAGTCCGGCGCCGGGGATCGGGTCCGGGTCGGCGGAACCCGGGGAGCCCGGTGCGTCGGGGGCGTCCGGTGACTGCGCGGTTCGGCCGAACGCTCCGCCGCAGCCGGTGACGAGCAGCAGTCGGCGGGTTCCGGCGATCAGGGTCTCGCGCAGTGCGGCGAAGGCTTCCGGAAGCACGGGGGCAGGGGCGGGCCGCAGCGCGCTGAGGTCCACGACACCGTCGGCGTCGGATCCGGCGGCGTCGGCCAGGCGGTCCTGGTGGACGGTACGTACCTCGGCGCCCCGGGCCTCGAGCGCCGCGGCGAGAGCGACGGCGACCCCGAGTCCGTCGTCGACGACGGCGAACCGCCGGCCGGGCAGTACGTCGGCGGGGTCGCGGGTCGCGGGCGGACCCACGGGCGTGACCTCGACCAGGAGCCGCGCGGGCCGGGCGGGGCTCTGTTCGGTGACCGGGCTCGCCGCCCGGCCCGTGGCCGGATCCTGGACCACGTTCGGGGGCCGGTCGCCGCCTGCAGCCCATCCTGCGCCAAGGCCCGCACCCGTGACCGGGATCAGGCCCGGGACCACGCCCGGATCCGTCATCGCATCGGTCATCGCGTCCGTCATCGCATCCACTGCCGGATCAGTGGTCGTGCCACGCGCGACGATCCAGTCGACGATGCCGCTGATGGTCTTCAGCCTCGCGAGTTCCTCCACCGCCGACTCCGCCGGGCCGTCCGCACCCTGCGGCAGCCCGATCCGGTCGGCGAGCGCACCGATGATCTCCACCCGCTTGATGGAGTCCACCGAAAGGTCGGCCTCCAGGTCGAGGCCGGGGTCGAGCATCTCCCGCGGGTATCCGGTGCGGACGTGTACGATCTCCAGTACCGCGTCCATGAGTTGATCGGGCGTCAGAGGATGTCTGACGGCCGGTTCGGCCACGGGCTGCGGCCCCCAGTGCTCGGTCGGCGCGGAGTGCTCGGTCGGCACGGCGGCGTGCGACTCGGGCTCCGGCGCGGTCGGCAGCGCCGATGGCGTTGCCGATGGCCCGCCCGCCCCCAAGTATCCCAGCAGAACGTCCCGTTGTGCGGCCACCAGTTCCCGCGCTCCGCGCAGATACTCCAGTACGGCGTCCTCCCGCCGGTCCACCGCTGCCACCGGACGGGCCACCGCCACCCGCCGGGCCGGGCGCAGCCCGCCCGCCACGGGCTCGCCGTCCGCGGTCCGTACGAGATGGCCGTCCACCAGCCATCCGGCGCGCCGCGGCGGCTCGGCGGGCAGCGCCACCGTACGGCCCGTGAACAGTGGCTCGAGGTCGATCGGCACGCCCGCCACGGCGAGTTCGGCGAGTGCGGTGACCAGGCGGGTCAGACCGTTCTCACCCTGAACGTCGAGCGGGACGGCATTGTGCGGCCGGTCGCCCAGGATGCGGCCGACCAGGCCGGTGAGCACCCGGCCGGGGCCGGCCTCGACGAAGGTGCGCACACCGGCCGCGTACATGGCCTCGATCTGTTCGACGAAGCGCACGGGCTCGGCGAGCTGACGGGCCAGCAGTTCCCGGACGGCCGCCGGGTCGGCGGGGTACGGGCGCGCGGTGGTGTTGGACCAGACCGGGACGGTGGGCGCGGTCACGGCCGTGCCGGTCAGTTCGGCGGCCAGCGCACCGGCTCCACCGGCGACGACTTCGCTGTGGAAGGCGCAGGCCACCGGGATGCGTTCAGCCGCGATACCCGCCTCGCGCAACGCGGCAATCGCGGCCTCGACCGCCGGGGTCGGGCCCGATATGACGCTCTGCCGGGGCGCGTTGTGGTTGGCGACGACACATCCGGCCGGCAGCTCGGGAATGCCGTCCGGGGCCGACGGCACTGCGGCCATCGCTCCGGGGTCCTCCCCGGCGGCGGCCAGAATCGCCTCGGCACGGCGGTCGCTGAGCCGCAGGAGGGTCTCGGTGTCGTACGCACCGGCCGCCCAGAGGGCGACCAGTTCGCCGTAGGAATGCCCGGCCGTGCAGTCAGGGCGTACTCCCAGCGACGTGAGCAGCAGATGCGCGGCGGCGCCGGCGAGGCCGAGGGCGGGCTGGGCGGTCCGCGTGTCGGTGACGGCGGCGCGCTGGGCGGCTCGTTCCTCAGGGGTGAAGGCGGCGGGCGGGAACATCGCGGCGACACAGCGCGGATCCGCGTCGTACAGCAGCGTCCGCAGGCGCGGGAACGCGATGAAGAGATCGCTCAGCATGCCCGGGCGCTGACTGCCCTGCCCCGGGAAGAGGAAGGCCATCCGGCCGGGGGCACCCGTGTCATCGGATGCGTGAACACCGTCACCGGAGACGAACTCCCGGGCCCGGTCCAGCTTTTCGGCCAGGTCGTCCAGGCTGGTGGCGACGACCGCGACCTGGACGGGGACCTGGGTCTGGCCCTCATCCGCGGAGCCCCCGGAGCCCCCGGAGCCCGCGGCAGCCTCGGCAGCGAGGTCGCGCAGCGGCCAGGGACGTCCCGCCGCGTCGTTCTGTTCCAGCCGGGCGGCGAGGCGGTCGATGGCGCGCAGCGCGGCCTTGCGGCCGGCGCCGCGGAAGCAGAACAGCTCGGCGGGCCAGGCGTCCAGCCCGTGCGCGGGCTCGCCCGCATCCGCGTACCCGGCGAGAACGGCGTGGTAGTTGGTGCCGCCGAAGCCGAAGGCGCTGACCGCGGCGAGCCGCCGCCCGGCGGGCACGGCCCATGGTCTGGCCTCCGTGTCGAAGAAGAAGGGGCTGCTGTCCGGCCGCCAGTCGGGGTTGGGGCTGGTCAGATGCAGAGTCGGCGGCCGTACGCCGGAGTGCACGGCCCGGACCGCCTTGATGAGCCCGGCCAGGCCCGCCGCACACTTCGTATGGCCGAGCTGCGACTTGACCGAGCCGAGCGAGCAGAAGCCCGGGCCGCCACCGCCGCCGAAGACCTCGGTGAGGACGGTCAGTTCGGTGCTGTCGCCCACGACGGTGCCCGTGCCGTGTGCCTCCACGAGACCGATCTCGGCGGGCGCGATCCCGGCCCGCCGGTAGGCACGTTCCAGGGCCCGCCGCTGTCCTTCGGGGCGTGGTGCGGTGAGGCCGAGCGAGCGTCCGTCGCTGGATGCGCCAACGGCCTTGACGACGGCGTAGATACGGTCGCCGTCGCGTTCGGCGTCGGCGAGGCGTTTGAGGACGAGGCAGGCGACGCCCTCGCCGAGTGCGATGCCGTCGGCGGCCGCGTCGAAGGGCCGGCACCGGCCGGTGGGCGACAGTGCGCGTACGGAGGCGAACATCAGGTAGTCGTTGATGCCGTTGTGCACATCGGCGCCGCCGCACAGCACCATGTCGCTGTCACCGTCACGCAGTTGTTTGCAGGCCAGGTCGAGGGCGGCGAGCGAGGAGGCGCAGGCGGCGTCGATCGTGCAGTTGGCGCCGCCGAGGTCGAGGCGGTTGGCGACGCGTCCGGCGATGACATTCGCGAGGACTCCTGGGAAGGAGTCCTCGGTCAGCCGCGGCAGTTGGGCGTCCAGTTCGGGCGGCAGCTCACCGAGGTAGCCGGAGTGGAGCGCACGGAAGCCGTAGGCGCCGGCGAGGTCGGTGCCGGCTTCGGCGCCGAAGACGACTGAGGTCCGGGAGCGGTCGAACTGCCGCTCCCTGGCGTAACCGGCGTCTGCGAGGGCCCGGGCGGAGACGTCGAGGGCGAGCAGCTGTACCGGTTCGATGCTGCCGAGTGAGGCCGGGGCGATGCCGTGGCTGAGCGCGTCGAACGGTGCGGGCTGCAGGAAGCCGCCCCACCGGGACGGAGTCCGCTCCCCTGCCCGTGCCGGGTCCGGGTCGTAGTGGGCGGCCGGGTCCCAGCGGTCGGCGGGCACTTCGCCCACGGAGTCGGTCCCGGCGACGATGTTCGCCCAGTACCCGGCGAGGTCGCCGGCGCCGGGGTAGCGGCATGCCATGCCGACGACGGCGATGTCGAGCGGGGCTTCTTCGTGCGGAGCGGGCTCGGCCGAAAGACCCCGGAGCTGTTCGGCGCGCTCGGCCAGCAGTGCCGTCGCGCCCTCGGTCACCTGGGCGTGCAGGGCGGCGACCGTGGTCGTGTCAGTGCGTGCGGTGGCGATCTGGCCGAGCATGTACAGTCCCTCGCCGCGCTGCTCGTCCTCGTCCACCGGGACGGGTCCCGCAGCGGTGTGACGCAGGCCCTTGCTGGCGATACGCAGCCGCCCGAGGTTGAGTTTCTCCAGCTCCTCCCAGACCTCGATCGGGCTCGCGCCGTTCTGCCCAAGCCGCTGCGCGGTGGCGGTGAACGTATCGGCATACGGTGTGGCGGCGCAGCGTGTCGCGTGCCCGGGCGCGGTGCGGAGCAGTGTGGTCGTGTCGCAGTCGAGCGCTGCCCGCTGAAAGCCCGGCAGTACGGCTCCGGCCGCGACGGCCTCCTCGGTGAACAGGTAGGCGGTGCCCATGAGTACGCCGGTCCGGGCGCCGCGCTCGGCCAGCGGCCCGGCGGCGGCAGCGGCCATCGCCGCGGAGCGTTCGTCGTGGATGCCGCCGGCGAAGAGCACGTCGAGTTCGGCGGGGTGGGGGCAGGAGAGCAGCCGCTCGATCTGCTCCTCCCAGAGCGGGAAGGCGGCGCGCGGGCCGATGTGGCCGCCGCACTCGAGCCCTTCGAAGACGAACCGTCGCGCTCCCTCGGCGAGGAATTGCTCCAGCAGTCCCGGCGAGGGTACGTGCAGATAGGTCCTGGTTCCGGCGGCTTCGAGCGGGGCGGCCTGGGCGGGGCGGCCACCGGCGATGATCGCGTACGGCGGGCGCACTTCGGCGACGGCGGCGAGCTGTTCGCGGCGCAGTTCGTCCGGGGCGAAGCCGAGCAGTCCGACGCCCCAGGGCCGGTCGGCCAGGCGCTCGGCGGTTTCGGTGAGCAGTTCGCGTACCTCGCGGCCGTCCATCACGGCCAGGGCGAGAAAGGGCAGTCCACCGGCGTCGGCCACGGCAGAGGCGAACGCGGGCCGGTCGCTGACCCGGGTCATGGGTCCTTGGACCACGGACGGACCCTCGTCCCCGGGCCGACGCTCGTCCACCGCTGGGCGCTCTGTCACGCGCTCTTCCGCCGGCAACCGGTCTGCGCCGGGGCGCGGCTGGAGAGGACGGGCCCGTACGGCCGCTTCGAGGTGGTCGGTGATGGCCGCCCGTACGGCCTGCACGACAGAGCCGGTCGTACGGTGACACGCGGCGAGCCGGGCGGCGCTCGCCCCGTCCTGGCCGATGGGCAGCGGCTGGGTGCGCAGATCCCCGGCGCCGAGCACCTCGGCGATGTCCCCTTCCGGTGGTGCGAGATCCGGGCGGGTGTAGACACGGTGACCCGCGACGAGGGTGGTTTCGCTGCCGTCCATGGCACGGATCGCGGCCGCGACCGCGCGGGGCAGACCGCCCGCGCCCTCGGTGGTGAGTGCGAGCTGCGTATCGAGCACGACGCCGGCGGCGCCGCCGGCGACCGCGGCGGCGGCCGTGTGGAGCCCGATGCCGCCGGCCGCGTGGACCGGGACCGTCAACCCCGGGTCGGCGAGCAGGCGTTGCAGCAGTACGAATGTGGTCAGTTCGCCGACCCGGCCGCCGGCCTCATGTCCTTTGGCGACGATTCCGGCCGCTCCGGCGGCGACCGCGGCAGCGGCTTCGGCGGGGCTGACGACCTCGGCCCACACCCGCCGCCGGCCGCCGGCCGCCCAGTCGCCCGTTCCGGTCCGCCACCAGGCTTCGGTGAGCAGCACGGTGTCCACGGCGTCGGGCAGTTCGTCCGGCGTGAGCGGGCATCCGGCCGGCACCCGCACTCCGTACGACCCGTGAAGCCCGGCAAGCGCGCTGCGCGCCCGGTCGCGGTCCCTGCCGAGGTCGAGCAGGCCCAGCGCCCCGGCACGTTCCGCGGCCGCGACCATCCGGGGACGGGGCTCCTCGAACGGGCTGACCACCACGACGAGATCCCGACGGGAGTGCCGGGTGTGCTGAGAGGTCACGGGCTCTCCTTGGGTTCCGAGCAGGGCCGGGCGGGGGAGCAGAGACGCATTGCTTCACGGCCGCTGGGTGCACGGCACCACGGCCACGGCCACAGCCGTGACGCTCGGATGACGGAGTACCGGGGGTGTACGGGTGTCACAGGAGGAATAACCCGTCAGTAACCGCCATGCCGCGTTGAATGGTGCGGCGGTCGGCGGGCACTGTCAACGCACATCAGCCACCCATGCCACAGAGGTATGGGCTGCTGTCGGCCACGGATCAACTCCCTTGGCCGAATGGACACTTGTTCCCACTGGTGCCCCTTACACCCGCAAGGCCCGGCCGCTAACGTCCGCTCATGACCCCCACACTGCAACAGCTGCGCTATCTCGTAGCCGTCGCGGACTGCCGCTCCATCACCGCCGCGGCCTGCTCCGTCTATATCGCCCAGCCGGCCCTCTCCCGCTCCATCCAGTCCTTGGAACGCGATCTGGGTGTGGAACTGCTGGACCGCAGGGGCAGAGCGGCGACCCTCACCCCCGAGGGCTCGCGTGTCGTGCGCCTGGCCCGGACAGTCCTCGACTCGGTGGAGGCGATCGAGGACATCGGTCCGGCGCACGCGGGCAGTTCACGCGGCACGCTGACCCTGGCCGCCACCCCGACCCTCTCCCTCGACCTCGCCGCCGATCTGGTGCCGTCCTTCACCGAAAGCCACCACGGCATCGACGTACGCCTCCGCCAGCACGACAGCCGCGAGGCGCTCGTGCGGGCGCTGATCGACGGCTCGGCGGAGCTCGGCCTGGTCGATCTCCCCGTCGACAAGGAACTCTCCACGCACCACCTCCAGGACCGCGAGGTCGTACTTATCTCCCCGCCGGGATCAGGGCTGCCCGACCCGATGCCGTTCCGGATGCTGGGTGGACTGCGGATGGTGCTGCCGACCCCGGGCACAGGACGGCGCACGGAGCTCGAGGCGATGTTCGGCCGCCTCGGCGTGCGCCCCGTGACCGTGGTGGAAGTGGATGAACGGCTGGCCTGGGTGACCAGCGTGACGGACGGGCGCGGCTCGCTGATCTGGTACCGGGACATGGTGTTACGGGCCTTCGGCCACCGCGTGGAGGTCCGTTCCTTCACTCCGCCGCTGCTGCGCGCCGTCGGCATAGTGCATCCGCGCGGCCCACTCAGCCGCGCCGCCCGCGCCTTCCTCTCGCACGCACGCCACAACGCGCCTGTGCGGGAGCCCGCGAGGTGAGCCGACCGGGGACGGCCTGCCCGCCGGGCCCCGGCCCCCGCCCCGCAGGTGTGCGGTATCGAAGATCTCGCGCCCCTCGGCGGCGTCCTGCGACGGGCGTCCTGAAGGCTCTGCTCATGGCGGCAGCAACGCACGATGCGCCCGCACCCTGTCGCGGGTGCGGGCGCATCGTCGGGTTGAACTAGGCGGGGAGAATGTTCTCCGCCTGCGGGCCCTTCTGGCCCTGCGTGACGTCGAACGTCACCTTCTGGCCCTCCTGGAGCTCACGGAAGCCCGAGGTGGCGATGTTCGAGTAGTGGGCGAAGACGTCCGGGCCTCCACCGTCCTGCTCGATGAAGCCGAAGCCCTTTTCCGAGTTGAACCACTTGACGGTTCCGCTGGCCATTTGTCCTCCAAGGGGACTCGTAGTCGGTTCCCGCACCGTGCGGGATCCGGAGGTGATCGCCCTGGCCCTCAGAGACTCTGAACAGCAAAACGCCCGTGAACTCGCGCTCACGGGCGACCGGTACTTCGGAACCATGACAGCTGAACGCGACGCTACACGGACAAGTGGCTGTAGGGCCACAACAACGATCAAGTCGTTGCGGGATGACGCCCGCGAAAGCGGCGCGAGGTCCCGGTGTGCCGCCCACCGGGACCCGCCGGTCCTCGTCAGGACGCGGTGCTATCCCAGTTCGAGACTGGTGACGCCATAGGTGCGCGCCACCCAGGTGTCAGGGACGTGGCCGGTGTACATCCGCACGGTCTGGAAGCGGGGGGTGAGGCCGCGGGCCTTGGCCAGGGCACCGGCGGCCTGCTGCGGTTCGGGAATGTCGATGGAGACCTCCTCGTCCGGGCCGAGGTGCCCGATGAGGGTGTCGAAGAGCGCTTCGGCACCCTGAGGGGTGTCGGCGAAGAGGGGGCCGATGCGATGGCCGTCACGGGCGGGCCTGATCACTCCGTAACCGGCGATCCGGCCGTCGCGCAGGTATACGTACGCGGTGTGGCCGTCGGCGGTCAGCCAGCGGGTGAGGAAGGCGCCCCGTTCGGCCGGGAAGCACTGCCGGTCGTAGGCGGCGATCGCGTCGAGATGGGCCGAGGTGACGGGCACGGCTCCCGCTGCCGGGGTGCCGGACCGCTCGGGGCGGCCGCCGTAGCGGACAGTGTCGTTGGCGGCGGTGAACCCGGCACGTTGATAGGTAGCGGTCTGGGCGGGTACGGCATCCAGGCCGATCGTTCGGGTTCCGGCGTGCGGGAAGGCGGCCTGCCAGGTGGCCAGGCCCAACCCCTGACGGCGGTGGTCGGGGTGGACCAGGTAGTAACCGAGGAAGGCGAACTGCTCCGAGTAGTTGACGATCGAGATCGCCGATACCGGCCGGGTGCCCAGGCGGCCGATGAAGAACCCGGCGGGATCGGTGGGGTGGAAGGAAGCCACGTCGTCGCGGCCGGGATTCCACCCTTCCTCGGCGGCCCACTCAACCACCTGATGCCATTCGTCCAGCGAGGCGCCGGTGACGGTGAGTCCGTCGGCGCCCGGGGCGGCGGGAGTCGGGGCCTCGCTGGTGGAGCGCGGCTGAGGGGTTTCGCCGAGGGGGTGCATACCTGCTGTTCGTCCCTTCCGATGGGGCCGGCGCGGCCGCCGCGGGCGGTCTGCCGGTGCTGTGACTGGTGCGTTGCGGGTCAGATCAGGTCCATGGCAGCCACTTCGTCGGGGCTGCCGTAACTGACAGGCCCGTGGAACCGCCGACGGGCTGTGGCGAACCACCACACGGTGGCGATGAGCAGCACCACTCCCAGTGCGATCGGTGCGTAGTTGAACGAGTCGGCGGTGATCGGTGAGACCTGCGGCAGCATGAACAGCACACTACTGATCACGATCCAGGTCACGGCGATACCCGCGACGAGCTTGCCGTAACGCCCCAGGTTCCACGGGCCGGGCTCGAAGTCGTCCAGCCGCAGCCGGAGGAAGATCGGCACGCCGTAGGCGAGGAAGAGCCCGACGACGTTGACGCTCACGATGGCGGTGAAGGCGGTGTGGGACCACCAGCCGGGCAGTACTAGCACCATGGGGCAGACCGCGGCGAGCCATACGGCTTTGACCGGTGTGCGCGTACGGGAGGACACCGAATGCCACCAACGGGAGCCGGGCATCGCCCCGTCGCGGGAGAACGCGAAGATCTGGCGGGTATTGCTGGTCATGTTGGCCAGACCGCAAAACAGCATGGCGCCGATCACGATCAACAGGAGCAGCTTGGCCGTGCCCGTGCCGAGTGCGTCGATGAGAATTTGCACCGGCGGCGCTGACGCACTCGCCGTATCGGCATAATCACGGATCGCGTACACCAGTGCGAGCATGAGGATCAGTCCGGTGATCGCCGAGTAGGCGATCGCACGCATAATGCCCTTCGGTGCGTTGACAGTTGCCTTCACGGTCTCTTCGGACATGTGGAAGCTGCCGTCGAAGCCCGTGAACGTCCAGCTGGTGACGAGCAGACCAAGCATTGCCGCGTACATGCCATTACTGAAACCGGTGTTATTGACGAAGTGGGTCATGAACGACGCCGGCTGATGGTGCGTGGGTATCACGATCAGCGAGGTGACGATCACCACCATGCCGATCAGCAGCCACCATACGGAGATCCGGTTCACCAGGGCGACGAGCTGCACCGTATACGTATTGGCCAGCGCCTGGAGCAGCAGGATCACCGCTGCGATGCCGACCGTCTGCTGCGCTGTCGCCTCGTAGGAGGGCCACTGCATCGCGATGAACGCCTGGATGAAGGTGGCGGCGGCGTAGTTGGTGGCGGCGGTGCCGCCCACCTGACCGACGAAGTTCAGCCAGCCCGTGTACCAGGACCAGGCGCCGCGATGACGCTTGGCGAGCTTGCCTGCGGAGAAGTACAACGCGCCGCTGGTCGGGTAGGCGGAGGCGATTTCGCCCATGGCCGCACCGACGAACAGCACCATGATCGACACGCCGATCCAGCCGAAGACGAGAATCCTCGGCCCACCGGCACCCATTCCGAACCCGAATGCGGAAAAGATCCCGGAGATGATGTTGATGATCGTGAAGGAGATCGCGAAATTGTCGAATGCACGGAATCGGCGGGTAAGTTTCCGCGGATATCCCATGGCATGCAGCGTCGCGTCATCATCGAGGGTGACAGACGTTTCGTCGTGACGGGTTTTCGAGCGAGAGAGATATGTGCGCTCGGACACAATCGCAGCCTTTCTGATGGGGCTGATGGGGGGTGATTGCGCTGAAAGGAGTATTTCATCGTGCGCCCTGGAATTCCGTAAACTCACCAGGGCGGTTCAGGCGGCATTGGGGATCGGCAGTCCGCAAGAGCGTCTCGCTTTGGTGAGCTGCTCCGCGGGTTCGCCGAACGCACTCCAGGGCATGCGAGAGGCATACGGGCCCATCGCCGTGAAGACTTCCCGTGCCTCGAATTCGCGCTTCGCCATGTACAGCGCGTGCGCGAGGTACGCCAGGTCCAGCACCGGAGTGAACCGGTAGTCGGCCACCTGCGGAAACCAGTGGTTGTAGCTTCCTGTCGCCGTGGCGATCCACTGGGACTGCTCCCACGTGCTGTCAGCCAGCAGAGCGGACGGGTCGTAGTCCTCGACGAGCGCCACCAGCGGGAGCAGCCGAAGGGCCGAGGTGGCCGGTGCCCGGTGGCTGAGGAACGAGGCGACGTCCCATCTCGCGCTCGCCGACCCGCCGTGACGGGTGAAGAAGAAGGCCAGGAACCGGTGGTGCGCTTCGCGGTTCCAGGGGTCGAGCCGGAGAATGCGGGAAAACAGGTACCAGGGGCCCGGCGGTGCTGTCAGCAGCCCTTGCGGAGCGGGATCGCGGGGTCGGCGGAGGCGGGCCATGGCCAGTTGAGCCACCCATGGGGTCGGGTCCTCGGGCAGCATCTGCGCCGCTCGATCACACGCCGTCTGTGCGATGCCCACGAGGGTGCCCGCCCGTCGGTCACCGGCATCCGCCATACGTAACGCCCGGAGCATCGCCACGCGCGCCCACAGCAGTGCCGCCTCCGCGCTCGGCTCCTCGGCCAGCCAGCGTTCGGCCAGATCGGAGTCCGCAGCCTCGGAAGCCAGCACCAGTGACCGGTGGGCCCGCACATCGAAATCGCCCCGTGCCTCCCTGAGGACGTCGTGTGCGCCGAGGTACCTGCCGGCCTTCACATCAATGCATGCTCGCGCCAACTGGCGATCGTCGGCCGCCGGATGCCACACGTACTGCCCCTCAAAGGAGCCAGCAGCCACGATCCCCTCCCAATCCCGCACAGGACACCACTCACAACACACACATTTCCGGCCACTGCCGAATTCAGCCGGATCCGACAGATCCACCGGCAGCGTCAACACCCTACTCAAACATCAAGTCGCCTCGAAACTGATCCCCCGGAATATCTGGCTTCAAATCGATTGGCACTATGGCATTCAAGACGGATGCGATCCATGTCGTGGAGGATGATTTGGCATATGCCTTTCTCGCGGGATCCTCTCCTGCGCCTGCATTGGTGGAGGCGTTCCCGGACGAGGCGACCGCGGCGCAGGTCGACGACGACCACTTCTCCGCGGCGCCGGAAACGATGGGCCCCGGTGGCGGGCCCGTGCGGATGCGAACCGGCCCACGTGCGGTGACCCTGGAGGAGTGGGGGCCATGCGGCGAGGAGGATGACTGATGTCCGTAATGGACAAGATCAAGCACATGCTCAAGGGCCATGAGTCTCAGGCCGACCAGGGCATCGAAAAGACGGGCGACTTCGTCGACGACAAGACAAAGGGCAAGCACCGACGCCAGGTCGACACCGCCCAGGACACGATGAGGGAGCAGTTCGGCACGGACCGGGACCGGGACAACCCGCCCCAGCCCTGACCACGCCGAGCCACTCCCCCACACGTTCGCCTCCGCCGCCCTCAGTACGAGGGCGGCGGAGACAGCGCTGACATGGGCAGGCGGGCTGCAGTGGCGAAGGAGAGCCGATCAGTGATCGGCGGGCTCGGGGACGAGGCCGTCCGCGACGAGGCCGGCGAGTACCGCCTCGCTCAACGCATGGACCGCGGACTGCGGGCGGACCATCACGGTGAACTCCTTGATCCGGCCCGTCTCGTCGAACTGGAGCAGATCGATGCCGTGGATCTGCATGCCGTTCACGGCTGCCCGGAAGAGCAGGATCTCCGACGGAGCCTCCGCACCGTCCGTACTGGTCTCGGCCGCGCCGTCGAACTGTCCGATGTAGCGGAAGTCCTCGAAGGTCCGCAGCAGGACACCGAAGAGGCCCAGCACCATCGGCCTGCCCTCGAAGGGCCTGAACTTCACGGGGCTGTAGAAGCGGACATCGTCGGTGAACAGCTCGTCGAGCGCGGTGAGATCCCGCGCCTCCACGGCGGCGCGGAAACGTTCAGCAGTCTCCATGACTCCTCCTGATCCTGATTCTTCTCATACTCAAGAAAATGACTAGTCAGTTCCTTGAGTATGATGCAGGGACGGACAAGGAATGGGAAGGGGCTGCTTCGATGGCCTTGCGGCACGCCGTACTGGCGGCGCTCCTGGACGGCGAGTACAGCGGATACCAGCTGGCCAAGGCGTTCGACGTCGGCGTCGCGAACTTCTGGCACGCACTGCCGCAACAGCTGTACGCCGAGCTGGCCAAGCTGGAGAAGGAGGGCCTGGTCGCGGGACGGCAGGTGGTACAGGAGACCCGGCCCAACAAACGGCTGTTCCAGGTCACCCAGGCCGGTCTCGCCGAGCTCGAGCAGTTCGCGGCAGCCTCGTCGAAACCCTCGTTCATCCGCGACGACCTGCTGGTCAAGGTCCAGGCCGCCGACCGCATCGGCACCGGCCCCGTGATCGAACAGCTCGAGGAGCGAGCCGCTGTCGCGCAGGCCAAGGTCGAGCTCTTCGGCAAACTTCTGCGGCAGATGCGCGGCGATGCGGACGAGGAGGAGTTCCTGCTCCGCGGCGAAAGGATCGGGCCGTACGTGACCTGCCTGCGCGGCCTGGCCTTCGAACAGGACAACCGGGACTGGTGCTTGCGGATCGCGGCCGTCCTGCGGAAGAGGCAGAGCACTCCTGCCGAGCGGTGAACACCGGCGCAGTACGCGACCACGTGCGTGCCCGCGTCACCGTCTCGTCTCCGGATGGCCGGCCGCCGCCGGTGACAACGCTTCCGGCGGCGAGCACCCGTACGGGACCGGGCGTCCAGGGCGGGTTTGAGAAGTCCCGCCCGCCCTGCGGGCGGACGGCGCTACTTCTGAAGCACACCCCAGGGAGCAGGCCTGGTTCCGATGACAACGGTGGCGTACAGCTCCTCGGAGCTGACCACCTGCGGGATCAGCCCGTCACGGGCGACGGTTTCGACGGCCCGCGGCGCCTGGCGCTCGCTCGTCTCGAACAGCAGATGGCCGCCCGGCGCCAGCCAGAGTGACGCCGCGGCGGTCACCCGCCGCAGGACGTCGAGCCCGTCCGTGCCACCGTCGAGCGCCACCCGCGCCTCGTGGACACGGGCCTCCGCGGGGAGCAGCTCGATCTCTTCGGTGGGCACATAGGGCACATTGGCGAGCAGGACGTCGACGCGGCCCCGCAGTGTGCCGGGCAAGGGCTCGTAGAGGTCACCTTCATAGACCTGGCCTCCGGCGGCGGTGACATTGCGGCGGGCGCACCGCACCGCGGCGGGATCGATGTCGGCGGCGTGCAGCTCGGCCCGGTCCAGGCCGGCGACCACCGCCGCACCCAACGCGCCCGAGCCGCAGCACAGGTCGACGACGACAGCTCGCGGCCCGGCCAGCGCGGCGGCCCTGCCGACGAGGAACTCGGTGCGGCGGCGCGGTACGAAGACGCCGGGGTCCACGGCGATCCGCAGGCCGCAGAACTCCGCCCAGCCAAGGACGTGTTCGAGGGGCAGGCCGACAACTCGCCGCTCCACCATGGCAGCGAGGTGTTCGGAGTCGCGTGCCGCGGAGACGAGCAACTGTGCCTCGTCCTCGGCGAAGACGCAGCCGGCGGCACGAAGCCTGGTGACGATGACGGAAAGAGGAAGAAGTGACGGTGAAACCGACATACGAACCTTTCGGGATGCCTATGGGCGCTCCCGCGGTCACCTATGCCTGACGGACCGCACAGCCGTGAGATGAGAGCACCCCGCCTGGTACAGCGGTAATGGGTCTCACCTCCTCGGCACGTTTCCTGCTGGAGACGGCAACACTACCCGAGCCGGACCGCGGCACGCAGTTCGGTCGACGCCCGGGCGCAAACACGCCCTGCCCAGATATTCTCATCAATGATGTTCACCCCCACGAGCCCCACCTTCCGCGAACTGGCTGTGCAGGCGCTCTCGTCCACCGAGCACGGCTACGACCTGCTGGCTCCGAAGTTCGACCAGACGTCGTTCCGGACATCGGATCGTCTGCTGGACGCGGTGGTACGTGCCGTCCGGCCGCTCGGGCCGTTCGCGGCCGGACTCGACATCTGCTGCGGCACCGGCGCCGGAGTCGGTGTCCTGCGTCAGTTGTGCCAGGGACGCGTCACCGGCGTCGACTTCAGCGCGGGCATGCTCGCCACCGCCGGATCCACTCTGCCGGATGTCCCCGGGGCACCGCCGGTGAACTGGGTGCGGGCCGACGCCCGCGCACTCCCCTTCCGGCGGGCCTTCGACCTGGCCGTGAGCTTCGGAGCGTTCGGCCACTTCCTGCCCCGCGAACGACCCACGCTCTTCGCGCAGGTGCACGCGGCGCTGAAGCCCGGCGGCCGGTTCGTCTTTCCCGTTCCGGCACCGCCTCGAGTGGGCTCGAGGCACTACTGGGCCCTGTGGGGCTTCGACGCGGCGATGCGCGTCCGGAATCTGCTGTGGCACCCGCGCTTCATCATGTACTACCGCACGTTCCGGCTGCCGGACGTGCTGGACGAACTGACGCAGGCAGGGTTCACCGTGGAGGTGCTGCCACTGCCGGAGATCGGCCGGCTGCCGGACGGCAGTCCTCGCTGCGTTGTGGTGGTCGCACGCCGAACGTGAGCACAGGGCTTCACCGGGCCACGACCTCGAGGGCCGGCGCCGTCGGTCGGCCGGAGACGTGAGTGGTGGCGGCTGTAGAGCAGGTACACCGCCAGGGCAACAGCGAGCCAGCAGGCGAACAGGGCGTACGCGGGCAGCGGAAGTCCGTAGAGCGAGTAGCCACAGAAGGACACGGACAGCACCGGCACCACCGGATAGCCCGGCACCTTGAAGCCGCGGTCGAGATCGGGCGCCTTGCGGCGGCGCGGCGACGGCACCCCGCAGGAGATCCGCTTCCGACTCGGCCTGCCCGAAGGGCCGCCGCTGACGCTCCTCGGCTTCGCACCGGCCACATACGGGCTCGACCGCACGGGCTCTGCGGCCGTCCGGCTGGGCGCCGCGGCCGCCCGGCACTGGGCCGCGGCGCACGACGAGGCAGCCGTGGCCACCGTCGGCCGTACCCTCTACACCTTGCTGCCGCAGGCCCGTCCCGCCGAGGCGGCTGTTCGGGATCGACCTCGACCACCGCGACGTCCGGCTCTCCTGCTGGCTGCAACTGCGGCTCACCGGGCCGGACGCGGGCGACCCGCCGACGACCGAGGGGTGAAAGGCGCCGGAGGTCAGACACGCTCCGGTTCTGCTCAGCTGTTGCTCAGCCTGCGTCCTTGACGTGTGACTCCCACTGCCTCGTGATGTGCCCGGCCTGCCGGGTGAGCGCGGCCACCAGTTCCTGTGCGCTGGGTGCGACGGTCGAGCGGAGGATCGCGACGCTGATCTCGCGGGCCAGCGGTGGCCCCTCCAGCGGCCGTACGGCGAGGTCGTCGCGCGGGGCGCCGAGTGCGAGGCGGGGCACCAGGGCCACGCCGGTGCCTGCCGCGACGAAGCCCTGCACCATGGCGTAGTCGTCGGTCCGCATCACATGTACCGGTTCGAAGCCGTGCTGCGCGCAGGCCCAGGACAGGACGCGGTCGCACGGATCGCGGGGATCCGCGGCACCGACCCAGTCGTCGTCGCGCAGCTCTTGCAGCGGCACCCGATCCAGCGCCGCGCATCTGTGGTTGTCGGGCATGACCAGCAGCAGCGGGTCGGTCAGCAGCGGGTGCAGTTCGAAGTCCTCGTCCAGGTCGAGTCGGTCGCCCGGCTGGGAGAAGACGAGCGCGGCCTGCAGCTCGCGGGACCGCAGTCCGCGCAGCAGGCTGGGCAGTTCTCCTTCGGCGAGGGAGATATGAACTCCCTTCTGGTTCAGGGCTTTTACGGCAGGTGGCAGCAGCAGCGCACCGGCCGTGGGAAAAGTGCCGATACGCAGCGTGCGGGTGCCGCGCTCGGCCAGCCCGCGGACTTCCCATTCGGCGAGCTGCAGGCGCTCAAGGACCGCTTCCGCATGCGGCAGCAGTGTCTCGCCGAGTTCGGTGAGTACGGCGCCGCGGGGCCCGCGCTGCACCAGCGCAGCATCGAAGTGGGCTTCGAGGACGGTCAGATGGTGCGTGACGGTGGGCTGTGCGTAGTGCAGCGCGCGGGCGGCGCCCGCGAGCGAGCCCTCTTGCGCGATGGCCTTGAGTACCTGGAGGTGACGAAGCTCGAGCATATAGACATTCTATGGAGATACCCAGAGAACTCCAGCATTCCTCTATGAGCCTCGCGCTGGCACGCTGACCGGCGTGAACACCAGAACCGCAGCAGTACCCGACCTCTCACCGCCGGTGTCCGCACAGTGCCGCGCTCCGTTTGCCGAGGCCCTCAGGACCCACGCCGGCCGGGGCTGGCTCCGCCTCAACGTCCCGGGTCACGCCGCCGAGCCCGACAGCTTCGGCCCGCTCGCCGGGACCTTCGGGCCCGAGCCGCTGCGCCTCGACTTCCCTCCGCTGCTCGAGGGCCTCGACCTCGGTACGGCTACCCCCATGGATGAGGCGCTGGCCCTGGCCGCGGAAGCGTGGGGAGCACGACGCACCTGGTTCCTGACGAACGGCGCCTCGCAGGGCAACCACATCGCGTCCCTGGTGGCCCCGGCCCTGGGGCGTACCCTCGTCGTCCAGCGCAGCGTGCACTCCAGCGTGATCGACGGGTTGGTGCTGTCCGGGCTGAAGGCCGCCTTCGTCCAGCCGTCCGTCGACACGGAGCAGGGCATCGCCCATGGTGTGACGGCCGAGGATCTCGCCGCGGCCGTCGCCCGGCACCCCGATGCCGCGGCCGCCTATGTCGTCTCGCCCAGCTACTTCGGTGCGGTCGCCGACATACGCGCGCTCGCCGAGGTGGCCCATGGCGCGGGCATCCCGCTGATCGTGGACGAGGCCTGGGGTGCACACTTCGGATTCCATCCGCGCCTTCCCGGTAACGCGCTCTCGCAGGGCGCCGACCTGGTGACCTCCAGTACGCACAAGCTCGCCGGCAGCCTCACCCAGTCCGCGATGCTGCACCTCAGGCACGGACCGTTCGCCGACGTGCTCGAGCCCTTGATCGACCGGGCGTTCCGGCTGGTGCAGTCCACGAGCTCGAGCGCGCTGCTGCTGGCCTCCCTCGACCTGGCCCGGATGACGCTGATGGCAGGCCGCGACGCCGTCGGCGCCTCCGTCGAGGCAGCGGACGAGATACGCCAAGTGATCCGCTCCGTCGGCCGGTTCGTCGTGGTCAGCGACGGTTTCGGACGGTTCCCCGACATCGTGACAGCCGATCCGCTGCGGATCGCCATCGACACTCGTGCCGGAGGGATCCCGGGCCACGAGGCACGCCGCCGGCTGTCGCGCGACCATCGGATCATGGTGGAGGTGGCCACCGACTCGGCGATCGTCGCGGTGGTCGGCGCCGGTTCGGCCCCCGGTACCGACCGGTTCATCGAGGCCCTGCACGCCTTGCCGTCACCTCTTGCAGGCACTGGTCCCGGAGGCACCGGCACGGGAAACACCGGCCTTGGCGACAGTCTTGGCGGCGCCGGCCTTGGAAGCACCGGCCTTGGAAGCACCGGCCTTGGAAGCACCGGCCTTGGAAGCGCCGACGAGCGGCTACGGCTGTCACTGCCGCAGCCCGGACCCTCCCGGCTCACCGCCCGTGAAGCCTTTATGAGCCCCACCCGCGTGGTCCCCGCGGCAAAGGCCGTCGGTCTCATTTCCGCCGACACACTGGCCGCGTACCCGCCGGGCATCCCCAATGTGCTGCCCGGGGAGGTCGTCACCGCCGAGACGGTCCGTTTCCTGCAGCGCACCGCGTCGGCCCCGAGCGGCCATGTACGCGGCGCGGTCGATCCGGGCGTCTCGCACATGCGCGTCGTCGACCCATCGCGCGTCGTCGACGCCGCTGTCACCGCGCGGGCCGACTGACACTCCGCCGCGCACTTCTGTGCCCCGCCTCACCCCTTCACCGATGGAGAACTCGATCATGACTGCACGCATACCGAGCCGCCGTGCGCTCACGGCCGTCGCCGCCGCGTGTTCGGCCGGCCTGCTGCTGACCGCCTGCGGCAACCAGACCGCCGACGCGGAGAAGGAGAAAGCCGGCGGCAGGAAGAGCAGCGCGCCGCTCTTCGACAAGCTGCCGGCGGGCATCCGGCAGGCAGGTGTCATCAAGGTCGGCACGGACGCCCAGTACGCGCCGATGGAGTACGAGGAGGGCGGCCGGATCGTCGGAGTGGACCCCGACATCGCCGCGGAACTGGGCAAGCAGCTCGGCGTGACGTTCGAGTTCACCTCGGGCTCCTTCGACGGCCTGATCACCGCGCTGAACTCCGGCCGCCACGATGTCGTCATCTCCTCCATGAGCGACACCAAGGCCCGTCAGGAGGGCCTGGACGAGAAGGGCAAGAAAGCCGGCAAGGGCGTCGACTTCGTGGACTACTTCGTCGCGGGCACGGCCGTGTACGTCGAGAAGGGCAACCCGCTGGGCATCAAGTCCATCGCGGATCTGTGCGGCAGGCCAACCGCCGTACAGCGTGGAACCACCTTCGAGAAGTCTGTGCAGACTCAGTCGAAGGCGTGTGTGAAGGCCGCGAAGCCGGCCGTCGAGATCGAGTCCTTCGACACCGATGCGGAGGCCCAGACCCGGGTGAAGTCCGGCGGCGCGGTCGCCGGGGTCAACGACTATCCGGTGGCCCTGGACCTGTCCCGCAAGGCGGACGGCGGCAAGGCGTTCGAGGTCGTGGGCGAGCAGGTCGACGCCGGTCCGTTCGGTATCGCCGTCGACAAGGACAACGCACAGCTCCGTGACGCGCTCAGGGGGGCGGTTGACGCGATCATCGCGGACGGCACGTACACCAAGGTCCTCTCGAAATGGGACGCCGCCAGTGGCGCGATCACCAAGGCAACCGTCAACGCCGGTTCCTGACCAATGCGTTCCACCGAGAGGAAGACATGGTGAGTAGACCGATTGACCGGGCCCCGGAGGAGATCCGGGCGATTCCGGTGCGTCACGTGGGCCGTTGGGTTTCCGGTCTGATCGTGGTGGCGTTGCTGGCGACGCTGATCTACGCGTTCTCGCAGGGTGATGTGCGCTGGGCGACGGTGGGGGACTTCCTCTTCGACGACCGGGTGCTGAAGGGGCTGGGCCGTACGCTGCTGATCAGCGTGCTGTCGATGGCCATCGGTCTGGTGCTGGGGGTGGTCTTCGCGGTCATGCGGCTGTCGAAGAACCCGGTGACGGGTGCGGTTTCCTGGCTGTACATCTGGTTCTTCCGCGGCACACCGGTGTATGTGCAGCTGCTGCTCTGGTTCAACCTGGCGCTGAACAAGGACGAGATGACCGATGTGATGACCCCGTTCGTGGTCGCCCTGCTGGGCCTGGGCCTGAACGAGGGCGCCTATATGGCCGAGATCGTCCGGGCCGGCATCCAGTCGGTCGACGAGGGCCAGACCGAGGCCTCCCACGCGCTGGGCATGACCAACACCCGCACCATGCGCCGGGTGGTGCTGCCGCAGGCGATGCGGGTGATCATCCCGCCGACCGGCAACGAGTTCATCAACCTGCTCAAAACCTCCTCGCTGGTCTCCGCCGTGCAGTACGTGGAACTGCTGCGGGCCACTACCAACATCGGCTCCACGTCGTTCGCGGTGATGGAAATGCTGTTCGTGGCCTCTGTCTGGTACCTGGCTCTGACCAGTGTGTTCAGCGTCGGCCAGTACTACGTCGAGCGCCGCTACGCCCGCGGGTCGCTGCGGCAGCTGCCGCCCACGCCGTGGCAGAAGGTCAAGGCAAACATGCTGTCCCTCGCAAGCCCCCGGGGGGTGTGATGAACCCGATGGTGAAGGCTGAGGGCGTCCACAAGTCCTACGGTTCCGCGCACATCCTCAAGGGCATCGATCTCGAGGTCGCCCCGCGTGAGGTGTTCTGCCTGGTCGGCCCGTC